>NZ_BAABCV010000002.1:0-430638 GCF_039539265.1 Mucilaginibacter panaciglaebae
TACTTTAACGCTAAGCTACGAAATGTTAGACCCAACGTTAAATGATCATGCAAGATCTTTTCTTCTTTACTTTTGTTCATCGTTTACACTTTTAATTGTAAACCTATTTCAGGACAAGTCAGACTTTTAAGTCAGGGTCTGGATCAGGGGAAATTGATTTAAAGCTATCATTTACTGATGGGGAAATCTATATATAAATTGATTTTCTGGCATATAGATTTCTCCCCACCAATCATCAAATGAACAAATAGCATTAATATTTACCTACAATTACCTTATAAAATTTCTCAAAGTCGAAATACGCTATAGCCAGGTTCAGCAACTCATCAGCAGTAACATGCTTAACTACCTCGGTATAACGATCATAATAATCATAACCCATACCTGAAAAATACAGGTTCTTGAATTTATCAGCGTGCGAGAATACATTTTCCAGGCTGCCCAATAATGAACCCATCATGTAATTACGTACCAGGTTCAGCTCATCATCAGGTATTAATTCTGTTTTAAGGCGATTGATCTCTTTTTCTATCTCTGTAACAGCGGCCTTGCAAACCTCGGCTCCTACCTCCGTAGCAATAAATAAGGCACCACCCTGACGATAAGAAACCAAACCCGAACCAATACCATAAGTATAGCCTTTATCTTCACGGATGTTATTCATCAGCCTTGAGCCAAAATAACCACCCAATACTGTGTTTAAAACCTGCACCGCCGGGAAATCAGGATGATGCCTGTTGATAAAAGGTGTACCTATGCGTATAGCCGATTGCAGTGCTTCCGGGCGCTCAACGAAGTAAAAGATCGCGGCCGCTCTCTTTAGGTCAGGTTGAGTAATATCAGCCTGTATCGACTGGTCTTTCCAATCGTTACCAAAGATATCTGTTAGTAGTTCGACAGCCGATAAATCAACTTTGCCTGCTATGATCAGCGTACAGTTTGACGGCTGGTACATCTGTCTATAATGCGCCAACAGATCTTCGCGTTTTAAGCTGTTATAAGTTTCTACCTCGGCATTGAGGCCGTAGATGGTGTCGCCATACAAAGCTTTATTAAAAGTACGGCGAGCCACCACATCATTCTTTTTCAGGTTGACCTGTAATTTTTGCTGCTGGTTGCGAATGTAAGTATCCAATTCTTTCTGCGGAAAGATGGAGTTGGTCAGGATATCCTTAACTACAGGCAACGTTTTGCCCAGGTGTTTGGTTAATGAATACAAAGTTACCTGCGACTGCTCAAAGCCATAATCAACAGATAAGAATGCACCGTAAAAATCAATTTTATCGGCAATTTCAGCGGCTGTGAGGTTTTCAGTACCATCAGTAAGCATGGTGTTTACCGCGGTATTTAATAATGGCTTTGCCGGATCAAAACGCAGATTATTGAATATCCATTCAATACGTACCAATTCCTGATCGCCCGAATTAAAAGTAAACAAATTGCAACCGTTAGGCAGCGTTGTTTTTTTTGGACTTATCAGGTTTATATGTTCAATAGCCCTTGATTGAGGGGCCGTTTTTCTATCTAATGTATTGGTCATTGGTTTCCTCGGCGAGGTAGATTAATGTTGATGAATTATCTTTTCTAAACAATTTGATAGCTTCTTCTTTAATTTCAGCAGGCGTCACTGCCAGGAATTTTTCCGTTTCCCGGTTAAACATTTCGGCATCGCCTAAAAGCTCATAATAAGCCAGATTCATGGCTTTGTCCAACAATGACATCTCAGAAAATATCATGGTCGACTCGGTTTTGTTCTGCACCTTTGTTAACTCATCTACGGGTGCTTCCTCAGTAGTTAACTTTGTTACTTCTTCCCATATCGCTGCTTCAGCTTCTTCTATGGATACACCTTCAGTTGGTTTACCCTCTAATACAAACATGCCTTTGTCCAGGCTACCAAATACATAAGCATGTACCTCACTGAACAGTTGCTTATCTTTAACCAACGTACGGTATAAACGTGATGAATTACCACGCGAAAGTATATCAGATATCAGCTCGATAGCGTAAAATTCCCTTTCGCGCCTGCCCGGCATCTGCAAAGCAATATAAATATCGTTTACAGGGACTTTAGCAGTTACCGTATCTCGGCGTACTTCGTGCTGTTCATCCTCTTGCGGCAGGTTGCGGTGATATTTCTCTCCGGCAGGAATCGGGCCAAACCATTTTTCGGCCAGTTGTTTTACCTGGTCGAACTTAACATCACCCCCTACTACCATAATGGCATTTTGCGGGTTATAATGTTTTTTAAAGAAGGCTTTAACATCTTCAATCCTGGCATCAGCAATGTGCTCAATGTTCTTTCCGATGGTATCCCATTGGTACGGATGTTTTTTATAAACCATAGGGCGTAGCTTCAGCCAGACATCGCCGTAGGGCTGATTCAGATAACGTTGTTTAAACTCTTCAATCACTACATTGCGCTGTACCTCGAGGCTTTTCTTGCTAAAGGCCAGGCTTAGCATACGGTCGCTTTCCAGCCAGAAGGCGGTCTCTAAATTTACTGAGGGCAGGGTTATATAATAGTTGGTAATATCGTTACTGGTAAACGCATTGTTTTCACCTCCTACACTTTGCAGCGGTCCGTCGTAGTTCGGAATATTTACCGATCCGCCAAACATCAAATGTTCAAATAAATGGGCAAAGCCGGTCTGTTCAGGGTTTTCGTCGCGCGAGCCAACATCATATAAAATGTTGACTACGGCCATTGGGGTTGTGCTATCTTCATGGACAATAACCCGCAGGCCATTGTTTAATGTGAAACGGTTGAATTTAACCATGTATATTTAGTAGTTGTAAAATGGAGTGAACAAATGTATAATTTTTTAGACGCTTAGTAATTAATTTTAAGAATTTGAACATTGGATGATTCGATCTCAGCATATTAGCCGTCATTTTCAATTATGAATCAAAATCAACTCATCGAACGCATCAAAGAAACCTTTGGCAAGTTGAAAGTGCTTGAGCTAAGTGGAATATTAAAAAACGAACAGTTTAACCTGGGCGATCTGATCGCTGTCACTCATCATCATGACGAGGCCATTGCTTTTAGAGCGGCCTGGATATTAGAGAACCTGTACCTGCAGCAACCCCAGGGTTACGCGTTACAACTGGGAGATATATTAAACGCCCTGCCTGCTATTACGGGGCCGGGCGTTAAACGACATTATGCCAGGATTGTAATGTACGCTACATCGCCAAAAGCACCCGAGGCAATTAAAGATCAATTAGCGCAGTTAAACACAGAACCTGTGGTTGAGCAGCTGTTTGACTGGATGATAGACACCAAAGTTAAAATAGCCGTAAAGGTTTTTGCTGCCGAAGCTTTGTTTAACCTGCGCCATCAACATGATTGGATCAGGCATGAACTACAAAATCAATTGGAATTTTTAATGCGCGATGGATCTGCGGCGATACAGACACGGGGGAAGAAGCTATTGAAGGGGTTGAGTTAAAAAGCCCTCCTTTTCTTGTTAAGATTCCCTTTTAATCCGGTTGTAATCACGATTTCTTAGCGTGGTGATTGCAAGGAGGCCTTTACGCGTGCGATTGCGTCGTCCCTCCCCGCAATGACAATTCTTATCCAATTACGCCTGCGGCCTGTCGCTGCTGTGCAGGTTATGGCTCACCATGTGATGATGCAGCTTGGCCTGTATAGCCGATGAACTATCATTTGCGTAAGCACCGTAAGCATTTACAATAATTCCCTTAAGGTCATACTTTGGCGAACTCACAGCATAAACAATTGACATATCGGCCGGATTGCTTGGCCCTTCAAAGCGGTAAAACTCATCGATAGAGAAATCATCCGCAGTCATATGTATATTTCTTGACTTATCGTCAATAGTGTCGCCTTCCATACTCAGGTTGGCGGTATATCCCCGTTTCATTAAATCATTAGTGGCATCCACTAAGGTTTCATAATTTTCCATGGCTGTTTAGTTTAAGTACAGGCAGTACCAGACTGCCTTTATGTAAACCAACAAAGGAGGATGCTTGTTTGATTTTTCGGGAAGAATTTATTGAGTCATGAGTCTTAAAATCGTAAACCGAACGACTATCGATTAAGACTCATGAGTTAAGACATTAAACCTGTCTGTTTGCGTCCCAATTTTCCAGATAATACGCTATCCGGCTCAGGAAAGAGCCCCCCAAAGCGCCGTCGACCACCCGATGGTCATAAGATAACGACATCATCATGAGGTGTCTTACTGCTATTACGTCACCTTCAGGGGTTTCAATAACAGCAGGCTTTTTCTTGATAGTGCCCACTGCTAAAATTGCTACCTGCGGTTGATTAATAATAGGCGTGCCCGACAGGTTACCAAAAGTACCGACATTAGTAATGGTGAAAGTCCCGTCCTTCACGTCGTCTGGTTGTAGTTTACCGGTTCGGGCTTTGTTAGCAAGGCCGTTCACTGCTTTGGTTAAGCCTAAAAGATTCAGTTCTTCAGCCTTTTTAATTACCGGAACAATAAGATTACCATTGGGTAATGCGGTAGCCATACTTATATTGATACTTGCCTTTTTAATGATCTGCGTACCGTTAACCGATATATTGATCATCGGATAATCTTTAATGGCCTTTACAACAGCCTCTATAAAAATTGGCGTAAAAGTGATCTTTTCGCCTTCACGTTTTTCGAAACTGTTCTTTATTTTTTCGCGCCATAATACCAGGCCGGTAACATCGGCCTCAACAAATGAAGTTACGTGCGGCGAAGTATGCTTGCTCATTACCATATGCTCGGCAATTAAGCGGCGCATACGGTCCATTTCTATAATTTCGTCGGCGCCACTGGCTGTCAATGACTTTGAGTGTTCTGCCCGGGTTTGGCCAGACACCGGTGCTTCTTGTTTTGGCGCGGCAGGTGGTGGTGCTTGCTGCGCAGCAGTTGAAGCCCCATTAGACATTCCGCTTTGTTGCGTCTGATGAACCGGAGCTGAAGCAGGGCTACCAGTTCTGTTTTTTACGTAAGCTAATAAATCGTCTTTTGTTAAACGTCCATCGGCACCACTGCCCGGAATACTGTCCAATTCGGCCTGGCTAATGTTTTCTTGCTGCGCGATATGTTTAACTAAAGGCGAATAAAATCGGGTGCTGCCCCTGGCATCGTTTATTGTTGGTGGCGACGGTGCCGCTTGCGGCCTTGTTGCTAACTGGTCAACACCCGGTATGTTTTGCGGTTCCGGATTCGGAGCGGATGCAGGTGCGGGCTGCGGTGCAGACGGCGCTGAAGCCGCTATGGGCGCAGGCGCTGTTTTTTCAGGTTCATCAGTTTCAATAATGGCTATCACTGAACCCACCTGTACTACATCGTTTTCTTTATAACGTTGTTCTACTAATCTACCCGATACAGGCGATGGAACTTCGGAGTCAACTTTATCAGTGGCAATCTCCATTACCGCGTCATCGGCTTCTATATAATCGCCTGGATTTTTTATCCATTTAATTACTGTTGCCTCTGCAACACTCTCACCCATCTTTGGCAATAACAGCTGATATTTAGCCATACGTTAAAATATAGTTCTTTGGTCAAAATTAGAAAATCTGTAGCTTACTTTTAAACATCCTTTAGTAAAGTATTCAACATAAATAATGCTGCTGAGGCGCTCCTTTCGATGTTTTGAAGCCTCTTACTTCCGAATGTGAATTTCTTTCGCACTGTTTTTTGAGCTGATGCAGCTGCTATCCAAACCGTACCTACAGGTTTATCGGGTGTCCCGCCGTCCGGGCCCGCTATGCCGGTAACGGCAATAGCGTAATCAGATTTAAAATTGCGTAGCGCGCCTTCAGCCATCTCAACAACAGTTTCCTCGCTTACGGCACCATATGTCTCCAGCGTTTCGTGTTTTACACTAAGGATGCTTTCTTTTAATTGGTTAGCGTAAGAAACAGCCCCGCCCAAAAACACCTTTGACGAACCCGGATGCTGAGTAAATAAATGCGAAATATACCCCCCGGTGCAACTTTCGGCAGCTGACAAGGTGAGCCCGCGTTCTGCCATAAAATTCAGTATTGTTTTTTCGAGGGTTATATCCTCTTCGGCTGCTACGTGGTTACCTACCCGTTCAACAATTTTTGCGGTGTAATGTTCAATTTCCGTGCTAAGTTGTTTTTCGTCCTCCCCCTGTCCGCTTAGTCTGAGGCGTACCTGGCCAAGCTTGGGTAAATAGGCCAGTTTAATATGTTTGGGTAATGAATCTTCAATATCGGCAATGCGCGCGGCAAGGAATGATTCGCCCTCGCCCACCGTCAATATAGTTTTATGAATGATTGCCGGAAGCTTAAATAAGGTTTTGATCCGGGGAATCACATCCTCCTCCATCATATACATCATCTCAAAAGGCACACCCGGCATCGATACATATATCTTACCATTAACCTCAAACCACATACCCGGCGCTGTACCGTTTTTATTGACTATCACTTCACAATTTTCGGGTATCTGCGCCTGTAGTCTGTTAATGTCAAGCATTGGCCGATCGTACTTTGCAAAAATACGCAGCACGTTGTCCAACGCCTCTTTATTTTCGACCATACCCACGCCAAAGTATTCGGCCAGCGTGGTTTTGGTAATATCGTCTTTTGTAGGGCCTAACCCGCCGGTTATAAAAATCAGGTTGGCACGTTCGCTGGCTTCTTTAAGTGCTGTAAGGATGTGCTGCCTGTCATCAGAAACCGACGATATTTGCTTTACACGGATACCTGCATTGTTTAACTGCTGAGCCATCCAGGCAGAATTGGTGTCAACAATCTGCCCAATCAATATCTCGTCGCCTATGGTTATGATCTCGGCAAGCATGTTAGTAGTTATTAAAATTTGCGTTGCTGGTGTAGTCGCTACGCTTGCTCAGTTTTAATGCCTGCAAAATGTCTGACTTAACCTTTAATGTAATGTTATATGATTTATAGAACCCAAACGGCAACCAGTTTATAGACAAGTCCCAGCAATGCAAATCGCGGTAAATTGCAAATGAGGTGGCACTACTTAGCTGCCTGGCTTGCAAATCGTAGTTGGTGTTAAACTGTATCTTCCACTTAGGCGTGAGGCTAAAATCGCCGCTGAGCATAACCGTATTAACATGCGAAGATGTTACATAATTGTCACCATAGCTAAAGTTATAATTGATGACCAAATTCCAGGGGATGTTAAAATCCACGTAAGCAGAGGGGTCACTATTTAATAAGGCCAGGCTTTGCCGCTGTGCTTCTGTTACATTGGCCGCAGTATTAGGTAAATTAGGATTGTACGCACCCGGCATTACATTATTATTATTATTTGCCGACGGATGAAACGCCGCAGGGTTAAGCGTACCACTTACAGAAAAGTTAAAATTAGTAAGCTTAGGTATTTTGCCATCCATCCAGGTATATCTATTAAATCTACGCGGATAAGCAAACACGCGACCATTGGCTATCGTATCGTACACTTTAGTTACATACGGGTCAAAGCTACCGCCGAAACTTACGTTTACCTTATCGCCAAATAAGGCGGTATGCCCAGAAAGGGAAATGGGCGTCAGCTTAAATGAATCGGCCGCAAAGTTGTAAAAAGTTGAAAATGACAAACTTTGCAGTAGCTGCACTTTTTTTTCGGTTTGCGAGGTATCTGTACTTTTGGGCCTGAATTTTGCCTCGAGGGTATTATCGACACTAAAGTTTAAACCGGCTTGCGTACCACCCTGCGGATATCCAAAAGGTGAGTTTGAAAAAATAGAATAACGCTGGTAAATCACAGGGTAAGGTACTGTAGCGTTGCTAACAATAATTCTGTTATACGGACGGTCAAGGCTTGAGTAATCCGGCGAGTAACTAAAGCTGATATTTGGTGTTATGACATGACGAATAGCTTTAAGTTTACCATTTTTAAAGGTTGGTGTCCAGTAAAGCTTGGTCGACAAGCCCGTGCTCAGGTTATAATTGCCCGCACGTTTAAAGCCCGGTAGTGTATCAGTAGCCAATGAGTCTGCACGGGCATAATGCCTGTTGATAGATTGAAAATACCAGCGCTCTGTATAATTGGCATTGATGTTAAACTGAAAATATTTCAATACATTTAGACTAAGACCTAATGGTATCTGGTGCTGTATGCCGTTTTGCATACGCTTGGTAAGTGTCTCGCCTTTAAACAACTGCGACTCAGGTATGTTGGTGAGTGTATTGGTAGCCGTCATGTTATAGGCGACCGTGATTTTCTGATACCACTTTTGCTCATCAACATGGTCTTTTGAGTCAAAAGGGTTAATACTTGTCATACTAAAGTTAACATTGGGTAAAGTTAACGACACCGTTTTATTTGTCAGATCCTGGCTATGGTCTATACTGGTAGTTAGGTTAAACGGTGTACCGGCCCAAGTACGTGAGTATGATATACTTGAACGCAGGTTATTTTGTGTTAACTGTTGCAGGTTATAGCCGGTTGACGCAGGGTTATTCTGGTAAAAACTTGACGTACCGGCGTTTACCGAAGCGCTAAAAGTACTACCCGGACTTGCATTTGGATTTTGTGAATGCTGCCAGTTAACGTGAAAATCTTTATGCGGCGGGTCGCCGGCTAAACCATAGTTATGCGAGCTATAAGCTAATGTTAAATTACCATTGTATTTATACCGGTTCATGTAATTAAGTGAACTGCTCACCTCGTACGAACCGTTTGAGTAATAGGTACCCAGATTGGTTAGATCGGCATAATCACTTAGACCAATGTAATAACCAAAATCGCGCAGGAAAAAGCCTAATGTTGCGTCTTCGCCAAATGTAGGCAGCATAATACCCGAGGCTCTGGTATTGGGCTTCGGGAAAAAGCCGAAAGGAATCCCAATTGGAATAGGCACACCCTCAATTTCGAGATAAGCCGGGCCTGAGATAATACGCTTTTTCTCGCCTATACCCCTGGTTATTACAATGCCGTAATCCGGGGTTTCACCTTTCGATGGCTTGTCGCAGGCACTGAAGATAATATTGTGGTAGGCAACCTCATCTTCATTTAATTTCTTAGCCTCGCCGTGCGAAATGTAGTTGCCATCCTGCTCGGTAAAAGGGTTATATATCAAACCTTTTTTTGTTTCGTAATTAAACAATAATGAGTCGGATGTTATTGGCGAATCCTTTCCTTGCTTGGAGATTGGCCGGCCAATATAGCGTCCGGTTCTTTTATCCCTGAGTCCGCTGGCATATATCAGGTGATTTTTACGATCAATACGAATATATTCAGCATCCAATTCAAAATCGCCATAAGTTACACGGGCATTGCCTATACGGTAACTTATGCTGGTTTTCATATCATTAAAGCTTGAGTCGGCTACCTCTTTAATATCGGTATCCAGATTGGATCCATTTTTTGAAGTATCAGGTCCTGCCCTCCTGTTTGTGTCAAGTAACGTTCCTCTTTTTCCGGTGTCGCTGGTAAAGTTTATCCTGCCGGAGGCGTTTCGTTTTTTCGAGGTATCTTTTTTTATGGTGTCGCCCGCAATAACTTTTGGTATAGTATCGTTTTTTGCGGTAGAGGTTCTCTTAGATTTTTTTAATTTAGCGGTAATTCGCGGAAACTTACTTGTTGAGTCAAGTTGTATAATAGTATCCGTAATAAATTTGGTAGCCCTGCCCTTATGAGCAAAGGCCATCAGGTCTACTATTAATATAAGTGCAAATAGAAAAAATAAGTTGGCGAATTTCAATTTTGATTATGAATAGTATTTTTGCAGATATAGTTAACAGCGTTCAAAAATAATGAAAAATAAAGCATTGAAAAGATTGATTTTTGGATTATTGGCATTACCGGTTTGCTTTTCGTTATTTTCTTTTACATTACCTCAAACAGAAAAACAAGACACCCTTGTAAACAACGGATTTAAACTTAAAACCGTTATTATCGATCCGGGGCATGGCGGTAAACCTACCGGAACCGGCCACTTCTCGCACGGAGCATCTGGATCTTTCTCTACCGAAAGAGGTGTAACGCTTGCTATAGGCTTAAAATTGCAGGCCGCTATAGAAAAAGAATTGGGAGGTGTAAAAGCCGTACTTACCCGTACTAACGAAGATGACGTTTCGTGGGAGCGCCGCTCTGAAATTGCCAATGATAGCAAAGGCGACTTATTTATATCTCTTCACTGTAATTCATTAGCCGACAAAACCGTGCGTGAGGCAGTTGGCCGCAGGCATGGCAAAACTATTTATAAAACTGTACGTGTGCCTAACCGCTCAGGGAAAGGTGTGCTGTTACTGGTTTATGGTACCTGGCGGGGACGCGAAGAAGAAAGAGCCATAAGCAAGAATCAACTGGCCGAAGGTGAAGAAAGCGAAGGTTCAGAGATGAACTCAGGTTTAGACCCTAACGACCCGGAGTCAATTATTCTGATCAATCAATATAAAAGTAAATTCAGACAACGAAGCATACATTTAGCCACTTTAATTAATACCGAGTTTACAGAAACCGATGGCCGCCCAAGCGAAGGTATACGCGAACAAGGTGTTTTGGTATTATGCCATAGCGCTATGCCGGCGGTATTGGTTGAAACCGGTTATATCAATAATCCCGATGATGAAGAATACCTGAATTCTGAAGCCGGACAGAACGAAATTGTGGCTTCAATCATCAGGGCGCTTAAGAATTATAAGGCCGATGTAGAACAAGTAGCCAGATAATTGGTTATAGAGGTGTGAGTCCCGATGGCTATCGGGATTAGATGTGAGAATGTGCAACGGATGAGTGAGGAAATTTAAAAAGCTTCATACCTAACAACTTTAATCTCCAAAACTAACATCACATATCTACTATATGAAAATATCAAACGAGACTAAAATAGGTGCCCTTACCACCATTGTTATTGCCGTACTTATATTGGGGTACAGCTTTTTAAAAGGCAATGACGTTTTTTCCGGATCTAATAAATATTATGCGGTTTATGGGAGTGTCGACGGGCTTACCGTATCAAAGCCGGTGCTGGTAAATGGCTTCCAGATTGGCCACGTATCAAAAATGCAATTGCATGAGGACGGCCGCACTACTGTTGAATTTAAAATCGAATCAGAATATAATATCCCGGTTAATACGCTGGCTAAACTGGTAAGTACCGACCTGCTGGGTAGCAAGGCCATTGTGTTTTTATTGGGCGACAGCAAGCAATACGCCGAAAACAAAGATACCCTGCGCGCCGATATACAGGGCAGTTTGGCTGAGAGTTTGCAACCTATCCAAACTAAAGCTGAAAACCTGATGACCAAACTGGATTCGTCGCTGGCTGCCATTAATGCAATACTGAATCCAAACTTTCAGAAAAATGTCGATCGCAGTTTCACCAGCATCGCTAATTCATTACAAACTTTGGAAGGTACTACTAAAAAAATTGATGCCCTGGTAGCTGCGCAATCAGGCCATATTAACGGTATATTAAGTAACGCTGAGACAGTATCGGCTAACCTGAAGGTAACTACAGCCGGTTTAAACAATGTAACCAATAACTTTCAAAAGTTTAGCGGCGACCTGGCAAACGGGCATATCCAGCAAACGTTAGATAATGCTAATAAAGCTATTTCTGATCTGCAACAAACCGTCGCCGCAATGAATAGCAATAAAGGTTCTATGGGTTTATTAATCAATGATGATAAACTTTATAAAAACCTGCAGGCTGCCTCCGACAATCTGAACTTATTGTTTATCGACTTAAAAGAAAACCCGAAACGTTATGTGCATTTCTCGGTTTTTGGCGGCGGCAAGAAGGATTAAATTGTCTGTTCTGAAATGATGACAAACTAGACAATAAATATGTCTTACCGAACTCATTTCGGCATCTCACAGGCTGAGCAAATTCGATGTTAAATGCCTCTTTTTAGGATCCTGGCAAGTTAAGGATACGTGGTGACTATACAAAAAAGGTCTTACCCTCAATAGCCAATCCGGTATTGGGGAATACGTTTTGCGCTTCAATCAACAAGTCGTCCAGTGTCTTATAACGCGCAGAAAAATGCCCCATCAGCAGCTTTTTGGCCTTCACCTTAACCGCTATCTCTGCAGCCTGCAAAGCGGTGGTATGGTGGGTTTCGTTGGCCCGGTCGAGCATATTGTGCAAAAAGGTAGCCTCATGATACAACAAGTCAGCATCTTTAATCTGGTCGAAGTATCGCTCATTATATTTGGTATCAGAGCAGTAGGCATAAATTTTAGGTTCAGCTGAATCAGTGGTAAGCATATCATTTTTATATACTCTACCCTGATTGTCAGTATAATCAGCACCTTTTTTAAGGGCGGTATAATATTCAACCGGTATGCCAACGCGCTCCAGTTCTTCTTTAATCAATTTACGCAGGCGTTTCTTTTCTTTAAACAAAAAGCCGGTACACTCTATGCGGTGATCAAGCGGAATAGTCTCGACAATAACATCCTCATTATCTAAAATTATTTGCGGCGTTTTAGGGTCGGTTGGATAAAACATAATCTCATACTGCAAAACCGTTTCGGAGTATTTAAACTGCAGATCAATAATCTCCTTTAAATGTAACGGGCCAAACAACTTTAGCGCCTTTTTACGACCATTTAGATGAAGTGAAGAAAGAAAGCCTACAAGGCCAAGATAGTGATCGCCATGCAGGTGGCTAATGAAAATATGATCGATACGGCTGCCTCTGACATCGAAGCGGAGCATTTGTTGCTGGGTGCCTTCGCCGCAATCAACTAAATACAGGCGCTCATTGATATTAAGCACCTGCGATGTGGGATTTCTGTTATAAATTGGCGTAGCAGAACTGCTGCCTAAAATTGTTACCTCAAATCTCATAATCAGGTAAACAATTAAGGTGTTATCTTGCTTCTTTTTTTAATTCTTTTTCAATTTCCTCCATAAAGATCAGGTCGATAGCTTCTTCTGTTGTCGGAACGATGGTTAAAACGCTTTCTAATTGTGATATGGTAACCAGGCGGGACACAGCATCATTTAATCCCGTAAGGATAAAAGAACCTGTAGCATTTTTACACAAACGATGACCAACCAATAAACTGCTTAAGCCTGATGAATCGGCAAATTTTACCTGAGAAAGATCGAGAATTATATTACGCTGCCCTTCGGTGTTGATCAAAATCAACTCAGACTTTAGCTGCGGTGTAATTAAAGAGTTTAACTTAGACTCGTTAAGCTTAAGCAATATATATTTCTCGTGTTTGTCTACTGTAAACTTCATTTTTCTTCAATAATTTGTAACTGCTAATATATGCATTATTCAGAAAATAACATTACAAAGCTATTAATGCCTTCTTTATAGCTGTTTCTACCCGCTCTAAAACGTTTTCGGCAGCAGGTTTAACAAACTTTTCGCCCGTAATCTGTTCATAAAGTTCAATGTATCTTTCTGATATCGATTGCACTTTTTCAGGTGTCATTTCAGGTACAGTCTGGCCGTCTTTACCCTGAAAGTTATTCTCTATCAACCATTTACGTACAAACTCTTTCGACAGCTGTTTTTGAGGCTCATTTTTAGACTGGCGCTCGTTATATCCTTCGCTATAAAAATAACGTGATGAATCAGGAGTATGGATTTCGTCTATCAAATAGATCTGATCGCCGACCTTACCGAACTCGTACTTCGTATCTACCAAAATCAAACCTTGTTTAGCGGCTATCTCAGTACCCCGGGCAAATAATTCGCGGGTATATTTTTCCAGCTTCTCATAATCTTCCGGCGATACGATGCCGTTTGCCAGAATATCTTCTTTTGATATATCTTCGTCATGTCCTACCGCTGCTTTAGTTGTCGGGGTGATGATCGGTTCAGGCAGTTTATCGTTTTCCTTCAGGCCTTCGGGTAAAGCTACTCCACAAACCTCGCGCCTGCCTGCGGCATATTCGCGCGCCGCATGTCCGGCCAAATAGCCGCGGATCACCATCTCTACCTTAAACGGTTCGCAGATGCGACCAATAGTAACACTCGGATCAGGTACATTTACCACCCAGTTAGGAACAATATCAGCGGTAGCTTTCAAAAATTTAGCAGCGATCTGATTAAGCACTTGGCCTTTGTATGGTATAGGTTCGGGCAGTACTACGTCAAATGCCGATATCCTGTCGCTCACTACCATTACCAGGTATTTATTATCAATAGTATAAACATCCCTAACCTTGCCTTTATAAAAGCTGGTTTGGCCAGGGAAATTAAAATGGGTTTCTTTTATTGCGTTCATTTTTGACAGTCAAGAACCAAGAGTTAAGAATTAAGATATATAGCTCCAATCCTTATCTCTTAACTCAAATTATTTTTTTAAATCAAGAATTAAAAGGGTCAAGAATCAACAACCTGTCTCCGCTCTTGACTCTTGATTTTTATTGTATATCTCCGTAAGCTGCTAATATCTTTCTAACTAATTTGTGCCGTACTACGTCCTCGCCGCTTAAGTATACGATGTCTATGCCTTTGATATCGGTCAGTATGCGCAGGGCTGTATGCAGGCCCGACTGCTGTTTCTTTGGTAAATCTATCTGGGTAACGTCGCCGGTAACAATAAATTTAGCCGATGGGCCCATACGGGTCAGAAACATCTTTAGCTGCATATCAGTGGCGTTTTGGGCCTCATCTAATATCACAAAGCAGTTATCCAGGGTACGGCCGCGCATAAAGGCCAGCGGGGCAATCTCTATAGTACGGTTTTCCAGATATACTTTCAGTTTTTCGGCAGGGATCATGTCATCCAGTGCGTCATATAAAGGGCGCAGATACGGGTCGATCTTTTCTTTCAGATCGCCCGGTAAAAAGCCCAGGTTCTCTCCTGCCTCAACAGCCGGACGGGTTAAAATTATCCGCTTTATCTCTTTATTTTTCAGGGCACGTACCGCAAGTGCCACCGCGGTATAAGTTTTACCGGTACCGGCAGGGCCTATAGCAAACATAATGTCGCTTTTGTTTATGCCATCAACCATTTTATGCTGATTGGCAGTACGGGCCTTAACCATTACCCCATTAGGGCCAAATACAATTACCTCGCCGCTGGCAAATTTGTCGGCGGCTGGTTCGGTGGCCGGTGCAGAGGTATCAACCTTTGATCCGAGTATTCTTTCCAAATCTGTGATGTTCAGATTTTCGTACTTCTCGACGTGCTGAATCAGATGCTTGAATTTCTCCTCAAAAACTACTAATTCGCGCTCATCGCCCAGTATCTTTACTTCGCTGCCGCGGGCAACAATTTTAAGTTTGGGATATTGCTTTTTGATGATCTCAAAGTGATCATTATTCGGCCCCCACAAAACCGCCGGATTTATATTTTCAATTGATAGTTTGAGCTCGTTCAATAGTAAATTTGATTATTTTGTTACCGATTTTTATGAATTAAAAATTGAATATTTGCAGCGTCTAACGCTTGTACAAGATTAGCAATAAATATTTAAAAAATTAATGGCAATAATAACTTTAACTACTGATTTGGGCGATAAAGATATTTATCAGGCAGCCCTTAAAGGAAGCATACTAAGGTTATTGCCAACTGTTAATATTGTTGATATTACCAATAGTGTACCCGCTTACAATGTTCAGCAGGCAGCCTTTATTTTAAAAAATAGTTTTCACTATTTTCCGGACGGAACGGTGCACCTGATTGGTATTGATACTGTTTATAGCGATGACACCAAGTATCTTGCCCTCAAGTACAAAAACCACTATTTCGTAGGTTCGGACAATGGCATTTTTTCGCTGATGTTTAACGAGGAGCCGGAAGAAATTGTAGAGATAAACATCATGCAGGATCTGAAGTTTTTACATTTCCCGTTAGCTGATATTTTTGTTAAGGCGGCCTGCCACCTGGCCCAGGGCAAAAAGCTGACAGAAATAGGTTTACCGGTAACCGGCATCGAACATAAAATGAATTTGCAGCCCGTAATTGAGAAAAGCCTGATCAAAGGCGCGGTGATTTATATTGACTCTTTTCAAAATGTTATTACTAATATTACCAAAGAGTTTTTTAATAAAGTACAACAGGGCCGAAAGTTTACCTTGTACTTTAAGCGCAATGAAACCATAAACCACCTAAGCTGGCATTACAGCGAAGTACCCGAAGGAGAAAAACTCTGTTTATTTGGTATTAGCGACCATTTGGAAATTGCCATTAACAAAGGTAATGCAAGCGGTTTATTAGGGCTTAATTTAGGCGATAGCGTTATTATCGATTTTGATTATCATTCATGAAAAAAATAATACCGTTCTGTTTACTTTGTTTCTTTTGTTTGAATGCCGCCGCGCAATTCAAAGCCGACTCGATTGCTTACCAACGACAGCGCGCCAAGATAAACGCCATGTTGGCTGTACGTACAGAAAAGTTTGGACAGTATGACGAAAGTTTAAGCAAGCATACTGGCATCTTCGGGCTGCAAACCAAGAAAGACATCCGCCGCAGTAATAATATCCTGATGGATATTGTTAAAACAGATAATAATATTTACCGCGAACTAAAAATATTACTGGAGTATCGCACTTTTCAGCAAAACCAGGTTCAGGATCAATCTAAAGAAACTGAACACATTGCTACTGAATCCATGTATACCATCAACCGGTTACAGGATCAGCTGCTGAAACTCAAAAAACAAAACGAAGAAAACATAAAGCTGCAAGACAAGGCGTCGCTTAACTTTAAGATCATTGTCTTTATACTGGTTATTATCATTTTGTTTCTGCTGAAAAACCAGATACGCCGCAAGGAGACCAACCTTTAATGAAATTAACCATACACGGTGCTGCCCGTCAAGTTACGGGGAGCATGCATTTGCTTGAAATAGGCCAATATAGAATACTGATAGATTGCGGGCTTGATTATGAAAAAGATCGAAGCATACAATCAAACGAGGACTTTCCGTTTGACCCGGCTGCTATTGATCTGCTTGTATTGACACATGCCCATATTGACCACTCAGGCAACATACCTACGCTGGTGCGCCTGGGCTATGAAGGCCAGATACTATGTACCCCACCTACTGCCGACCTGACGGAGTTGCTTCTGCTTGACTCGGTCAGCATATTTATGAACAAGGCCGAAAAAGGCCGCAAGCATGGCAAAGGCAAGTTCAATACCAGCGCTCAGCCCCTATATCTGCAAAAACATGTCATGGATGCTATGGACCGCTTTGTGACCATAGGTTTTAATAAACCATTTCGTGTTACCGGCGATATTGAGCTGACCTTTGTACCGGTTGGCCACTTATTGGGTGCAGCGGCGGCTGTATTTAACATCAACGATAATGGCATCGAAAAAACGATAGCTTTTACGGGCGATATTGGCAGGAAGAATTATCCGGTATTAGACGACCCTCAGCCCTTGCCTCCTGTTGATTTCCTGGTAACCGAAGCTACTTATGGCGGGCGGCTGCATACCAAAGATAGATCGGTTGAGCAAACGCTGGTAGAGATCATTGACAAATGCTGCGTGAAAGAGCAGGGCCGGTTGATCATTCCGGCGTTTAGTATTGGGCGCACACAATCGCTGGTATACTCGTTGAATAAAATTTTCAGCAGCGGCTTACTGCCGCCGGTTAAGGTTTTTGTAGATAGCCCAATGGCTACCAGGGCTACAGAGGTCTTTCGCAAACACCATAGCCTGGTTAATGCAGAGGCACAAGCGTTTTATAAATCGCAGGGCGACGAGTTTGAGTTTGATAACCTCACCTATGTTGAAACCCTTCAGGACAGCCGGCAGGTATCCAATTATTACGAGCCCTGCATTATCATATCGTCTGCAGGTATGCTGGAAGGCGGCCGGATACAGGATCACCTGTTTTATAATATCCAAAATTTTTATTGTACTATACTTTTTATAGGCTATTGCGCAAAAGGGACCTTAGGGCACCGCCTGTTGCGCGGCGACTCGATTGTCCACATCAAAGACCGCGACCTGGCTGTTTACGCCACCATCAAACAAACTGATGTCCTCAGTGCGCATGGCGACCACGACGACCTGATGAACAACATCCGGTCGCAGGATAAAAACAAGCTCCTGAACATTTTCCTGGTGCATGGCGAGGATACCAGCATGCAGGCCCTGGCTGATAGTTTGGCTGTTGAGGGCTACACCGCAACCATACCGGAAAAGGGCTTAACTTATGTTATTTAGTCGCAAGTGTTTCACTTTAAAATATGAAACACTTGAAACACTTTTTTGACGTAATCATCTTAAAACAAGCCACTTAGCAAAATAGAGTGAAACACTTTGAAACAGTACCAAAGCTTTAGGTAAGCCTTATAAAATACTGTAGCATAGCATATTAAGCTATTTTTCCACTTTTCTGAAAATTGGAGTGAAACACCCCCGGTGAAACACCTTTATTTTTACAGATCATACCGTTATGAGCGGCCATAGCAGGCTTTGTTATGTGTACCACCAAGCTCCGATGTTCTGTCGCTAATCTCTAAACCCCACCTTGCTATTTCCAAAATTTTACGCTATTTTGAACACTCGAATTTTCTTAAGGATACAACGTTTAAATGCAGCTTACACAGTTAGAAATCAAGGGTTTCAAAAGCTTTGGCGATAAGATCACCATTAATTTTAATGAAGGTGTAACCGCTATTGTGGGGCCTAACGGCTGTGGCAAATCAAACGTGGTAGATGCCATACGCTGGGTATTGGGCGAGCAAAGCACACGTATGCTGCGCTCAGAGAAAATGGACAATGTTATTTTTAACGGCACCAAAAGCCGCAAAGCCGCTAACCTGGCCGAAGTATCGCTGACCTTTGATAATACTAAGAACATCCTCCCTACCGACTATTCGCAGGTTACGCTTACCCGCAAGCTTTACCGCAGTGGCGATAGCGAATATCGCCTCAATGACGTGCAATGCCGTTTAAAGGATATTACTGACCTTTTCCTGGATACCGGTGTGGGTTCAGATTCGTACGCTATTATTGAGCTGCGGATGATCGAAGAGATCATTTCCAACAAAGAAGGTTCGCGCCGGAATTTGTTTGAAGAGGCATCGGGCATATCCAAATATAAACTACGTAAAAAGCAGACTTTTAATAAGCTGAAAGAAACTGAAGCCGACCTGGAACGCGTAGAGGACTTGCTTTTCGAGATTCAGAAAAACCTGAAAATGCTCGAGAACCAGGCTAAGAAAACCGAGCGTTACTATCGGCTTAAAGAAGAATACAAAACACTCAGTATCAAACTGGCTTCATTTAAGATCGCAGCATTTGGCACCTCGCTGGCGACCATCGAGGAACAAGAGTTGAGGCAGCGCGAAGAAAAATCGGGCGTTGTATCGCAGATGGATACACTTGAAGCCGCTTTACAGCAAGAAAAGCTGGATAGCATCACCAAAGAAAAAAATCTATCCATCCAACAAAAAGCCACCAACGAGTTTGTTGGCAAAATTCGCGCTTACGAGAGTGAGAAAAAGATCAAGAATGAGCAACTGAAATTCCAACAGGACAAAGAAACCCGTTTAGCTGAAGAACTGGAACGCGACCGCAATCAGCTCAACCACGTTCTGTATAACATCAAGCGCCTTAATGAGGAGAAAGCCCAGGAAGAAGAAAACCTGGACACGATAAGCACCAAAGTTGCCGACCTGAAACAAATGGTTGACGAATTGCGTCTGCAACAATCAAGCGCGCGTAATGCCTTGAATGAATTGGTATCGGCCAATAACAACCTGCAAAATCAGGCTTACAAGGCCGAGAAAGACATTGATATACTGCAAATACAAGAGCAGGCGCTTGAGCAGGAAAGCCAGCGTAATATGGAAGACGCCACCAACAAAAAGGTAGAGCTGTCGCACTTTAATGAGGTAGTTGCCGAATTACAGGGCCGTACGGAAGCCTTACAGGCCGAATACGAACAAGAGGTAAAGCATGAAGAAAAATTACAGGGACAGATAGCTACTATAGACGCCGAGGCTGAAACTGTTAAAGAAACTATTATTACTGAAAGCCGGAAACTGGACGCGAAACAAAATGAGTACAACCTTACCAAAAGTTTGGTTGATAACCTGGAAGGTTTCCCTGAGTCTATCCGCTTTCTGAAAAATAATAACGAATGGGCCAAAAATGCTCCCCTCTTCAGCGATGTACTGTTTTGCCGCGAGCAATATCGCGTAGCCATTGAAAACTACCTCGAACCCCTAATGAACCACTATGTAGTGGATACTTATGACGAGGCCATTAAAGCGGTTAACCTGTTAAGTAATGCCTCACGTGGCAGGGCGCAATTTTTCATTTTGAGCAATTACACCGACTCCGTTTCGCTGCCATTTAAGGAAGAACCGGTTGGTGGCCGCATCCCGGCGCTAAATGTTGTCGAGGTTGAAAAGAAATATCAGCCGCTGGTAGATCATCTGCTAAAAAATGTTTACCTGGTTAATGATGAAAGCGATCTGAATAATGCCACACTTACCGAGGGCCTGGTTTTGATAGCCCAAAGCGGTAAATTCAACAAAACCAAATATACCATGGCCGGCGGCTCGGTGGGTTTATTTGAAGGTAAACGTATAGGGCGCGCCAAAAACCTGGAAAACCTGGCTAAGGAGATCAAAAAGCTGGAAGTTGACCTATTTGAGCTTAAAACACGTTCGAATGAATTGCAAACGCAGTCGGTAACTTTGAAATCTCAGGGCAAAGCGCAGGAGATCGCCCAAAAACAAGCCGAGCTGAATCGACTGAATACGGAGCTTATTACCGTTAAAACCCGCCAGGAACAATATGAGACATTCATTGAAAACAGCCTTAACCGTAAGGATGATATCGCCAAAAAAATAGCCGGTATTAAAGAAGAGAGGGCAAGCCTGCAACCGTTATTGGTTGAGCTAAAGGAAAAGAAAGAAGCCCAGGCAGTTTTACTTACCGAAAAACAAGCGGAGTTTAATGAGCTGAACGAAATGGTTACCGTGCAGTCAAATGCCTATAACCAGGAGAATATCCGTTTTCATCAGCAGCAAAATAAAGTTTCGGGCTTGAACAAAGATTTAGATTACCGCTTCACCCAGCAGGATAGTTTAGAAAGCCGCATCAAAAAAAATGCTGCCGAACTGGAAGAGGTCAAAGTCGCCATACAAGAAAATTTGCAACAGTCTGACAACTCGGACGACGGTTTGCTGGAAATGTACAGCCAGAAAGAAGAGCTGGAAAAAGCAACGCAGGAAGCCGAGCAGGAATATTATAAACTACGCGGCAAGATAACAGAGACCGAGGATGCCATTGCCGCACTGCGCCGTAAAAAAGATCAGGCTGAGGTTATTGAGAGCGAACTGAAAGACGAGCGTAATAACCTGCGTATCGAGCTTAATGCTTTAAAAGAGCGCTTGTCGGTTGAGTTTAATGTAGATATTAATGACTTGCCCGAAACGGAAATTGCCGGAGACGAAAATGAGCAGCAATTGCGTGAGCGTACTGACAAGCTCAAAAACCAGCTGGATGATTTTGGTGCCATTAACCCGATGGCTGTTGAGGCATATAAAGAGATGAACGAACGCTACGAGTTTATCCAGAACCAGAAGAAGGATCTGGGTGAAGCTAAAGCATCATTAATGGCCACTATACAGGAGATTGACGACACCGCACGCGAAAAATTTATGTTTGCCTTTACGCAGGTGCGCGAAAACTTTATCAAGGTATTCCGCTCGTTGTTTAATGAGGAAGATTCGTGCGATTTGATCCTGCTTGATCCGGAGCATCCGTTAGAGTCGGACATTGACATTATGGCCAAGCCCAAGGGTAAACGTCCGCTATCAATTAACCAGCTTTCGGGTGGCGAAAAGACATTGACCGCTACGGCCATCTTATTCTCGCTTTACCTGTTAAAGCCGGCTCCCTTCTGTATTTTTGACGAGGTTGACGCGCCGCTTGATGATACCAACATCGACAAGTTCAACAACATCATCCGCAAGTTCTCGCAGGAGTCGCAATTTATCATCGTATCGCACAATAAAAGAACCATTGCCAGCACCGATATTATTTACGGTGTCACTATGGTTGAGCAAGGCATTTCGCGCGTTGTACCGGTCGATTTAAGGGAACTGGCTGACTGATCCGCTTTAATCTTAATAATTATTTGTCGTTTCGGTTAGTAACGGGAAAGCTCCGCGCTCAGATACCGGGATGCTTGGTGTATATATAACTTGCTCCCTACGCTCGAAAAATGTGAAGAATATTAATGCCTAATGAGCCTATTGAACTAATCACAATTCTGCAGTAAGTCATAATACTTTTTCATAAGTACCAGATCGTAGTTTACTAATGAGTTATAAGCTTCGCCTACCAATTCGGTTAGTATGGACGAGCCAAGTTGCCCGCCTCCGTTAGGGATGGAGTCATAGTATGCAATAAGTTCTTTCACCCTTATAATTTCGTACAATAACTGTTGCACCAGAACATCATGGGGATGCGCTGATTTATCTGAATTATTGCCGCTATTGAGAAAATCTAAAGGATCATCAGGAATAGAATTCATCGTCAAATTGCGGGTCGGCTTTTAGCTTTTATCACTTAACTATAAAAGCTATTAAGTCTTCTGGGTAGTTTTTTGTTTTAAAAATGTGAAAATAGTTAAAACAATTTAAGCTTTAAATAGTAAAAGCCTTGTTTCCAAGACTTTTAGAGTCCCACCCAAACCCTCCCGGTAGGGAGGGTTTTGATGAGGGAAATACTTTAAGTCTCCCCTTTCCAGGGGAGACTTAGGGGCTTTAGTTAGCTTCGGGTTTCTCAGGCTTTGGCAATAACACTTTACGCGAAAGTTTTAACTTGCCTTGCTTGTCTACATCCAGCAATTTAACACGCACTTCGTCGCCTACCTGGAAAATACCGTCCATGGTTTCGAAACGTTTGTGATCAATTTCTGATATATGCAATAAACCGTCTTTACCCGGCATGATCTCAACAAATGCACCAAAAGGCATAATTGATTTCACTTTACCGTCGTATATCTCGCCTACTTCGGGTTTTGAAGCAATGGCTTTGATACGGCTTACCGCTTTATCTATAGCTTCTTTATTGTCAGCAAAGATCTGCACGATACCCTGATTGCCAACTTCCTCGATTGAGATAGTTGCACCGGTTTCGCGCTGCATTTCTTGAATAATTTTACCACCGGGGCCTATAACCGCACCAATAAATTCTTTGTCAATTTTGATGGTAATAATACGCGGAGCGTGTGGTTTGTAATCTTCGCGAGGCGCGCTCATGGTTTTTGCCATTTCGCCAAGGATATGTAAACGGCCCTCTTTAGCCTGGTTTAACGCGTTAGTCAATACTTCGTATGACAGACCGTTAATTTTCAAATCCATTTGTACCGCAACGACACCGTTTTTAGTACCGGTTACTTTAAAGTCCATATCACCCAGGTGATCTTCATCTCCCAAAATATCAGAAAGGATAGCGTATTTGGTACCCATTTCGTTGGTGATCAATCCCATAGCGATACCAGATACCGGGTTGGTGATTTTAACACCTGCATCCATCAAAGCTAATGTACCGGCGCAAACCGTAGCCATTGATGATGAACCGTTCGATTCCAGGATATCAGATACTATACGGATAGTGTAAGGGTTGCTGTCGTCGGCGGGTAATACTTGTTTTAACGAACGCATAGCCAGGTTACCGTGACCAATTTCACGACGGCCGGCACCTCTGTTAGGACGAACCTCGCCTGTTGAGAAACCAGGGAAATTGTAATGCAGCAAGAATTTTTGATACCCATTGATAAATGCACCATCAATCATTTGCTCGTCGTCTTTAGCACCTAAAGTAACGGTGGTTAATGATTGGGTTTCGCCACGGGTAAATACTGCCGAACCGTGAGCAGCAGGCAAATAACCTACCTCGCTCCATATCGGGCGGATCTGTGTAGTAGTACGGCCGTCCAGACGTTTACCTTCATCTAACACCAGGTTACGGATGGCATCGTACTCAACATCATGGTAATATTTTTTTGCCAGGAATTTGGTAACGTCATCAATCTCACCTAAAGTTTCAATAAACTCATCGCGTACAGCTTTAAATTTAGCAGTACGTTCGTCTTTGGCAGATGCTTCGCTGGCTATGGCATAAACTTTATCGTAAGTAGCAGCGTAGATAGCTTTTTTCAGCTCTTCATTGCTGTTTTCATGACTGTAAACGCGTTTCTCTGTCTTACCAACTTCTTCAGTTAATTGTTTTTGTATAAAACATTGAACTTTAATGGCCTCGTGTGCAAATTTGATAGCTTCAACAAGTTCGGCTTCCTGGATCTCTTTTGATTCACCTTCGACCATGTTGATGTCATGTTCAGAACCGGCAACAATAAACTCCAGGGTAGCATTAGCTAACTGGCTTAAAGTTGGATTGATAACCAATTGGCCGTCAATTTTGGCCACACGTACTTCTGATATCGGGCCATTGAAAGGGATATCTGAAACAGCTAAAGCTGCTGATGCAGCCAAACCTGCTAAACAATCAGGCATGATGTCTTTATCAGCCGATATTAAAGAGATCATCACTTGCGTGTCTGCATGATAATCTTCCGGGAACATTGGACGTAAAGCACGGTCGACCAAACGAGAGATCAAAACCTCATAGTCTGATAAACGCGCCTCGCGGCGTAAAAATCCGCCGGGGATACGACCGGTGGCAGCATATTTTTCCTGATAATCGACTGAAAGCGGTAAAAAATCCACGCCTTCTTTAGCCTCAAGTGATGAAACTACAGTAGCTAATAACATGGTGTTACCCATTTTAACTACTACTGATCCATCAGCTTGTTTGGCCAGTTTTCCGGTTTCGATCTCTATGGTGCGGCCGTCACCTAAATCGATCACTTTGTTAATTACTTTTAAACTCATTTTGTTTGTGTTGTGATGCGCTTTTCATCTTTGGGAGCGCATCGGTTTTTATTGTGTGTAAATAATTTCGTAAAAGTAAAAAAGCCATCCACAAAGAGACGGCTTTTTTTTAAAAATAAGTTTAAGTTACTTAATGATATCTCTTAGCTGTAAAGCTTTGATAATAGCACGGTATCTCTCAATATCTTTTTTGTACAGGTAAGCTAACAACGCACGACGTTTACCTACCATTTTTTGCAGCGACAGCTGAGTAGAAAAATCGTGTTTGTTTTTTTTCAAATGCCCGGTTAAGTGAGCAATACGAGTGGTAAAAAGTGCTACCTGTCCTTCAGCAGATCCGGTATCTTGCGGACCTTTGCCGTGTTTTGCGAAAAGTTCTTGTTTCGCTTCAGTACTTAAATACATTACTTGAATAATATTAAAGCGTAAATAATTTTATTAATTGTGGGGCAAAGGTAATGTTTAAATTCAAAAGTAAAAAGTTTAAATTCAAAAGTTTGGTAAATAGCGAATAGTTATTTAAAGTTTATTAATTACCGGCCGAACCGGCACCAGCTTCGCCCTTTTGACGGGTAAGCTGGATATTTTGGCCAAATACTCTAAAATGATCAGGGCGGGGCTTGCCTTGCTTAAACAATTCTACCCTGATCCTGTCTATTGAATAAAATACAATATAACCTTGTGTCAATTGGGTACCCCAATAAAAATCAACAGGAATAGGTTGTTGAGTAAAGTCAATTTTGTAATTTACAAGTTGCTGCCTATCTCCTATAATATGAACCGCACGTGTCGAATCAATAAATCTGATCCCGGATGATATACCACGCTTTTTGGAATAAGTAAGCCATTTGCCCAGTAAATCTTTATAGGTAGGCAATCTTGGTGCATCGCGCCATAACGGCTGTTTTATTCGCTTTAAGACGGATGCTTTTTTGTAAGTAGTATCGGCGCCTTTACTAATGGGCCACCCTATTCTTAATAGCGCTATGCTGTCATCTAAAAATTTGATGTAACCACTTACATGTTTAGGATGTTTGCGGTTAAGTTCGACGGTAAACCTGAATTCCATGTATTTGTCGCCCGGACCCTGGATACCACAGGTATATTTAAATCTATTAAATATCAAACCATCCTGTTGTAACCAGGCACCCGTGCTATCGCTGGTAAATAGAATGTTGGCCTTTTTATTACGGGTAAACTCCCATCTGCCTATTAAATCTTTAGCAGTATAGGTTTGAGCATGCGCCCCTATGCAGGCTATTATTAAACTAAGTGTAATAAGGTTTTTTCTTATTATAAATGGGTTAAGGTTCAACTCAAATATATCGATAAGAACTTAATTATTTGTTGCAACCCCGATCAAAACATTCTTCATGGTTATAATAAAGTCTAAATACCGATATTTGTATCTATATGACAGTAACCGACCAATACGCCACTTTTGAAACCGAATACCGTGTCAGGCCGGACGATATAGACATGTACCGCCACGTACACAACAGTAAATATTTCGACTATGTACAGGCTGCCCGTTACGATCAGATGGAGCGGTGCTACGGCATGTCGATAGAGCAATTTTTAAATGATGGCTACGGTTGGCTGGTGCGCGGTGTATTTCTCGATTATAAACGCCCGCTGCTATTAGGCGATTATTTCGTAGTGACCACTGGCATTGAAAGCATCGACAAAAAAGTTTGCCGCGTAAAATTCAATATCAAAAACAAGGCAAGCAATAAAATTTGCTGCGACGGCTGGTTTGATTTTGTGATGATAACACTGGCAGACGGAAAGGCCTCAAAAATACCCGAACACGTTATTGCGCATTATACTTCGTTCAAAAAATGACAGATCTTTTATTATAAATTACTCTGCTATCAATTCGGCATAAAAATCTGGCAGGCTCATACCTGCCGCTCTAACCTGCTGTGGTATCAGACTGGCTGATGACTGGCCTGGTGTGGTGTTGATCTCAATGAAGTAAAAGTCCTGGGTATCTTCCAACAAAATAAAGTCGACACGAGCCATACCGCGGCAGTTTAAGCGCAGGTAAACCTCGGTTACTATTTCGGCTATTTGCGCGTTTTTGACTGCACTTATGTCAGCCGGCGTGATCTCGTCTGATGCACCGGCAACATATTTAGCTTCGTAATCAAAAAAATCTTTTTTGCTGATAATCTCAGTAGCAGGCAATACGGTGATCTTACCACTTAAACGCGCAATGCCGATGCTAAACTCACGGCCTTTAATAAACTCTTCGATCAATATCTCATTGTCTTCATGAAAAGCTTTTTCAATAGCGGCCGGAAGCTCTCCCGGCGTATATACCTTACTCATCCCTACGCTGCTGCCGCCATTATTTGGCTTAATAAACAACGGAAATTTTAAAGCTGATGCAATAGTGGCTATATCATGTCCATCCTTTTTAAATAAACGAATTGACTTAGCCGTATTTAAACCGTGAATTCCATGAACAATGGTTTTGGTATAAGCCTTATTCATGGTTATAGCCGATGTAGTAACGTCGCAGGTATTATACGGAATGCCCAGCATGTCCAGGTAACCCTGCATTTTACCATCCTCGCCGGGGGTGCCGTGTATCGTGATGAAAGCAAAATCGAACTTTATTTTTTCGCCATTGATAGTCAGGCTGAAGTCGTTTTTATCGATGTCAAAACGCTCGCTTCCCTGCTCATAAAACCAACGATCGCGGTTTATTAAAATAATATAAACGTTGTATTTTGCCTTGTCTAAGTTGTTGGCAATGTTGCTGGCGCTATTCAAAGATACCTCATATTCGCCGGTAAAACCTCCGGCTAAAAGTGCTATGTTTTTCATGGTCATACGGCCAAAGATAAATATTTTTTCAGGCCATGTCCCTAATTAATACATTAGTTTTACAAACCTATAAATCCGAAATTATCCTTATGTTTGATGCATAAATTAAGTATAATATTACCAAACCGACGATGAGTAAATTTGGGTCTTATTTAAAAACTAAATCTTTCCGGAACACGCTTTTATTAGCTATTGGCTCTGTAATAGCCATTGTTTTAATCGCATTTTTCAGCCTCAGTTTTTATACCAATCACGGCTCTGGTATACCTGTACCCAAACTAAAGGGCTTACCTATTGAAAAAGCTATCGACATACTAGAAAATCAGGGCTTTGATTACCAGGTTGATTCTGTATATGTGGGTGATGCTGATCCGGGCACCGTGGTTGAGCAAGACCCAGACCCGGGAACCAACGTGAAAGAAAACCGGAAGATATATCTGACCATGGTTACGCTAAAAGCCCCGCCTGTGGCTTTGCCTGATATTGACCAAATGCCTTATATACAAGCGCAGGCGACCCTGCAAAATGCAGGCCTTAAAGTTGGCGACACCACTTATCGCGCTGATATAGCTTTGAACGTGGTGTTAGAAGCTAAATTAGCAGGACAGACATTGAATACAGGCCAGCGGATACCTAAAGGCTCGCGCATTGATTTAGTTTTGGGCGACGGTGTGGGCGCAAGCGAAGTTGATGTGCCCGATTTGATCAATCAGGACCTGGATGCTGTACGTTTTGTGTTGAAAAATGCTAACCTGGGCATAGGCACTATTACCTACGAAGGGCCCATTACCGACTCAAGTAACGTAGTGGTGGTAAGCCAGTTTCCGATGAAGACAGATTCGCTCAATAAAGTCAGCATCGGCACAAAAATTAACTTAACTGTTGCCCAGGCTAAAAAGTAATGCAGCAAATTGATGCACAAAGCTTTAAAAGCAGGTTACTAAGCGGCGAACCGCTTAACGTACTTGATGTGCGCGAAGAAATTGAATATCTAACCTATAACATAGGCGGCAAAAACATTCCTCTATCTAAACTAACTGAAAAACTCAGCCTTGTTCACCCTAACAAAACCGAAGAGATTATTGTTATATGCAAAGCCGGTTTGCGCAGCCAAACGGCGCAAACAATTTTAATGCAAAATGGCTTTACCAACATAATAAACTTAACCGGCGGGCTGTTAGCGTTGCAGAAACTACAGGCTTAAAAACATTAACAACATCATGGCTAAAAAACGGGCATCATCGGGCGGTATTTTTAAAAAATTTATCATTACCCTGGTAGTTTTGATCATATTAGGTCTGGGCGGTACACTGGTATTTTATTACCTGCGTTATTTTGGCCCGCAGGTTACCGGTAACCACGAGTATCTGTACATACGCACCGGCTCAGATTTTAACGACGTATATAAAACTATCCGCGACGAAGATATTGTAAGAGACACTGTCACCTTTGCCTGGGCAGCGCACCAAATGAAATATACCAACCATGTTAAGCCGGGCAGATACAGGCTGCATGAAGGTATGAGTAACCGCAAATTCATCCGCATGCTGCAATTGGGCGAGCAAGAGCCGGTCGACTTGTCTTTCCATGTATTCAGGACCAAAGCGCAATTTGCGGGCTTTGTAAGCAAAAAGCTGGAAGCAGACTCATTAACATTGCTACGCTACCTTGATTCGAACACTTTCGTAAATCAATTTGGTTTGAATACTGACAATGCTTTTGTGATGATCATGCCTGATTCATACAAAATGAACTGGGATATATCGCCCGAAAAATTCTATAAAAGGATGTATAAGCATTATGAGAATTTCTGGACACCTGAGCGTAAACAACAAGCCGCTGCAATTAATCTTACTATCCCGCAGGTTTCTATCCTGGCTTCGATTGTTGATGCCGAGGCTGTTTACGATGACGAGATGCCTACCATTGCAGGGCTTTATCTGAACAGATTACGCAAAGGCATGAAACTGGAGTCAGACCCAACAGTGATCTTTGCGATGAATGATTTTACCATCCACCGGGTGCTGAATAAATACCTTAGCGTTAACTCTCCTTATAATACCTATGTGCATACCGGCCTGCCTCCGGGCCCCGTAATGATGCCATCAGTAGCAGCGGTTAAAGCGGTATTAAATTATCAGAAGAATGATTACCTGTACATGGTGGCTAAAGAGGATTTCTCAAACAGACATAATTTTGCTACCAACGTCGCACAGCATAACATTAATGCAGCCAAGTTCCGCAAAGCGCTTACCGAGCATAAGATCATGAAATAATGTTTGAGCACTCTACCAAAATACGTGTCCGCTATGGCGAAACTGACCAAATGGGTTACATGTACTATGGCAATTATGCCGAGTTTTATGAGGTAGGCCGTGTTGAAATGCTGCGCAGCCTGGGCCTCACCTATCGCGGTATGGAAGAGTCGGGTATTATGATGCCGGTGCTGGAGATGAAGTGTAAGTACCTGAAACCGGCACGCTATGACGAGGAGATAACCGTTAAGGTGATCATGGACAAAATGCCCGGCGTAAAAATTCATTTCAGATACGAGCTGTTTAATGAAAGTGAGGAGCTGATTCACCAGGGTGAAACATTGCTGGTGTTTGTTAATATGACCAACAATCGCCCCTGTTTACCATCGGCAGAATTCCTGGAGAAATTAAAGCCATTTTTTTGAGTAAATTAGCTTACCGATGAGATGGGTACACCGCTTATTATTACGACTAAAATTATACCGTTCATTTATATTATGGACTAAGTCAATTGTATTACCCGGTTTTGGCAACCTGTCTGTCTATGCGGTAACGGTATCGCTTATCAATGAGTTTCTGGAAGATTCACTGATCAATAAGGCATCAGCATTGGCTTATAACTTTTTGTTAGCATTATTCCCCGGCACGTTGTTTTTATTTACGCTTATAGCCTATATACCTGTAGATCGGTTTCAGGAAAAACTGCTGGAGCTTTTGCACACTATATTACCAACCTACGCTTACCTTGCTTTTGAGACAACTATTGAGGATATTATCAAGCATCAGAACGCCGGCTTATTGTCCCTGGGTTTTGTTACCGCATTATATTTTGCCACCAATGGCGTAAGCAACCTGATGCGGGCTTTTAACAACTCATCGCTCATATTAGAGAAACGGACGTGGTTAAAAAGGCGCGTGATAGCTATGCTGCTTACTATCGTTATCACTGTAGCCCTGATAGTAGCCATCGCTATCATGATTGCCGGCGAAAGCGTTATTGGCTATCTCCAGGCCCATATTGCCAGCAAAAGCCACTTTTGGATCCATGTGCTTACGGTGTCGCGCTGGGTTATTATTGTTACGATATTTTTTGTGACTATTTCACTGCTATACCGCTATGGGCCCTCGCACAAATTAAAATGGCCTTTTCTTAGTCCGGGCTCTATCCTGGCTACCGGGCTGGCCATTTTAACCTCGTTGGGATTTACTTACTATATTAATCACTTTGCTTCTTACAATAAGATCTATGGTTCTATCGGCACCGTGATTGTGGTGATGTTATGGCTATTTTTAAACTCGGCAATTTTACTAATCGGCTTTGAATTAAACGCCAGCATTGACCTTTCTAAGCGGAACATTAAGGTGGTAAAACAAAAACACAACACCTTCCGGACCGAAAAATTGATAAAATAGAAAAATAAGCCGGCTCACTTTCAACTACTTATCACCTTTTTTCAGAATTGTTAAAAAAAGTGGAATTCAGATTTGCCAATTCGGGCCGGATTTGTACTTTTGTCCCCGGAGAGTTGGCAGAGTGGTCGATTGCGGCAGTCTTGAAAACTGTTGACTGTAACAGGTCCTGGGGTTCGAATCCCTAACTCTCCGCAGAAAAAAAGTTCAGTAGTACTTTGCATTACTGAAAAATTAATGAATTTTATAAGGCTGTTTCTTTGGAGCAGCCTTATTCTTTTAATAGTGCGATAATACCGTCCACAGAGTAAATCCCTCTCTAGTAAAATCACTAAAGCGTCTTTAAACTAACTTGAGGGCATTTTTTATATCAATTAAATAATTGGATCAAAAAACTTAATATACAACTTCTCTAATTGTCTGGTGACCGTATTGTTACTGTTATATGTAGAATTCCCCCTTGCTATGTCTTGACAAAATCGCTCAACAATATTGAGTGCAATATTTGTAAACGAACCATGTTCAAGTAATTCTTCAGCTTTTTTTTGATTATTCCGATAAACCTGCAAATTACCTTGTTCCTTAAAGGAATATGGACCACATTTAGTCGATATAATAATATGATCTATAAATTTTATATCTAATGCCAAACAACGTCTATAAATATTTTCTGTAGTTCTTATATCAACTTCAGACGGTTCTGTCGACCCAGAAGGATGATTATGTGCAAAGACAATTCCTTGTGCCATCAGTTTAACTGCTCTTCGCATTATAAGATAAACAGGCACATGGCAGCTATTTTCATCACCTGTATTCAATAACTCCCAATCAATTACCTTTTCATTATAATCAAGATAAATAACATAAGCACTTTCTAAGTGTTTTTTTGAATTGTCCCAGTTTTTACAAACATAGTTGATAATTTCCTCGCTATTAGTTAGTGTAGTCTGTTCTGTGCGGATTGCCTTACGTGTAGTCATTTTTATTATCTCCTTATTGGTTAATTAACAGTTTTGTGGCTTTTATATTTGCGTATCTTCATCATTTACTATTGTCTCTAATTTAAATTAATAGATCTAGCGGTTAAATGGATAAGTTTAGCAAGGATATTTACAAAAGGACGAAAAAGATTATACAGTTCTCAATTGATAAGAATGATAAAGTATACGTAATAAATCATCGACAATCCTACAAATTCGGTAAGACCGAGCTGGTTGTACCAACCCCCAACATCGCAGGAATTTTTCTCGATTTATCTGAAAAGGAGGCTGCTTTAGCTAAAAATATCTATACAGAGACATTCCAACCAATTTTAAAGAAATCAGGAATTACAGAACTTGATGAACAATTAGCAGGTAGCTTTTACGAATATATTGAACATACACAAACTGCTGTAATAACATTATATACTGCTATCGAATCGATAGTTAATTCATTAATACCTGATGATTATATATATCAGGAAGAAAAAAATAATGGTAACTTGTTAATGGATAAGCTTTATATTGAAAGAAATAAGACTACAGACTTTAAACTTTCGGTAATCATACCTGATGCTTTAAAAATGGCCTCACCTAAAAACTCTAAACATTGGCCAAATTTTAAAAGCTCGAAAATATTCGTAATAGCATCATCCATTTAAAAACCGATGCTTTAACAGAGTATAATCAAGATAAAAATCTAATATTTAATCTTTTCAAGCCTTCAATTTTCAAAGCACTTGAATCAACTCGTGCTTTACTGTCTGAAATTGCTGCAAATTGTCATGACAGCTTTGATATACCAGCTTTGAATAAAAAAGAACATGTTTTAAAACTTATTTTTCAAGATTGGGATCTATGTGAAGAATATTTCCAATATAAAGGAATTTTCCCCAAGCAAACTAGCGATATTCCTTCTGAAGAACCGTTAAATGCTCGTGAACGAATTGCAAAGTCCTACAGTAAGATATATCGTATAAAATAATTATGTGTTATTTGCCTTGAACAATTTCTTTAATCACGTCCAAAATTCCATCCAAGTGTTCTAATAGGTTCCCATTCACCCCGCAAGAAAGCCTCATAGGTCATTGATTTGAATCAATGACCTATGAGGCTTCTTCGTTTGTGTTGTAGCTATCACTGCGTACCCGCTACAGACGTGCAGTGAAGAGGTTGTGTTATGTGTTTCCGTACATATTGAGGTTTTAAAAAGTAATCGTATAATTTGCTGTCCGATTGATGTGAGTTTTATATGTAAAGATCGCCAGTGCCTGGGCGTCGGTGAGTTGCTGCCCGGTAATATCTTGTACAATGGGGTTAACAACATTTAGTCTGATCGTAGTCACCAGCAAATTTGTTGCAAGTGGCGTATTCGTATTTTTACGCCAATAAGGGTTTATTACCTTGATGTCGCCGGTAACAGTTTCATTGCCAACTCTTCTGGTTAAAGTAGCGGTAGCGTTTAACCCAATTGCCGAACCTTTGTCCATACAATTATTGAGCTGAAAGCCAATAAATTTATTGCGGCCGCCAAATAAACTTCTAAACCCCATGGTAATGCCATTCCCGGTATTGTATTCAGTTCGCGCATTATTAATCACTATTTTCTGTAACTGATCAGCACTGCTTTCGGCCTCAAAGTCAATGCCGGCAGATGGTGGCGAACCGTCGCTGTAACCGGCATAAGGCGATTCAAGCGTTAACCCGACCGCGCTCGTCACCGATATTCCATTTCGACGATTTGACCGACAATAGGCATTGTTGATGGTTATGTTATGATTATTTAACGTATCTATCGATGAAAGGTAAATGCCGTCGCCCCAGCAGTTGGTAATATTTGGTGCGTTTAAAATGATATTTTTTGAACCCGAAATAGTTATTCCCTGCCCCCATTGACCGTCGATACTAGAATGGGCATACCTGTCACCAATAATAACGGGGTTGTTTAGCACAACATTGCTAACATTATAGATTCTGATCACGCTGTAGTTAGGCAGGTTATTGGGTACAAGCAACAATTTCGATCCCGCCAAAAACGTGATGGTTGTATTAGATAAAATTTTAAGGCCGGTGGCGTTTACCAATATCGGGAAAGCGGGGAAAACGATATTGGTATATTTGTTTAGGGCACTCTGGAGATAGGTAGTATAGTCCTTTGTCCCGTTTTTTACAAAGTTTGCAGGTAAGCTTTTTGAAACGTCGTAAGGTACCGAAATAACACTGGTGGCTAATGACACGTCATTCTGCGAGCCTAATGTAATAGAAGGAGTAACACTGTCTTGAATGTAATCTTTTTTACATTGTGATAGTAGAAATAACAGGATTATCAATACTAACCTAATAGACAGATTAACGCGGAAATTAATGGGATCTCTCATATAACTTTTTTTTTACTGTTAATTAATAATTGGTTCTAAACGTGTGTAGTCGAGTCTTTCGATTACGCCGGTGCCTTTCAGGGCAATTGTGCAACACCTGATGTATACAGGCCGCATGACAAATGGGACTCAAAATTAAAACGATAGCTTTTAGGATTCAATAATCAATTTTTATCACACAATTGGGAAATCAGTCAAATACAGGTCATCCTTTATCGTGTTGTTAAAAACTGGGAAAAATTTTGTGCTGAAAATGTGTAGCAAAAAACCGCGTCAATTTTTCTGTAGGCCGTAATTTTATCAATTAAAAGATGCTATGACCGATTTACTGATACTCGATGACGACCCATTGCAACACATGGTACTTCAGTTGATGATAGATAAATACTGCCCATGCAAGGTTCGGCATTATTATGACGGGAACAGTGTGATCGATTATCTCAATGAACATAGCACAGATTACGAAATGCTGCCGGATGTGATATTCCTGGATATTAATATGCCTCAAATTACCGGCTGGCAATTTTTAGAAAACTATAAAACATTAGCTGTGCAACTAAAGAAGAACATAGACATCTATATCGTTTCGTCATCTATTCATCCACACGATTTAAAACGGGTTAATAATTATCCGTTTGTAAAGTCATATCTCATTAAGCCCCTTACCAGAGAGATTTTAGAAGCGTCAACTGTTTATCATTAATGACACCATTAAGTATAAGATATCTTTTGTTCATTTACGTTTGTATATGTTCGATCAATGCTTTTTCAATTATTGTCAAATTACATCCACACACATCCCGCACAACGCTAAAAACAGGCAATCACCAAAGATCAGGTGATCACTCCCATCCCGGTAACTGTTATGACGTAACCAAAAGCCTCCCAGCATCGTTCGTAAAAAACGGGACGGTAGATTACACCTTTTATTTGCAACAGGCCATCAATGCGCACGACATAATTATTTTTCCGCCGTTCCCAATCAGAGTGAATGATAATGGTCTGGTTATTGGATCGAATAAGGTCATAAAGTTTCTGCCTGGCTCGGTTTTGCTTTTACAGCCTTCAAACAAGTCAACTTATAACATTCTCAAAATTTCTGGTGCTAATAATGTAACATTAATTGACCCCGTAATACAAGGCGACAGATATACACATATTGGCAAGTTGGGCGAGTGGGGAAACGGCATTGGTATTTACTCATCATCTAATATAACTATTAACCAGCCTAAAATATCAAATTGTTGGGGGGATGGGATCTATCTTGGTCAATTGAAACAAAACGTTTCTGGTAATTTCAACATTAAAATAATAAAAGCCGGGCTGGTACATAATCGTCGAAATGGAATTTCGGTAATTAGTGTGAATGGGTTATCCTTGATAGCGCCACATATATATTACTCGGACGGAACGCCTCCAATGGACGGAATAGATTTTGAGCCAAATTCGTCGACTGATGAACTGAAGAATATTGATGTGATCAATCCGCTCACTGTGTATAACAAGGGTGCCGGCATATCTATCGGTCTTAAAAATTTATATGGATTGATTGATAAGCAAGTTGATATAACAATCACTCAGCCAACCGATTCTTGCTCTAGTATAGGTTTTAGGGCTACGGCTACGCTTACGCGGCAACTAAACGACGAAATTATTTCGGGTACCATACTTGTTAAAAACCCACATTGGATCAAGAACGATGTTTGTCCTTTGCGGGTAAATATGCTCGACCAGCATATCCTTTTAAAACTCGTCAATCCTACTATAGTCGATACATTGAACAAAAAACTAAATAAATCAGCGGCAGCAGCATACCTCATCAACAGCGGAAAAATCAATAAAATTTCGCAGTGTATAATTACCTATTAAATTAGCAATTCCAAAACTTGTCCGATTAACCGGATATTCCGCGTTACACGTCATCAGTTACTCTGTTTTTTTACATTTTACCCCAATCTGGCCTTTGTCATGGTTGTATAGACGCCGTTGTGATATGGTCAAAGGCATTGTAAAGTCTGCACAAAAATGTGAAAATTTCTGTAACCAAGTCACAATTAGCTATACAACAGCGGCTTAACTATTTCAGTGCGGCTTTTTTCTTTATAGGTTTACTTCAGATTTACAAACACAACTTATTACAACGTCCTAATTTATATAACCTAAAATGAGAAAGCACCTAAATCAAATCAAACCTGTCTGGTTAATTCTTATTACCGTTTTCTTTAACGCTTGCAGCCAAAAAAGGAATCTGGTGTACTTCAGCGATCAGCAAGGTCAAAAAACCAACATGTCGGTTAATGTAAGTAAGATGATACAGGAAAGTGAGCCTAAAATCGAACCAAAAGATTTGCTGAACATTCGTGTAACTACACTTAGCATTGAATCAAACGCTATTTTCAACAACGTAATTAATGTTGATGTCTTTAATACGACAACACCGCAACTCATAAAAATGGGCTACCGCGTTGGAAAAGATGGAGACATCAGTTTTCCGGTTTTGGGCGAGGTTGAAGTAGGCGGTCTCACTATTTCAGAGGCTGAAGAAGTAATGGCCCGGAAACTAAGCGCGTATACCAAAAACCCAATCGTCAATATAGACTTTTTAAACTTTAAAGTAACCGTTATCGGCGAAGTGACCCGCCCCGGCACGTTCACAGTTGCCGATGAAAATGTTACGTTACTTGGCGCACTTGGTTATGCCGGCGACTTAACACCATTTGCAAAAAGAAATAATGTTTTGATTGTGCGCGAAGTTAGTGGCGTCAGAACCACAGGGCGTATAAATTTAAACAGCAATGAACTATTTACCTCTCCATACTACTACCTAAAACAAAATGATATTATTTATGTCGAGCCTGATAAATCTAAAGTGCAGCAAACTGACCAGGATAACCGGTACATCCCTATCATTGGCTCATTTATGACGGTGGTCGCCGTAATTGTCGGGCTTGCCTTTAGAAAATAACAGATAGCTATCAATTATCTTATAAAATATCATTCAAATGGAAACTATCAAGAAATATACTAAATATTGGCTGCTGTTTCTTAGCAGTATAGCACTTTTCATGGGGCTGGCATTTATATATATATTGCATGTTACACCAACCTACAATGTCACTACCACGCTTTTAGTAGAAGATGATAAACGGGGTGACGGCGTTTTAAAGGAAACAGCTTTCAGCGACCTTAACATGTTCCATACCACAAAAAGTGTTGATAATGAAATACAGATACTGCGCTCTAAAGATTTGCTTCACCAAGTATTTCAGAGCCTTCCCCTGAAAACCCGCTACCTCTATGATACCCTGTATTTTGGCGAAAGAGAACTATATGGCGACCGGTTACCGGTAAAGGTTACTATATATCACCTCGGTGTACGGGCGTTCGCAGAGCGTAAAACCATAACAATCATCAACGATAGTATCTTTAGCATCAAAACAGTTTCAGCAACTAAGCCAACAACCTACAAATTTGGGCAGATAATCCGTACGCCAGATTACAATATTAAAGTTGATAAAGGCCCTGGCTTTCAAACCGGTCATAAAAAAATAGCCATCGAGTTTGTAAATGAGAAAGCTTTTATTGATGCTTATAGTAATGGCAAACTGCAGATCAACCAGGTAGTAAAAGACGGAAATACCATTGTACTGAGCTTAACAGACCAGGTACCGCAAAGAGGCATGGATATTTTAACCAAACTTGTTGTCTTGTACAACGCTCAAAACGTTGACAATATGAAGAAACTTGCCCAGGCGTCTATCGAATTTATAGATGGCCGACTAAAATACCTGGGGAGCGATCTTACCGATGTCGAAAAAAATGTTCAGCAGTATAAACAGTTCAATATGGTTACTGACCTTAATAGTAATACCCAGGCGGATCTTTTACGCGGAGAGGATTATAAATCTGACCTGCTTAAGATTGAAATGCAGTTAAACATTGTTGAGGCATTGCAAACCTACATTAATAAATCTGATAATGAATTTTCATTGGTACCAAGCAGCCTCGGTATCCAGGACCCAACTCTCGTTGCGTTAACAGCCAAGTTCAATGACCTGCAGCAAGAGTATCAAAGATTACTGCACAACAACACACCCGGAAACCCGGTGGTTGCCAACATCAAAGACCAGATAAGGTCGTTAAGGCAAAACCTGCAAGAAAATTTAGAAAATGTAAGAAAGAGCCTGCAGTTGTCAAAAAACAATCTCATGGCTACAGCGCGAAGGTTCGACAATAGAATCAGGACCGCTCCTGTTGTAGAACGTGGACTATTGGAGCGCAATAGGGAAACTGCTGTCAAAGAAAATTTATTTAACTACCTGACACAAAAACGTGAAGAAGCAGGCTTATCAATGACAGCTGCCGCTCCTGATGCGCGGACTGTAGAATCTGCAAACTTTGATCCGGAACCTAAAAGCCCACAGAAACCGCTTATATACCTGTACGCCTTTATCATTGCGCTTGCTGTACCCGTTAGTTTTGTTGAAGGCAAAGCGGCGTTAACTACAAAGATCAAAAATGCGAGTGAGCTAAATGTTATTCCGAACCATAGAATACTTGGCGAATTGATTCGCGAAAAAAATCACAGAACCCCCGTTATAGATGGTCAAAACAGTTCAATTGCTATTGAATTATTCAGATACATACGCTCAAATCTGTATGATATGAATGGGACTGGCCATCGCGCTATCATGATCACTTCGACTATCCAGGCCGAAGGTAAAACCTTTATGAGTATTAACCTGGCATTGACATTAGCCAGGGCCAATAAAAAAGTAGTAGTATTAGAATTTGATCTGCGAAAACCAGATCTGTTGAATAAGTTAAATCTGGGCAATCCGGCAGGCATCAACGATTATCTGGATGATAATGATATGACGATTGAAGATATACTGCAATCCTCGAAAATTTCGCCAAATGTATGGGTGGTCGGTAAAGGCAAAGCTTGTAAGGATCCGGCGGAACAATTTTCTAAACCCCGCATCAATCATTTGATTACCACGCTGAAAACCGTGTTCGACTATGTGATCATTGACACCTCGCCGGTGGGGTTGGTGGCAGATGCATTCTATCTAAGGCCTTATACAGATTTAACCATCTATCTTGTTAGGTACAATTTTACCGGCAAAGATAAACTTAGAACCATCGCCAAAATATTTCAAAATGGTAAACTGGCCGATCCGGTGATCGTCCTTAACGATGCTAAACCTGAGAATTTAAAAGAATACGGCTACGTTACAGCTAAATACAACTATAATTTGTCAACTTAAAATATACACTTATCAGCGCTCAATAAGCACTGAATATGCTTGCTGTTAAGCAAGTTTATTGATACCACCAATATAGTTCTGAAAAAATATTGCGGTTTAACAAAATGCCTGTAAGGCGCTACGACTGTTCATAACGAACATCAACTAACTATTACACCATTCGTGCTATAAGTTTCTATAAAACTGACAAGCCGATTTTTCAAAATCACTTCAAAAACCTTGCTTTCCTTTGGGACTGAGATAGCGAAGCTGTATCTACCCTCCTTAAAGTGCAAATTATCATATCACTTAGCAAACTTAATTCTTGCCATATGCAACTAGTTCACACATCACATCCAAAAAAATTAGAAAAACACTGGATGGTTATTTACACCCGCCCGCGTTGGGAAAAAAAGGTAGACTATTTATTACAAGCCCAGGGCATTGAATCCTATTGCCCGCTTACCAAGGTTAGGCGCGAATGGTCTGACCGGGAGAAAATGGTTGAGATTCCGCTTTTCAGCTCCTACATTTTTGTAAATGTGAATATTAAACAACAGGCTATAGTACGGCAAACTTTGGGAGTATTGAATTTTGTATACTTCCAAGGGAAACCTGCTACTATAGCCGAAACGGTCATAGAAGATATCCGCCATTATACCAGCAAATGCGAGGACCTACAGATTGTCAGCATCAATGATTTATCGGTGGGCGACCGCGTAAAAATCAAAAAAGGCGCTTTCGCCAATCATCAGGGAGATGTTCTTGAGATACAAGGCAAGCATCTGCTGATGGTACTAGATAACCTGGGTTGCCTTCTTATCGCCAAAGTACCGGTAAGTAATATCGTAACTGCATAATCAAAAAAACATGAACCACGCAACAATTACCAAACCTAAAATTGCCGTTATCGGACTTGGATACGTTGGCCTACCCCTTGCTGTAGAATTTGCAGGTCAGTATAAAGTATTCGGTTTCGATATTAATGCAGACCGTGTAAACGAGCTTATCAGATACATTGACCATACTTCGGAAGTAAGCGAAGATCAACTCAAATCCGTTATAACCACTGACTGCACTACCGATACAGGGCTTTATTGTACCTCGCAGATGGAGGCCGCCAGGAATTGCAGTATTTTTATTATAACCGTACCAACTCCTGTAGATAAAAACAATCGGCCCGACCTTACTCCGCTATATAAAGCAAGCGGGATGGTGGGAAAAATGCTAAAAACGAATGATATCGTGATCTACGAATCGACGGTTTATCCGGGCGTTACCGAAACAGAGTGCGTGCCGGTATTGGAAAAACATTCAGGCTTAAAATTTAACGAAGACTTTTTTGTGGGCTACTCTCCTGAGAGAATAAACCCCGGCGACAAAGAGCATACGGTGGCCAAAATAAAAAAGGTTACTTCAGGCTCTACACCAGAAACGGCAGAAATTGTTGATACGCTTTATAAATCAATTATTACTGCCGGCACACACAGAGCGCCTTCGATTATGGTAGCTGAGGCTGCAAAAGTAATCGAGAATGCGCAACGGGATATTAATATAGCGTTTATAAATGAGCTTGCAAAGATATTTAACAGACTTGGAATAAGCACACGCGACGTTTTAGCCGCAGCCGGAACAAAATGGAACTTTTTGAAATTTCAACCGGGCTTGGTCGGCGGCCATTGTATCGGTGTCGACCCTTATTACCTCGCGCAAAAAGCTCAGGAAGCTGGCTATCACCCTGAAATAATTTTGGCCGGCCGCAGGCTGAATGATGGAATGGGAAGTTACGTTGCAGATGAATTGGTAAAACTGATGATGATGAAAGGTATCCAGGTAATTGGCAGTTCAATTTTAATTCTCGGTTTTACTTTCAAAGAAAATTGCCCTGACATACGAAATACAAAAGTCATAGATATTGTTCGCCGACTCCAATTTTTTAGAGCAGACATCGTGATTTATGACCCTTGGGCCAGCGCTGAACGGGTGAAGCATGAGTACGGCGTAATATGCCAGAATGGAGAATCTAAACATAAAAAATACGACGCCATTGTATTAGCTGTTGCTCACAACACTTTTAATAATATCGATTTAACCCCCATGTTAAAAGATAACACCGTCGTTTACGACCTTAAATCAGTACTACCTGACGAGATGGTAAGTGCACGCTTATAGTCTTAATATTAACTAACCATATACTTATTGTTATGACCAATTATTTATTGCCATATCATGGCGAAGAGGATCTTTCTACCTATTCATTTTTAGTTACCGGCGGTGCAGGCTTTATCGGCTCAAACCTTGTTGAATATTTATTAAAATATAACGCCGGGAAAGTGCGCGTACTTGACAATTTTTCTACAGGCTTTCGGCATAATATCGAATCTTTTACGGCGCATAGTGCATTTGAGTTAATTAAGGGAGATATCCGCGATTTTAGCACTTGCCATGAGGCTGTTAAGGGAATTGATTTTGTTTTTCATGAAGCTGCTTTAGGTTCTGTGCCCCGTTCTATCAATGATCCGCTTACCACAAATGCAGTAAACATTTCCGGTTTTTTGAATATGTTGCAAGCTAGCGTAAGAAACAAAGTTAAACGTGTGGTATACGCTGCCTCTTCATCCACTTATGGCGACAGCCCCGCCCTACCTAAATATGAGGATATTATTGGCAAGCCACTTTCACCTTATGCTGTCACCAAATATGTTAATGAACTATACGCAAGCGTATATGCCCGGATATATAACCTGGACACCATTGGATTAAGATATTTTAATGTTTTTGGAAAGCGGCAGGCCCCCAACGGTGCTTATGCAGCCGTTATACCCAAATTTGTAAAACAGTTATTGGATCGTGAAAGTCCTGTAATCAACGGCGATGGTACTCATTCCCGCGACTTTACTTATATCGATAACGTGGTACAAATGAACATCAAAGCAATGTTTACTCAAAATCGACAGGCGCTTAATCAGGTGTATAATACAGCCTATGGCGAGCAAACCTCATTAAATGAACTGATATCTTATTTGATAGAGTATCTTAAAGAGGCAGATCCATATATAACTCCCATTAGCATAAAATATGGACCATCGCGTATAGGAGATGTGAAGCATTCGCTTGCATGTATTACCAAAGCTGAAAAATTATTGGATTACAAACCGCGTTACCCCGTTAAAGACGGTTTGAAAGATGCTATTGACTGGTACGTTAATGAGGCCTTGAAAAGTAAGATGCAGGAATAAAACTGATTATGGACTTATCGCAAAAGCTAGAAGGTATAAGCGCAGTTAAATGGGCATTACTTGACCGGTTTGGCTCCCAAATTATACTGCTTGCAAATACCATCATACTTGCCAGACTGCTTAGTCCGAGAGATTTTGGTTTGATTAGCATACTATATATTTTCATGAATATCTCCAGTGCCTTTGTCGACAGCGGCATGGGAGGAGGCCTCATACGGAAACAGAGTTTAAGTGATATAGATTGTAGTACTTTTTTTTTGTTCAATGTAGGAGTTGCATTAATATTTTACGTCGGCCTGTATATGCTTGCGCCTGTTGTAGCCCAATTTTATCAGGAACCGCTTATTGTCATTCTTTTACGCCTGCTAAGCATTACTATCGTCATCAACTCATTTGCTCTTATCCAAAAGGTACTGCTTATTAAAAATTTAAAGTTTAAGTACGTTACCCGTTCGTCGCTTTTTGCATCATTTTTTTCTACTGCTGTTGCTATATTCTGTGCATGGAAAGGTTTGGGTATATGGTCATTGATTATCCTTCAATTGTGCCAATCAATGGTAAACGTTTGTTTGCTGTGGCTTTACTGTAACTGGATGCCCCGGTTTCAGTTTTCAAAAAGCTCATTCCTTGAAATGTACGCTTTCGGTGCAGGGTTGTTTTTCACATCCATTGTAAACCTTGTATTTGCCAATATTTATCAGCCCATAATTGGTAAGTTCTTTTCTGTTTCTTCTTCCGGTTATTTTTATCAGGCAAAGCGACTTTACGAGGTACCGGTACTTTCTATCTCGTCGGTAGTTGATTCCGTGACTTATCCCATTTTGGTGAAATATCAATCTGACATTAAAGAATTAGCTGGTAACTATCAAAAGCTTATAAAGCTGCTCGTTTTTGTAGTAATACCATTAACTGTCTCTATATCCTTGTTATCCAGATCAATCGTTCTAATATTGCTCGGGCAAAAATGGCTATTCTCTGCGCAACTGCTTCGTATCTTAAGCTTCAGTGGTATTTTTTTGATATTGGAGACCATTAACGGAAGTATACTTAAGGTACAGGGCCGTACAAAACTCATATTTAAACTTGAATTGTTTAAAAAGCTTATCATAATCGTCAATATTGTCATCTTTTGCCAATTCGGTTTGACAGCACTGGTTTATGGTGTCGTAATTAATTCAGTTATTTCTTTTATGATCAACCAGTTATTCAACAATCTAAGTTTAGGTAACTATAAAAACCTGTTGATTTTCTTGATTAACGGTGGTGTTATGGCAGTGGCTATGTTTATCATTATGCGGCTGATTGATAACAGCTATGCAGCCTTGCTTATTAGCACAGTTGTCGGATTTTCAGTTTATTTTTTACTGGGATACCTGCTTAAATTACAAGAACAACGATGGTTATACCTTATCGTTTCTAAAAAGCTCAGACCCGTAGCTTAATTGATCTCTATAGTCATTAAACCATGTTCAAAACATTATTTGCAGCTGCTTTAGCATTGCTTTACTTATACTGCCTGGTATTTGACGTATTTTTAAACAACTACTTTACAAAGATACCGGCGCCATTGTTAATTGGGGTACCCCTAATTATTCTGTTTTTCGACAGGAGCATGAAGGATTTTTTGCTGGGTCGCGAAACGTTAGTTTTTATTATAGCATGTTTTACCTACTATTTTATCGGCCAAAATGAGTTTAAAGCATTCACCGTAAATATCATTGTGTTTGTGATGTGTGCAGCTTATTTCAATTTTTTTGTGGGGCGGAGCAGAAAGCGTTTCAACTTTTCGGTATTTGTCTTTTACAGCTTGCTCACCGTGTCAACCCTGGTTATGTTTGCCGACCATCATGACACCGATACTATTAATGCTCTTCGTTCAAAACTTATTGGCGCTGATATAAATCAAAGCCCATCAGGTATAAGCACTGTAATATTTACGTTTGGGTACCAACTAGCCGCTTTGTTGGGCTTTTGTTTTGTTTATGCAACAATTAAAAGTAAAAATTACGCATTACCAGTAATAGTATTTTTGGCAGGACTGATTGCTGTTTACTATGGCATGCAGCGCTCGGTATTCATTGCCTATTCAATTAGCACTGTGATTTTTTGCGTGGTTTATTTTAGAAAAAAGGCTGTACCGGTTTTGGTCGGCGCTATAGTTTTAAGCTTGCTATTTTTCTTTATGGTGCTGAAACCCGGTTCTGGGACAGGAAACAATATACTTGCAAAAAATATAGAAAACACCAGTAACGGAGAAAACCGGTCGGATTTGGTAGTGGAGGATCTGAAAATTTATTCCCGGTATCCGTTTGGGCTTATTTTTTATGGCAGGCAATGGAAAGATGTAACGGTGGATAATCCGGTATTTAGCGGAGGACTAACTTCTCATAATGCCTACTTAATGTTTTTTACATATCTGGGACCGATAGCGAGTTTATTGCTACTGGGATTAATCTATTATCCAGTTATTAAAATATTCAAAAACTCGGTAGAAAGAATAAGGGCATCGAATTTTGCTATTTTGACGGCGCTGTGCTTTTCGTTGTTAACCATTTCCATTAATTCACTCTTTCATAATGCATGGTTAGTGAATGCAAACGGACCTACGGTTTTTCTGTATCTCGGAATTTTATATTACAACAAGATGTTGCCTCGGGTAACTGATAAACCAGTAGAGCACTTAGTCGGAATGCCCAGTTTGCAATGAAAAAAAAGGTATTTTTCTTGTTGAGCTCTTTGGGTGTTGGGGGCTCTGAAAAGGTATTTTGGTTGTTGGCACAAAACTTCGATAAATCAAAGTATGAAGTAAGCCTGGTTATTCTGAATTCAAGAAATGATTCCCTTCAAAAAAATCTTAAAGATGTAACTATCGTCGACTTAAAGACATTAAATGCCTCTCGTTCATTTTTCGCCTTATGGAAGTTAATTAGAAATGAACGTCCGTACGCAATATTTTCGACAGCAGCACACATCAATATTCTGGTAGCCCTGGTTTCTGTATTTGTAAAGGTTCGCTGGCTTATTGGCCGTGAATCAAATATATACCGGCAAATAGTAGATTTTGGTGGATTCAAAACAAAATTTTGGGGATTGTTTGTAGGTATCTGCTACAAACGGTTCGACATTGTCATCTGCCAGTCTGTTGAAATGAAAAATTCGTTCCTCAATGATTTTACCATTCCGGCAAAAAAGCTAATCGTGATTGCCAACCCCGTTATAACGCCCGTTATAAACCAAAAGGCCGCGCCGGGCAACAAACTGGTTATTGTTGCCCGGCTGTCTGCCGAAAAAGGACATATCAGGTTGTTAAACATATTATTCAATTTGCCCCAAGCCTTTACGTTAACCATAGCCGGCGACGGCGAGTTGAAACAAGATATCGCAAATCAAATTGAGGTGTTGGGCCTCAAAAAAAGGATAAAAATGTTGGGCACTATTAATAATGTAAGCGAGGTAATAGCGCAAAACAATGTATTTGTTCTTACCTCTTATACAGAAGGTTTCCCAAACGTGGTCCTTGAATCTTTAGCTGTAGGTGTACCGGTGGTAACCTTTAGGGTTGGCGGTATAGAGGAGATCATTAAACCAGGCTTCAATGGTTTTATTGCAGAACAGGACGACCTCAATGCCTTCCGGAATTATTTGATACTTGCTTGTAACCGCAACTGGGATGGTGCCGGTATCAGTAACGATATATTGAACAGGTTTTCAGTAAATCGTATCAGCAGGCAATACGAATCACTTATTAATTAGTTAATTCTTATCAGGTAATGTGCGGCATTTACGGATCTACCATTCAATATAACGACTGCGCCGTTATTGAAAAACTAAAAAGATTGAGGTTCAGGGGCCCTGACTATTCAGATTACATAGCAAATCAGGATGTCATCCTGGGACATAACCGTTTATCGATTATCGATCTCGATCAACGTTCAAATCAACCCATGCAATATGAGCACCTCACTATTGTATTTAATGGCGAAATATATAATTATAAACAACTACGCCAAACATTGTCAAAGAAAGGCTACGATTTTCGTACAAACTCAGATACAGAGGTAATTTGTGCCGCCTATCTCGACTATGGCGAACAATGCGTTCAGCATTTTAACGGCATGTTTGCTTTTGTTATCTATGATAATAAAAGGCGTATGCTCTTTGGAGCAAGAGACCGTCTTGGCAAAAAGCCCTTTTATTATATCGAAGGTCCGCGAGGGATTGAATTTGCGAGTCAGCCATCTGCTATTGCGATGTTTAATGACTTAACAATAGATGATCAAGCTGTCAATGCGTTTTTGCGTTACAGTTATATCCCCGAACCCTTGTGTATTTATAAAGAGATAAAAAAACTGCAGGCGGGCACTTGCTTCAATTATCATATAGACAGCAAACAACTTAAAACCAGCAAGTATTGGAATATAGATTTTGAATGGAAAAATAAGTTTACCGGCACTTACGCCGAGGCTCTGGAACAAACCAGGATTTTGTTAAGCGATGCGATCGATATCAGGTTAAATGCGGATGTGCCAATCGGGATATTCTTATCGTCAGGTGTTGATTCGTCGCTCATTACCGCACTGGCTTCTGCAAGGCATGCTAATATCAAAACGTTTAATGTACGTTTTTCTGAACTAGGGTATGACGAAAGCCAATATTCCAAAAAGATTGCCACCCACCTGGGTACTCATCACCATATCATTAATTGTACGTATGCCGACGCTTTTAAGGTAATTGAAAACTATCATCATTATTTTGACGAACCTTTTGCCGATGTGAGCGCTATACCCGGTTTGCTGTTAGCGCAACACGTTAAAAAGTATGTGACTGTAGCATTAAGCGGAGACGGTGGCGACGAGAATTTTCTCGGATACAACCGTTATCATTGGATGAAGGTGTTAGCATATGCTTATCATTTTCCCCTTTTTGCGAGGAAGAACGCATCAAGACTGATAAAACTTTCTTCAAATTACCGTCATCAGCTAATAGCTATGGGTTTGATGCAAGCCGATATACCTGCACTTTACCAGATGTTAAACGGCGGGTTAGATCACAGCTTTCTGAACCCGACGACCAAAGACTTTGTAGACGCTAATGAGGGCATTCTATATAACAGTTATAAACCCTTGATGGAAAGGCTTTCTGATTATGATCTTAAAACCTATTTGAACGAAGACATCAACACCAAGGTGGACCGTTGCTCTATGGCATATGCTGTAGAGTCAAGAGCTCCTTTACTTGATTATCGCGTGGTGGAGCTTGCCCGGAGCCTTCCTACCGAATACAAAATGCAGGGACGCAATCAAAAGCGCATATTGAAAGATATACTGTTTCAATATCTCCCTTCTGAATTATTTAACAGGCCTAAACAAGGGTTTTCGGTTCCGTTAGCTTCCTGGTTCCGTGCAGAACTTAAAGATATGGTTCTTGATACTTTAAATAATGAAGCTCTTAAAAACATTGCTGGTCTTAACGTACCTGTTGCCAATAAAATGATCAGCCAGCACATGAAAGGGGTGTGGAATAGATCACAATTAATATGGAGCCTGCTTGTAATAACCCAATGGCAGCAAAAGCAGGCAGAACAATTGGCAGCATAAATTTAAAAAACATGTTCACTCCTATTCTTTCGCGTCTTTTTTTTGCCGACAAATGGAATATAGGTTATGTATTTCAATCAACCGAAGACTTTATCAGTCTGGAGGCTCTTCAAAATATCAATTGGTTAAAAGAAGATACGTCACTTTATGCAGCAGATCCGTTTGTATTAGTAAAGAATGCGAAAATCTACATATTTTATGAGGATCTCCGTAAGACATTCAGCAACGGGAAGATTAATGTTATTCAAGATCTCTCGTTCACAACAAAAAAGAACGTCAGTGGGCTAAGTACCTGCGGCCATATGTCATATCCTTATATATTTCAGGAGGGAAACGATGTTTACTGTATTCCTGAAACTTCATCGCTTAAGGAAGTCAGGCTTTATAAATTTACCAACGATCACTTTACCGAGGTTAGCCCATGTGCTGTATTAATTGAGGGCCAGGAATTTATAGACACTTCAATATTTAAATACCAGGACAGATATTGGTTGGTTACATCGGTTAAAGGGCAACCTCAAAATAATTACATTTATTATTCGAGCAAGCTCGCAGGGCCTTATAAAGCCCACAAACTAAACCCCTTGCCTGCCGACGAAACAGGCGGCCGCGGTGCTGGCAGTGTTTTTATGTCAAACGGCAAATTGTATCGCCCGACCCAGAATACGAAAGTGCGCTATGGTTACTCTGTTATAATTAATAGAATTGATAGCCTTACCACTAAATCTTATAGTACTAAGCCCATATTTGAGATACGCCCAAAAAAACCATATAACCGCGGAGTACATAATATAAGTTTTGCCGACAACCTTATTGTATTTGACGGCAAACGAGCTATTTTTTCGCCCTTTATGCCATTGGCTAAGCTTTTAAAGCGATGTCGATACTACTCCAACCGATTATTTAAAAATTAATTTCTTAAACGTTTCGATATATGAAAATTTTAGTGACCGGATGCGCCGGGTTCATTGGCTTTCACCTTGCCAGGCATTTGCTGAACCGCGGCGACGAAGTTATTGGCCTAGACAATTTAAATGATTATTACGATGTGAATTTAAAATACAGCCGGCTGTCTGAATTGGGAATTTCCAGCGATCACATTACCGGCAATAAATGTATAGTGAGCGATAAGTTTGATAACTTTCAATTTTATCGTTTAGATGTAACCGATGTATATAATGTCGGCGATGTTTTCAAAATGCAAAAATTCGATGTCGTGTGCCATTTGGCTGCCCAGGCAGGTGTAAGGTATAGTCTAAAAAACCCCTTTGTTTATATCGACAGCAATGTAAAAGGTTTCCTGGCTATACTTGAATGCTGCACTCAATATAAGGTAAAACACTTGGTTTATGCAAGTTCGTCGAGCGTGTACGGCCTCAATTACCAAATGCCTTTTGCAACTAACCAGCGCACCGATAAACCGGCTTCGCTGTACGCGGCAACAAAAAAATGTAACGAGCTAATGGCTCATAGCTATTCGCATCTGCATGGGCTTCGGACTACGGGCCTCCGTTTTTTTACCGTATATGGGCCTTGGGGAAGGCCAGACATGGCATTGTTTGAATTCACAAAATCTATTATTGAAGGTCGCCCGATCAATGTGTTTAACAACGGCAACATGAAGCGCGACTTTACCTATATAGACGATATCATAAATGGCATTATCAAAATTATAGATCCGAAAAAAGCAAACGAAGCAGATGCTGAGGAATATTTAAAACCTGACATCCTTGAACCTCTTGCGGTGATTTACAATATTGGAAAAGGCCAGCCGGTAAAGTTACTTGACTTTATCGCTGAAATTGAAAAATGCCTGAATATCAAAGCAATAAAGAAATTTATGCCATTGCAATCAGGAGATGTGCTGGAAACCTGGGCTGATATCAATGAATTAAAAAATGCGGTAGGCTATGAACCATTGTATACCATTAACGAAGGGGTGAAAAAATTTGTGTCCTGGTACCTTTCGTACCACGCATTAAGCCCTGCCCAACTAAACATTTTATAAAGGCGCCAACAATAATGCGTCTGGTATCCCCGCCAGCCACAACCAATATTTACTGCTATGATCTTTGAAAGGTATCGGCAATCTGTTTTTGTTTTGCCAACAAATGGTGTGGGCGGTGCCGAGCAATGCTTGAAAATGTTAGCTGACTATTCAGCGGGAAGCATGATTTGCCTTCAACGCGCTACGGGCAGTATGCTTCTGCCAAGCAGGGTATCACAAATTCATATCTTAACAGAAAAATCTCGATTTTGGGGGGCATTGCTGCTTGTCGGGACGCTATTGAAATATCGCAGAGATTGTTTATTAATGAGTTCTACAGTTTACATTAACGGTTGGCTGGGTTTATTAAAACGCATAGGTTATTTAAAATCGCCCCTGGTAGTAAGGGAGTCGACATCTACATTCTTAATTTACCGTGGTCTTAAAAAAATCACTTATGAATTAGCCTATCGAGCCGGCTATACAGCTGCCGATCTTGTAATTTGCCAAACAGACCTGATGCGTGAGCAGTTTGTGCAGCACAACCCTTTTATTGCTGCCGAAAAGATAGTTGTGTTGCCTAACCCCATTGATTTAAAAACGATTTACGATAAAGGGGACAACGCCTGCGATTGCGCAAATTCTAAATATATCTGCGCGGCAGGCAGATTGATACCGCTAAAAGGATTTAAGTTTTTGATTACTGCGTTCAAAAAAATAGCAGATGATTTCCCGGATTTAAAACTCATTATTTTGGGTGACGGCCCTGAAAAAGATAGTCTGCTTAACCAAATCGAAATCCTAAAACTAAGAGATAGAGTGATCTTAAAGGGTTTTATAGAAAACCCATACCCCTATTTTAAAAATGCTAAAGCTTGTGTAGTATCTTCATCAAAAGAAGGATTTCCAAATGTCTTATTGCAAATGATGGCGCTGAACAATCATGTATTATCTACCCGCTGCGCAGGCGATGTCGGAAAGATTCCCGGTATTGTTACTATCGAGCCAAACAATTCAGAAGAGCTTGCTAGCGGTTTAAAACAGGTGTTGACCATGAAAAATGAAGGGATCCGTAATTTATTTGATATTTATTTAAACAATAGGAATCCTGAACTGTATTTAAAAGAAATATATGCGCACCTACAAACAACGCGCCAATTGGCCATAAAAATCGGCTAAATGACCGGTTATTTTTTGACCTATTTCAATAACCTAATTTCCATTTACAATAAGTTTAAAATCCTAATAATCAAAGCATTTTTTTATTTGATATTTAATTTAATATTTAACTATAAATAAATAATATCTAATCATCAGGTTGTAGATCGGTTGATGTTTTCAACCAGGCAACATTGTGTAAAATCGGGCCGTTTAAATGGCTGATAAACACAAAAAATATGATTCAGATACAGAGAAATTTAAAGAAACCACTACAACAATTAAAAACATCACTATTAATTTTTATCATTTTACCAATTTTGCTGACAAGCTGCGGTAAAGAATCAATTTCGCCCGTCGACAGTATCGCAACTAATGAACCCCAGGTAGCATTAAGCCAGACCCAGACATCAAGTACAACGTCCAGTACAATATCCGGTTATGATGTAACAAAAAGTTTGCCCGCAGGTTATGTAAAAGATGGTTCAAAAGATTATACCACTTACCTGCAGGATGCTATAAACAAGTACACAGACATCACTTTTCCGGCATTCCCGATAATGGTGAATGACAAAGGCCTGGTCGTTGGTTCAAACAAAACGTTAACGTTTTTGGCAGGCTCGAAACTGATTGTCAAACCAAGTTCAAACGGCAACTACAATATTATCGATATAGTAAATGCCTCAAACGTAACACTGAATAGCCCGGTAATAGTAGGCGACCGTTATGTCCATCTCGGAACATCAGGAGAATGGGGAATGGGAATTGGTATTTATGGTTCGTCAAAAGTAACGGTTAACAATGCTACAATAACCAATTGCTGGGGCGACGGTATAACTGTAGAACCAAAAAAAGGTGTGTCTAGCTCCGCGATCAGCATCAATAATGCTTACTGTAATTATAACCGCCGAAATGGCATGAGTATAACAAGTGTTATCGGCATGACAGTTGAGTCGTCGTATTTTGGGCATACTAATGGGGTATTACCTTGTGCGGGTATAGATATAGAGCCCAACAGTTCGACCGATGAGCTACAACAGGTTACCATTAGCAATACCCGTACAGAATACAACACCGGCACCGGGATATCAACAGGCTTGAAAAATCTGTTCGGCGGATCGAATAAAAAAATGAGTTTGACGGTGATCAATCACATCGATAAAGGCTCGGCAGACGCATTTCGAGCAACAGCAACGTTGACACGGCGCGTAGGCTCGGAAACTGTCTCAGGAGATATTATAGTTACTAATCCATATTGGAGACAAAACACTAATACCCCTATTCAAACCAACATATTGGTAAAAACAATTAAGTTAACCGTTACAAAACCGACGGTACAAGATGTTAACGGCAACCAATTAAACAATGCAAGTATCCTGGCTCTATTTACCTATAAGACCAACATAAACCGGGATGCAAACTATGTTATAACTTTCTGAAGCACACTGTATAATTACAGACTCTTTTCAGGAAAGCAGAAGTTCAATACTAAAATACAAAGGAGGTAATTATTACCTCCTTTTAAAGCTCTTAGCACTATCTTTTAAGAAGATCAGAAGGTATCTTTTTATCAAGCCTCCCTTTAAGCCATGAAAGATGCAATGCTTTTAATCATGACGCCAAACATGAGTTTGGAAAAGTGGGATGCTAACGGGCAGTTAACCCGCGAATTAAGTCTTTATAAACGTTTGTGTGCAGCCGCAAATTTAAAGCTTATCATTTTTAGCTATGGACGTTATGATTCTGGATACTGCAAAGGTTTCCAGGATATCACCGTTTTAACAATGCCCACCTGGATACCTTCCCGATGGCCTTTCAGGTTACAAAACATTATATATCACACCGTTTCGCCATGGCTTCACAGGCACACTTTTGCCCGGGTACGGTTTGTAAAAACCAACCAGTTTGATGCCGCCTGGTTAGGCTTGATCATCAAACTGGTACATAGAATACCGTTAGTAATAAGGATGGGCTACTACCATTCTCATTTCAAACCAGTGAGCCGCTGGCGCAAGCTTTCAGAGCGAATTAGTTTTAAATTATGCGATAAAATCATCGTCACATCTACCCAGGCTTCTGCCTTTATTATCAACAAATACAGGTTGCAAGCAGAAAAAGTATTATGTATCCCCAATGGCATCGATACAGAACTATTTAAGCCAATAGCAATTCATCATAAATACGACATTATTTTTGTTGGACGACTAGAACCTACAAAAAATATTGAGTTGCTGCTTAATATTATTAAATCCACGAAACTGAAGGCACTGATTATAGGATCTGGTTCGCTGGAGTCGCAGATTAAAACATTTGTAGAAAAAGATAAACTTACCTGGAGACCACGTATAGCCAACAATAAATTACCATTAGCTTATAATCAGGCACGAATATTTGTGCTCCTTTCTAAATACGAGGGCAACCCAAAATCGTTGCTTGAGGCTATGGCGTGTGGTTTACCGTGTATCGGCACCAATGTTCATGGCATAAGAGATTGTATCATAAACCATCACAACGGTGTACTGGTTGAAGAAAACTCAGAAGATATTGCAACCGCAATCACCGAAATACTAACCAACCCCAAAGCAGCAAAACATATGGGCGTACGTGCCCGCGAAATGGTAATTGCCAATTGCGACCAGCAAAAGAATCTGGCACGTGAATTAACTTTATATCAAGACCTCTTACCATCAGAGGTGATATAAACTAAACTCTTTCTGAGCAAACTTATAATATGCTAGTTTCTGTAATAATGTCTGTTTATAATGGCAGCGATTATGTACGCGATGCTATTAATTCAATACTTGAACAAACGTTTAAAGATTTTGAATTCATTATCATTAATGATGGCTCAACTGATGAAAGTTCAGCTATATTGAGGAAATACGCAGCTATCGACCCGCGCATAGTGCTGTTAGAAAATGAAGTCAATATAGGCTTACCTAAGTCGCTGAACAAAGCTATACAGATAGCTCAGGGAGAATTTATAGCGCGCCAGGATGCAGATGATATTTCGTCACTAAACCGGTTGATGGTACAGATGATGTATGCAACACATCACCCGGAAATAGATCTGATTGGCGCAAACTGTTACACAATAGATATCAATAGTGATATTGTGTGCTTAACCGACCACTATTCAGGTATAACAGATCTAAAATCGACATTGCTGGAAAAGAAAGCTATATTTTCGCATGGTGTCGCATTTATCCGTAAAACCGCATTAATCAATGCAGGCTTGTACGATGAAAGATTTTTCTATTCTCAGGATGGCGAACTCTGGCTCAGGATGTTAAGCAAAAATGCCCAATTCAAGGTATTAGATGAGTTACTATATTTTTATCGGGTGCTTCCGGTATCAAATTTCAGGAAGGGTCGGGCCCAGCGTTGTTATAATGACGTAAAAAAAATGATGTATCTGGATGGTATTGATGAAACGACTATAAATAACAAATTACAAGAAATTGCAGACAACATTCGCAGCGGCCGGTATAACAGCCCTGTAAAAAACCATATCGGTGTTTATTGGAAATGTTTAGCTAACACTGCTTATTTTAACAAATGCGCCAACTGGCGTGTACCTTTTAAATACCTTAAACGTGCTTATAAAGAATCCCTAAGCATTTTTGGAAATATAAAATTTATTCCCTTAGCTGTATTATACCTTTTACCGCCCAAACTTACCAGAAGAGTATATAATTCACGTTAACCGCTTCTTCAGGCGCCATACTACATAAATATTGCTGTCATGCAAAAACTCATGCGCATCACAACTGTGCCTGTTACCTTATTTATATTATTGAAGGAACAGTTAAGTTTTATTTCGAAATATTTTGACATCGTGGCTGTATCGTCACCAGGAAAAATGCTGAATGATATAGCAGATGAAACGAAAGTGAAAATTGTGGCAATACCTATGACGCGAAAAGTTACGCCCTTACATGACTTTCTTTCTTTAGTGCGTTTAGTTGGCGTTATAAAAAAAGAAAAGCCTTTAATAGTCCATACACATACACCAAAAGCAGGCTTGTTGGGTATGATAGCAGCTCAAGTTGCCGGTGTCCCCATACGTATGCATACCGTGGCAGGCATGCCACTATTAGAAAAAAAAGGCTTATTAAGGTATTGTTTGGATATTACAGAAAAAATAACCTACTCATGCGCTACCAGAGTTTATCCAAACTCCGAGAGGCTGTTGCAAATTATTGCCGAGAACAAATACTGTAGTCAGGATAAACTACAAGTTATTGGTAAAGGAAGTTCAAACGGTATAGATACCAGCTACTTTAATCCCCAACTTTTTGATAAAAATAAAAGGAAAGAGATAAGGTCTGCATTAAATATCCGGGTTAACGATTTTGTATTTTGTTTTATAGGTCGCATTGTGTCTGATAAAGGTGTTAACGAATTAGTTAATGCTTTTCTAAAAGTAAATGCGGTTTATCCGTCTACCAAACTCTTGCTGGTGGGGCCATTTGAAGATCATTTAGATCCTTTACAGGCTTCAACAAAAAATATCATCTTAACAAACAATAATATTATTGTGCCCGGCTATCAAAAAGATGTCAGACCTTATCTGGCTATCTCGACAGCGTTTGTGTTTCCAACTTACAGAGAGGGTTTTCCTAATGTGCTTATGCAAGCCGGGGCAATGAATCTACCATGCATTACAACCGATATTAATGGCTGTAGCGAGATCATCAAACACATGGTTAACGGCTTAATCGTTCCGGTAAAAAACACAGGTGCGTTGGGCTACGCGATGATGTTACTTGTCAGCGATAGCGGGTTAGTTAACAAACTATCGGCACAAAGCAGGGGGCAAATTAAAACACTGTATGAGCAAACCTATGTAATGGATGAACTGCTTACCGAATACCGCAGGCAGTTAGCTAAGTTGCTCAATTAGTTATACCCTTAATTACACTTCCTTCATCTTTCGAACCGGCAAAATCATGTATGCCCGATTTGTTAAGCGATTTGTAGATATCACTGTTGCTGTTTTATCGCTGCTTGCGTTAGCTCCGCTGCTGGCCGCGATTTACCTTGTATTATGGACAAACGGCGAAAATCCGCTGTTTTTTCAATGCCGTGTGGGCAGAAATAAAAAAGTTTTCAGGCTCATCAAGTTTAGAAGCATGAAAACTTTGTACGGACCGGATGGCTTGCTGCTAGATAACAGATTTCGTATCACACCTATTGGCCGCATTTTAAGGAAGACATCGCTTGATGAATTACCACAGTTGATCAATATTATTAAAGGCGACATGAGTTTTATCGGGCCTCGTCCTTTGATGGAATCTTATTTACCGTTTTATACTGAAACTGAACAGCTTCGTCACCATTTGCGCCCGGGTATCACAGGATGGGCCCAAATTAACGGCCGCAATAACCTGAGCTGGGATATCAAACTGGCTTTTGATATTTATTACGTTAAAAACCTTTCGTTTTTCCTGGATTGCTATATCACATTAAAAACAGCAATATACGTCATCCAAGCCAAAGATGTGCAGATAGATGATCCGTCGCCCATGCTATATGAGGAACGTCAAAGAACATTAAATGCCAACTAACTTAACGGCATTTACAGTTATACAATCGTCCTTCCTCCTTTTGTTTACTCACCTAATATCAATCATTATGGAATACACTGTTTTAACACCCATTGACAGTGATCAATGGCATTATTATCTGCGTAAGGCAAATGCTTTTGATTTTTATCACAGTTGCCAATATCATGCTATTGAAAATAGCGATGAACCATTGTTGTTTCTCTATGAATGCGGCGAAGATTTCGTTGCCATCCCCTTAATCAAGAGGGCAATAGAGGATTCGTGTTACTTTGATCTTACGTCGGCATATGGCTACGTGGGACCAATTTCCAACAGAACATTTAATGATGGCGATAGTGCCTTTCTTGATAATATGAGAGAAGCATTTTTAGAGTTCATGGATCATGAACGAATTGTTAGTTTATTTTCCAGGCTTCATCCAATCATTAATCAAGATCAGATTATCAATAAAATAGGCGGCTCATATTGTAACGGACAAACAGTGGCCATTGACCTCGATTTACCTATCGATGAGCAACGCAAGGTATATCGCAGAGATCATAGCCGCGCCATTAAAATCTTACACGAAAAAGGATTTTATATTAAAAATGAGTCAACCTCATCTGGCGTCGAAACATTTGTGCCCATTTACCACGAAAATATGCGAAGAGTAAATGCCTCTGAAACATATTTTTTTGACGAGACCTACTTTAACAACCTCCTTTCTGCCAAAGAGTTTTCTGTTTATCTTTTACTTGTTTATTACGAAGACGTTGCTGTTGCGGGCGGGATCTTTTCTTTTACCCGCGATATCGTGCAGGTACACTTGCTATCTACGGCCACAGAATATCTGCGCTACTCGCCGACTAAAATGCTCATTGATGAGATAAGCCAGATAGCGCGAAAACGCAACATGCGTTACCTGCACCTTGGCGGCGGGTTTGGCGGAAAAAACGACTCACTATTTGCATGGAAAGCAGGTTTTTCAGACTGGCATCTAAATTTTAATACCTGGCGCTACATACATAACCCTAAGGTATATAATGAATTGATAGAAGCCAATCAATTAGATCAAGTACCGAATACAGATTTCTTTCCACTATATCGCAGCACCTCAAGCAAAAAGCTGGTACCTCAAAGCTAAACCGCCTATACGACGGTCACTGGACATTCCTATTTAGTCATGAATAAAACAATATTATTATCTTCCCCGCATATGGGCGGGTCTGAATGGTCTTATATGAAAAACGCATATGAGACCAATTGGATTGCACCAGTGGGTCCGCACGTAAACGGTTTCGAAGAAGATCTCAAAAAATTTCTGGGTGGACAAGTATCAGCTGGTGCATTAAACTCGGGAACGGCAGCCATACACCTTGCGCTCATACTTTTGAATGTTAAGGCAGGTGACGAAGTCATTTGTCAAAGCCTGACATTCGTGGCATCAGCCAATCCGATCATGTATCTGAAAGCCACCCCGGTATTTGTGGATAGCGAAGATCAAACCTGGAACATGTCGCCGACTTTATTAGAAGCTGCAATTGCAGACCGTGTTGTTAAGGGAAATTTACCAAAAGCAATTATTGTAGTACATCTTTACGGCATGCCTGCCCGAATGGATGAAATTCTTGAAATTGCAGGCAGGTACGGTATACCGGTTATTGAAGATGCCGCCGAAGCGCTGGGATCGAACTTTAAAAAGCGGAAACTTGGCACATTGGGTTTGTTTGGGATATTTTCTTTTAACGGAAACAAAATAATCACCACATCGGGTGGAGGGGCTTTAGTTTCGGTCAATGACGACTTTATTGTAAAGGCAAGATCTCTGGCTTCTCAGGCAAGAGAAAGCGCTCCTTATTATCAACATGAGGAAGTTGGCTACAATTATCGCATGAGTAATATTTGTGCAGGAATTGGCCGCGGCCAGATGGAAGTATTGAGTTTAAGAATATACCAGCGCAGAAAAAACTTTGATAAGTATAAACATATGCTTTCTGATTTACCTGGTATAAGCTTTCAGGAAGAAATGGATATAGATTTCTTTTCTAATCGCTGGTTAAGCGTGATACAGGTTGAGCCGTTCGGACAGGAGATCAATAGCGAAAAGCTGAGGCAGTTTTTAACTAAGTACAATATCGAGGCACGCCGGGTCTGGAAGCCTATGCATATGCAACCGGTGTTTTCGAAATACCCCATGTACGAAAATGGAGTAAGCGAGCAATTGTTTAACAACGGATTATGTCTTCCTTCCGGCTCGAACCTTACGGATTATGAGTTAAGCCGGGTTGTGAAACGGATCAAGGTCTTTTATGACATTTAATAATCCTATCATTTCAAAAACTAAATCATGTTGGATCAATTACATAAAGGCAGAATACTTTCCCGATGGTTTATCTTTTTGATAGATCAGGTTATTATCGCCTGCTCACTAACCATCTCGGTTTTTGTTGTTTTACAGTCGCATTTTAACGAGCTGTTTGGTAATTATTATTTGATTTATTTGGCTGTTTATCTGTCAGTTACAGCGGCGGTGTTTATTAAACTGCATATTCACGCGGGTATTGTCAGATACTCAAATATGAAAGATGTTCACCGTATATTTTCTGCAGTATTACTAAGTAGCATCATTTATTGGCTTGCACTTAATATTATCATTGACAATTATTTGCATGCAGAATGGCGCAGGTTTGGCCTTAGTGTATTACTTAATTTTTTTGTCTCAAGCTCGTTATTAATATGCATGCGTATATATGTCAGAACTATTTTTCGGGCTATAAAACACTCGAATACGTCGCCTGCCGAAAAAGTGCTTGTTTATGGCTGCGGCCAATCGTCTGTTCTGATCAAGGAAGCACTGGAAGTTCAGGCCGACAATCGGTTTCAGGTTATCGGGTTTCTTGACGACAATGTTAATACCGCCAACAAGCACATCCAACAAGTTAAAATCTATTCAACATCTGATATTCCCTTTTTGAAGGGCAAATACAATGTTAATAAATTAGTTATTACAGGAGATTTGCTGCCCGCAAAAAAGACTATCATCGAACGTTGTATCGAATCGGGGATAAGGATATCAAACATCCCCCCAACCAGCCAATGGCTATGCGGCAAACTCAATTTTAACCAAATTCAGGATCTCCAGATAAATAACCTGTTACAGCGTGACCCCATAATTTTAAATAAAGATACTATCTCAAAAGAATTAGCGGGTAAGCGTATTTTGGTAACTGGTGCGGCCGGTTCAATAGGTTCAGAAATTGTCAGACAGGTTTTAAGATATTCGCCAGAGCTTGTTATTATGTGTGACAGGGCCGAATCTCCATTACATGATCTGCAAATGGAGATCACAGATAATTTCGGTAAGCCACCTATTGCTGTATTTGTTGCCGACATTCAAAACCAAAACAGGCTAAATACACTGTTTAATAAATACCGCCCGCAAGTTGTTTTTCATGCTGCTGCCTACAAACATGTACCGCTAATGGAATGTAATGTGGTAGAAGCTATTTTAACCAATGTTTACGGAACGAAGAATCTGGCAGATATTTCTGTTGAATACGAAGTCGAAAAATTCGTTATGATCTCCACCGATAAAGCCGTTAACCCTACAAATATCATGGGAGCCTCCAAAAGGATTGCTGAGATCTATATACAATCGTTAGACAATCACCTAAAAACATCGGCTGATGAAATAAATAACTCTGCCCCTGCACAACAGGCCACGCGTTTTGTAACCACGCGGTTTGGAAACGTGTTAGGTTCAAATGGGTCTGTTGTTCCAAGATTTAAACAACAGATCCAATATGGAGGCCCCGTAACTGTTACCGACCCGCGAATAACACGGTTTTTTATGACCATTCCCGAAGCCGTTGATCTGGTAATGGAAGCGGCATCTATGGGTAAAGGCGGCGAGATATTTATTTTTGACATGGGCAACCCCATAAAAATAACGGACCTTGCCAAAAGAATGATACAACTTGCCGGTATGGTGCCAGATCAAGACATTAAAATTATTTTCACAGGACTTAGACCAGGCGAGAAATTATACGAGGAATTGCTAAACCAAGCCGAAGAAACAATTCCTACATATCATCATAAAATAAAAGTAGCAAAAATTATTGTTTACCCTTTCTCATATGTAGAACAGGTTATCGCAGATCTATTAATACAAAATAGCTGTAATAATGACTTTGAGTTGGTAAGATTGATGAAAAAAATTGTTCCTGAGTTTATCAGCAAGAATTCTGAATTTGAACAACTTGATCTTGATAAAGTAATGGAAAAATAGCTTAGCCTAACCTATTATTTGGTCGTTAAGCGTATTTTTTTGGGCTGATGCAGGTTGTTGTTTAAGCTCAGTATACTTAAATTAGTATTACTTAAACCGGTTAAAATCAAAGTGTTAAATAATTAACCATAACACCAACCTTGTTCACTAAACTTACTACTATGCAATTACACATTGGCGAAATAGTTGAGATGGCCGTACGCAGAAAAGGGGTCAGCATTAGCGAATTATCAAGAAGGATGCATGTAAACAGAAGGTCCATTTATAACTGGTTCCAGCAGCGACATCTGAAAATTGAGATGGTTTGCGAAATCGGTTATGTTATCGGTCATGATTTTTCACAAGATTTGCCAGATGATTTTGCCAGACAGGGATTCGCTATAATGGAAAACCTGATTGCGGCTGGCAACAAAGTATCCATTGATTCAACAAATTCAGTTCATTTCTGGATGACAAAATATATTGACATTCTTGAAAAATACAATGAATTGTTACAAACTGTCGATATACATCAACATCAGGAGGTTGTAAGCACTGCTTACTAGACTACCCTCACATTCAAATAACGGATGTTTGTATCACCACTGACGGTAATTTAAGAAGTAACGTCGATACACCATTACTTTTCAAGTTCATTATCATTTAAACAACATCTTTTCCAAAAGGGTGCGTAGTCCGGTGTGTCTGCGGTAAATTAAAAAATAAACATTATGTGTGGAATAGTTGGCTACATTGGCTTCAGAGAAGCTATACCTGTGTTATTAAAAGGCCTAAAGCGTTTGGAATACCGCGGCTATGACAGTGCAGGTATAGCAGTAATAAACCGGCAATTAGCCGTTTATAAAAAATGTGGCAAAGTTGCTAACCTGGAACTTGTTTGCGGAGAGGCATCCTTAAATAGCACGATAGGAATTGGACATACCCGATGGGCTACCCATGGCGCGCCAAACGACGTCAACTCTCATCCCCATTGTTCGGGAAGCGGGAAATTAGCTATAGTGCATAACGGCATTTTTGAAAACTACCTGGTTATCCGGGAAGGGTTAATCAAAAAAGGACACATATTTGAAAGCGAAACTGATACAGAAGTTATCATTCACCTTATAGAAGATGTCAAACGCCTGTTGCACGTCCCGCTTCAGGAAGCTGTCAGGCTTGCTTTGCGGCAAGTTATGGGCACCTATGCAATAGTTATCATTAATGAAGAAAACCCGGGCGAACTGATTGCCGCGCGCAAAAGCAGCCCCCTTGCTATAGGCGTAGGCGAGCAAGAATATTTCATTGCCTCAGATGCCACTGCTATTGTGGAATTTGCTAAAAATATCATTTACCTTGATGACCATCAAATTGCTCGTATTACTTATGATTCATTGCATGTAGTTGATATAGATAATCATGAACAAAAGCCCCATATCTGCGAGTTGGAAATCGAGCTTGACTTTATAGAAAAATCCGGATACGAACATTTTATGTTTAAAGAAATTTTTGAGCAGCCTCAGTCAATCAAGAATTGCATGCAATGCAGATTGGATACTGAGCGGGCATTAGTAACATTCGATGAACTTGAAGATTATAAAACTGAAATTATCAATGCAAGAAGAATTATTATAGTCTCGTGTGGAACTTCGTGGCATGCCGGTTTAATCGGCGAGTATTTCATCGAAAAATATGGAGAATTATCAGTTGAAGTTGAGTATGCATCCGAATTTAGATATCGAAGTCCGATTATTAACAGAGGGGATATTGTCTTAGCGATATCGCAATCCGGCGAAACCGCCGATACGCTCGCTGCTACCGAACTGGCAAAAGCAGAGGGCGCCCTTGTTTTATGTATCTGCAATGTTGTTGGCGCTTCTATACCAAGAGCCAGTCATGCAACCATGTACACCAACGCCGGGATTGAAATAGGCGTAGCGTCAACAAAAGCATTTTCATCGCAAGTTACTGTACTGGCACTGCTTTCGCTTTATATAGGCCAAATTAAAGAAAAAATTCAGCCACAAACGGCTGCGGGGCTGCTTACAGAGCTAAGCAAGCTTCCTTCCGTGATACGAAAAACTCTGCAATGCGCCGACACAATGCAATTTATTGCTACCGAGCTTCATAATTTTTACAACTGTCTGTTTTTAGGCAGAGGTGTGGCTTTTCCGGTTGCATTAGAGGGTGCCCTGAAACTTAAAGAAATATCGTATATCCATGCTGAAGGCTACCCGGCGGCCGAAATGAAACATGGCCCGATAGCCTTAATAGATGATAAAATGCCCGTCATATTTATAGCTGCAAACAATGATTCTTATGAAAAGATAATTAATAACATTCAGGAAGTTAAGGCTCGGAAAGGGATGGTGATTGCCATAGTAGCTGAGGATGATACGGAAATAAAGAAGATGGCCGATTTTATTGTGGAGGTACCGCAAGTTAATGACCTGATGATGCCTATAATAAGCACAATACCATTGCAGTTGCTTGCCTACTACTCCGCGTTGCTGCGCAATTGCGATGTTGATCAGCCCCGTAATCTGGCTAAATCTGTTACTGTTGAATGACCCGGATATTTCGCTAATTGTGTTAGAAGCACTTTTTCAGGCCTGATACTCTTATTATATTTTAACGAAAATGTGACTTCTATTATTTCTGTATATTTGATTTATTTACATAAATTATTAATACCATATGACTCGTCAATATTTTAAACTTAAATAACGTAATATTTTCACTTTGAGCCCGGTATTGTTAATAACAGCTGCTCAATTACCCCTATAAATAACTTATGGTCACAGAAGAGAGGCTTGCTCCGCTGATGGCGTACTGGGATAAGAATCTGGTTTGCCGGTTTGCCAACCAGGCTTACCTGGATTGGTTTGGCTATTCACCTGGGCAAATAATCAATAAGCTCAACATTCAGGAGTTGTTGGGATGGGCGTACCAATTAAACCAGCATCTCAATGGGAGCACCCAGATTTGCGATATACAAACCTTCGAGCGCATGCTGCGTAATGCTCATGGAGCACGAAGAAAGGTTTTAGTTGCCTATTATCCTGATTGTGGCAACGGGATAATTGAAGGCTTTTTTATATACGTTGTAGATGTAACCGACGCCTCTAGTTTACGGGTGGAAAAAGCCATATATGAGGTGCAAGTGATGGTTGACCACCAAAAGATGACTGAAAATGATGGCGACTCAAAAATCGACAAAAAGATGTTCGAGGTTGCAGAAACCTTAAAGCAAAATATCTTAGGAAAATTTCCCGGGCTTAATAAACTTGCCGACCAACACTTTATTTCTGTATCTAAACTTAAGCGCGATTTCAAGCAATTTTATAACATGTCACCTTATGCATTTTTTCATGATCTGAAAATGATCTATGCAGAAAACTATATGAAATCTTATAAATGCTCGAAAAAAGAAATGGCCGCTATGCTTGAATTTTCAAATCCGGCAGCATTTTATTCGGCCTTTAAAAAATTCAGACAACAACGTAAAAATGCAGATCAGCTAACAGTGAATATCCGTGAATAGCAGGCAATATTGTTCATTTATAGCTATCCCGGTTATTTTGCCGGCGCTTAACACAACGCCCGTTTCTTCTTTTATATATTGAGCACCTATATTATCCCACCGCTCAACCTTAGCACTATTTACAAAGAATGATTGGCTCTCATGAATAAACCGCGCGCCCCGATAAGCCTGCTGGGTCCTGATAATATTTAATATCATATTTACAGGCATATCAACACTAATATTGATCATGTCATCAGTAATTGGCGCATAATAATGCGCGTGGTTATTTTCAATATACTTAAAATCCGGGTCGCATAAAAAAAGACTCAATTGATCCAGTAGTGGCAAAATTTCACAGATTAACCTTCCTCGTAGTTCAGTTTCACCCATCCAAAAATAATAGGGCACTTTTCTCCTGGCAATGATCCGCCCTTCGTCTATTTTTGGAATCACTTCATGCAAACTGATTCCTATTGATTTTTCCCCCTTTATTGTCGCAAAAAAAGTACTGTTGCGTCCTTTGTAATGAGGCAGGTAGCCCATGTGTATATTGTAAATTTTATGGTTTTGAAGTATACTTTGCCGCATGATGATGCCAAATATGTACATTATAGCAAGCTCAAAAGAGCCTTTTCTTTCTTCAAAGGCTTGTAGCAGATCTTCATATACTTCAATTTCAACCAGCGGTATACCTCGTAGGAAACAACAAGTAAGTAAGTCACTATTCACCATTTTTTTCTCACATACGACGGCGATAACATTAAAATTGTCATGGCAATGAATATAATCGCACGCTTCAGCTGATGATCCTAAATAAATTGCATTATACATACCATTGTTAGTTTATACACTTACATAAAAGTAAGACTCATCATGTTCTGAAAAGCATCTTTTCAAAATCTGTGAAAAAAATGTGATAAGTGGGAAGGCTAAGCTGGTTAATAAGACATATACCATAATTTAAGTATTTAAACCTGTGAAATAAATCGGGCAGCTGCACAAAGTCTTTCACAAGTTGGTATACATACTGCTTTGCAGTATGATTGATGAGCCGGCCAATATTTAATTTTAATTATCTGTAATTGATTTTAAACTATGAGTCGTCGCTTTGTTATTCGGCATTTCGCACCGGTTTTAAAAGCAACCACCGTTTGCTTCTTGCTCCAACTATTTAATGGAGTTGTCTCGGCTCATATTCAGCAGGCAGGTATAAATTTTGGCGACACCATTGCTTACCAGGGTAAGCCTGTTATATGCCCCGGCGGTAAATTATTATTGACGCTGGCTAATTTGCCAACCAATGCTGCTGTAAAATGGTTTAACGCAGCATCGCTCCGTCCTGTCGGCTATTTACCAAATTATGAGGTCAGTACCGCAGGAATATATTTTGCAACTATACTATCAAACGGCATTATGCATACCTACCCTTCGCTAACCGTCACAGCCGTAAACAATCCGATAGCTGGTTTTACTTTTTTAACACAAGGCAATTGTGCTTCTGCTCCCGTTCAATTTAATGACGCTTCGCAAGGTAAAGAACTAACCTATTTATGGAATTTCGGTGACCCAAATGCTCACAAACAAAATGTTTCGACGGTCAAAGACCCGTCTCATCAATTCATTGGTTCCGCGGGAAACGGGTCACAAACATTTGTAGTTACCTTAACTGTTACCAATGCCGGGGGATGCAGTGCCACCTATAGCCAAAAGATTACACTGTTGCAAACACCAGATACTGACCTTGGCGGTCCGGCAGAGCAAACATTCAACAATCAAGCCTACTTTGTAAGTTGTAGTAATTTACCTACAGAGTTTACCTTCATTAACCGTTCAAAAACAAACAACACGGGATACAACATTTTTTGGGGCGATGGCTCACCACAAACTTTTGTTAAAGACCTAACTAGTATTAAACATATTTACAGGATAGGTTCTTTTATTATGTTTTACACAGTTTACGGATCAAATGGTTGTAGCAAAGTACAGAAATACCGCATTTTTGTTGGCTCCAGCCCCACGGTTCCTTTTCAGCCTAAAGTAAAATTAACGGCTTGCACCGGTATGCCGGTTTCTATAAATATCAATAACAATATAACAAGCTCGCAAGGGACAATCTATACAGCTACATTTAGTGATGGTACCGTAAATATGTATACTACCCTTCCAGATACATTAATGCATACGTTTAAAACCAACTCTATATCGCAGGTTGTCAACACAAATCATAGAACTTATATCAACGCCTACTCTTTGATCATCAGTGCAATTAATCCATGCGGAATCGCTTCTGATACTTTGGCCCCTATTTACGTTTCCGACTTCCCGGCCGCCAAATTAATTAACATTGGTTATGATATCGTTTGTGTCAATAGTAAGATACGTTTTAAAAATAATGGCGGCGCAGCATATTCGATCACCGAAGGTATAAGCAGGCCTAATAAATGGGTCTGGAAAATCACACCCGATACCGGTTTCCGCTTATCTGATTCAAGTATGGGCAGTGATAGCGGGTCGAAATACGTTTCGAAATGGACCTCTGGAACTAAAAATCTCAATGTCGTTTTCACTAAAGCAGGCGAATATAAACTGACGCTACTAACAGGTAGTGAACAGTGCGGGATAGATTCTGACAGCCGGAAATTATGCGTTAACGCTTTTCCGGAGGCTGCATTCGAAATGAATACCGACAATGGATGTAATTCGCAAGTAGTGACGATTAAAAACACATCAAATTTGCCACTATGCGACAGTGCTCAATATCAATGGGCAATAACTTATGACAATATGGGTTGTACAGAATTTTCCGAAAACATGTCGTTTACCAATGGCACAACAGCAACCTCGGCCGAGCCGCAATTCGTCTTTTCAGGGCCGGGCCGGTACACGCTATCTTTGATTAATTCATTTCCCAAATCAGGCTGCTCCTCAACCGCATTTACCAGACAAATAATAATCAGATCTAAACCTTTAGTAACACTCAACCTGCCTGACTACATCTATACAGACCAACAATTAAGCCCTGAAGCCATCATTAAAAATTGCTTTCAAACCACCCCTCCCGAATATAAATGGACTTTCGCCGGAGCCAGCATTACGACATCGTCATTACCTGGGCCAGATTCAGTATACTACCGCGATCAGGGCAGATATACGATCATACTTGATGTGACTAACAGTTGCGGAACCACTGAAGTATCCAAAACAATTAATTTAATCAAAAGACCCACCCTTTATATTCCTAACACGTTTACACCAAATAACGACGGCATTAATGACAACTGGAATATTACAGGTATCAGCAATGAAATAGTAACTGTCGATGTTTTTAACCGATACGGGATAGTTATATATCATCGCTCGGGGTCGTACCAACCATGGAATGGGACAGATGGCGATAAAAAATTACCTGTCGGCGTTTATTATTATGTTATTAAAACAGTCAAAAACAATCGACTATATAAAGGTTTCCTTACTATCATATATTAACTGACAGTAGCTTCCGGCCACTGTCAGGCAAAATGAGTCCGGCTTTTATTCAATAATTGTCCACAATTCGTATAAGACACTAATAAAAGATTAATCCTGCTTACTATGGAATACTCCTCAAACTTAACCCAAAATAAAAATTATTACAAAGATCTCTTTAACAGGATGGAGCAAAGTTATATACTGCTAGATGTGTTATTTAATGAGAGAGATGAGCCGACAGATATTTACTATATAGAGGCAAACGAAGCCGCGAACCGCATAACCGGCATCGAGCTTGCAGGTAAAACTGCCGGCCAGCTTTATCCAGACTTCAAACAGTATTGGTATGAAGTATTTGGCAGGATTGCCAAAACGGGGAATGCTGAAACTCATGAAGTGTCTGCTGATCTATCAGCAAGTTATCGCCGCTTTTACGCCTTTAAAGTTGGGCAAGCATTTGAACATAAAGTTGCGGTGATTTATGAGAATAGGGACACTGGCTATGAAGAAAAAATCGTCAAAATTAAAGCTAGACAAAAGCAGGAGGTAATCCGCGTTTTGTTTAGTGCACTGGAAGAAGAACGGCGCCGGGTAGCTGAGAGTCTGCATAGCAGTATTGGTCAAATACTCTACAGCATAAAGCTCAGTTTGGCTAATATCCAACCATTTGCAGATGTCGATGAGTTTGAAGCAGCAATAGGTTACACCAATAAACTGCTGACTGATGCCATTGTAGAGGTACGTCGAATTTCGCATGGACTAATGCCCACCAGATTGGAAGAGTCAGGACTAAAAAATGCGATACGTGATATTTGCGAGCAGTTGTCTGATGGCGTAAGTTTTACTTTTAACCTAACAGGCCCGACGGGACGTTTAGACAAATATCTGGAACTTGCCATTTACCGGATTATTCAAGAATTAATGACTAATGTAGTAAAACACGCAAACGCCAGTGTAGCCACAGTTGATATTAGCATTGAGCAGCAACAGATAACTATTCGGGTAAGCGATAATGGCAATGGTATGGATCCCCAGAAAGCACACACACCCGGTATAGGTTTGGCATCTATTAAAAGCAAAATCAAATTGTTAAACGGAAAGATGAATATTGACCCAAAAGCCAGTGTTGGTACCAAATTTGTAATAATTATACCGATGTGGTCTAAAAAAAAAGACATCGAAACAAGAAACCAGTAGATTGGCGATACCAAAGCGCATGAGCAACGAGTCACACGGTGTAAGGTCTCTGGTTCTTATTTTCAGTACTATTTTCAGTCTACAGCAATTTATATACTTATATCAAACAACGTGCTGGTAAGAGGGCATGTAACCCGCCGCAAGTAAAAAAGCCAATCAATTGAGATCAATTGATTGGCTTTTTTTATATAAGTACAATTTCAATTAATACACATAGACTAACTGTTCTTAAATCTTTAAAATTTCTTCTGATGTTTGTCACTTGCAAAACAAGCAGGCTTTTAAAGTATATTTAAGTTTGCTATATTGAATAATCATTTGCCATATAGTGAAAGAGATAATTGATATTGTCACAGCTTTTGATCAAGCTACCAAACAAGGCAAGAAAACCGCTTTAGCGACCGTCGTAATGGTGGAAGGCTCTGCCTATCGTCGGGCTGGCGCGCGTATGCTAATTACTGAAGACGGAAATTTAACAGGTGCTATCAGCGGTGGTTGTTTAGAAGGCGACGCATTGCGCAAGGCCAGACTGGTTATACTACAACAGGAAGCCATGTTGGTTACTTACGACACTATGGATGACGATGATGCAAAATTGGGCGTTGGGCTTGGTTGTAATGGTATTATCCATATATTGATAGAGCCTATTACTGATGAGCTGGATAATCCAATTACTTTATTAAAGACAGTTGTTGACAACGGCAGTAACGCAGTGCTGGTTACCTTATTTTCCATAGAAAACCGTAAAGCTTTGCAACCAGGTACCTGTCTTTGCTTAACACAACGCAATGTCATAGAGCGTAAGCTTAATAAGTCAGGCTATCGCCAGAACTTGATCAATGACGCCAATAAAGTGCTTTCAACTCAACTATCTGAAATTAATATTTATACTGGCGAGGTGGCTTACACTGCGTTTGTAGAACATATTAAGCCTGTGATTTCGTTAATCATTGTAGGCGCGGGCAATGATGCTGTCCCTTTAACCAAAATAGCTGCCGTTTTAGGTTGGAACATTACTGTTATTGATGGACGTAATAATTACGCGTTACCTGAGCGCTTTCCATTAGCCAAAAAAGTTATCATTGCTAAGCCAGATCAGTTGCTATCGCAGGTTGAGTTAAATGAGTGGACTGCCTTTGTATTGATGACACACAATTACAATTATGAGTTGTCGTTACTCCAGGAATTATTACCCTTGCACCTATCCTATATTGGCTTACTTGGCCCCAAAAAGAAAATGGAGCATATATTGACCGACCTGGAAGAGAACGGCATGAAAATTACCGGAGAACAGCTTAATAATCTCTACGGCCCGGTTGGTTTAGATATCGGTTCTGAAAGTTCTGAAGAAATAGCCCTGGCAATCGTAGCTGAAATAAAGGCGGTATTATCGTCAAGGAATGGCTTATCATTAAAGTATAAACCCGTGGCGATCCACGCAAGCGCCCAATAAATGACGGCTTTACTCATTCTGGCCGCAGGCGCATCAAATCGTTTAGGCTTTCCTAAGCAAACACTTTTATACAAAGGCAAAACGCTGATAGAACATGCTATCGAGGTTGGATTAAAATCCAAATGTCAATCTGTTACCATAGTTTTAGGCGCCAATGTTGATAGCATTGAAACTGGTATTAAGCATTATCCAGTCAACATTATTCAAAATAATAACTGGGCCGATGGGATGGCATCATCTATAAAAGCTGGTATTGAAGTTTTAAAAGAAAATCCTGATACTGAAAACGTAGTTATCATGCTGTGCGACCAGCCTTTCGTCAACCGCGCTTTAATAGATAGTATGTTATACAAACAGCAGGAAACCGGTAAAAAGATCGTCGCCTGCGCATATAATGATACGCTTGGCGTACCGGTATTATTTAATAAGTCTTTTTTTACTGAGTTACTTATGTTACAAGGCAAAGAAGGTGCAAAAAAAATCATCAATAATCATCCCGATGATGTCGTCGCTGTATCTTTTGAAAAAGGGGCCATTGATATCGACACACTAAATGATTACCAGGCCTTGCTAAAAAAATCTTAAATTAGAGTTTCCGTCTGGAGCAATAGGTTGCTGATAGTGAAATAATACTATGTCAAAACAAAAAAACCCGTAAATAAATTTACAGGCTTTAAGCAATTAAATATTGTTTCTAAACTTTGTCGAACTCGAAAGGAAGCTTACGGTAGCGGATGCCCGTTGCTGCGAAAACAGCGTTACCAACAGCCGGAGCAATGGGCGGCAAACCCGGTTCGCCAAGCCCTGTTGGCGCATCGTCCGATTTTACGAATTTTACCACCACTTCAATAGGCGCATCCTTCATCCTCAAGAATTTGTAAGTATGAAAGTTGGTTTGCTCAACCGCGCCTTTGTTAAAAGTAACTTTACTGAATAATGCATGGCCCAGGCCGTCAATAATAGCCCCCTCTACTTGCGTTTCGGCACCACTTTGGTTTACTACCCTGCCGCAATTAACAGCACTATACACCTTTGTAACCCTTAGTTTCCCGTTCTTCATTTTAGTCACTTCAGCAACATGGGCGACATAAGTGTTGAACGAAAAATGAGCTGCAAATCCCTGGTATACATTTGGCCTCTTTGCTTTACCCCAGCCGCTCATTGCTGTAACCAGGTCTATAACGCTTTTATATTTTTCAGGGTCATAACTTGCTCCTTTACCAACCGGCTGGCTTTTCGCTTTCTCTATCAGTTCCAGTCTCAAAGCAACAGGATCTTTTTTCATGTCGTGTGCCAGCTCGTCCAGGAAAGATTCATCGGCAAACGCAACTGAGTTTGATGTCGGCGCACGCCACGGACCAGTTTGAATGTTCGTTTTTAAACCATGATTATCGGCCCGGTAGTTAGCGATGCTGGCTGCCGGAAACCCATCTGGTTTACCGGCAGAGCCTCCGGCTAAAACAGCTCCATTGAAATGCCACGCGGCTATTTCTTGCGTGGTCGGGTTCAAAGCAGCGCGATATTTAAACATACTTGCCGGGCGATAAAAGTCGCCTTGCATATCGTCTTCACGCATCCATAACAATTGCACAGGCACTTTTGCGGCTTGCGAGATCAGTGCGGCTTCTACCCCATAATCTGTCTGCAGTTTGCGGCCAAAACCCCCGCCTTGCCGCGGCATGCCCAGGGTAATATTTTCTAAGGGAACGTTCAGCGCTTTAGCTACAGCGCCGCGTAAATTACCGGGCACCTGAGTTGGTCCGTAAAGTTCAACCTTGTCGCCTTTTACGTCAGCAAAAAAGTTAAGCGGTTCCATATTGGCATGCGGTAGTACCGGCACCTCGTAAACGGCTTCCACTATTTTATAATCTTTGTTAGCTAAAGCACCGTCTACATCGCCGTCGTTACGACCAGGCTTATCGCTTTTATTATTTAATAATTCTGTAAACGAGGCAATATGATCAGTACTACTTTCCAGCTTACCAGTGTCTTCCCAAACTACTTTTAACACATCACGACCTTTTTTTGCAGCCCAGGTTGATGTGGCCAGTACGGCGACAACATTATGCGCTTGCACAACATTTTTAACCCCATTTACTTTACGCGTTTCAGTATCATCAAATGATTTTAAGGTTTTCCCAAAAGCAGGCGACCGCGCTACTATTGCGAACAGCATACCGTCTCTGCGGGTATCAATACCATATAAGGGCTGGCCGGTTATAATTTTATGATTATCGATATTATGTACACGTGTACCAATGATCTTAAAATCTTTAGGGTCCTTTAAAACTATACTAGTTGGCACAGGCAATACTGCCGCTTTTGCAGCTAATTGGCCATAGCCCAACTTTCTTCCTGTCGGCTTGTGTATAACGAAAGCATTTTCTGCATAACAGTCGCTCTCACTTACCCCCCATTGCTGTGCAGCGGCGGTTATCAGCATTTGACGGGCAGTTGCACCGGCGTTACGTATTGGCATGAAACGCCCTCTGATCGCACCGCTGCCTCCGGCTACCTGTGCACCAAACTTGCTTTGATCCAGCGGAGCCATTTCTATAACGACCTTATCCCAGGGCACATCCAGTTCTTCGGCCAGTATCATTGGCAAAGCCGTCTTCACACCCTGACCAATTTCAGGGTTTGGCGACATCAGAGTTACCAAGCCTTTTGAATCAATGGACACGTAAGCATTAGGCGAAAAAACAGTATCTGTTAAATGCTGTGCAGGACTTGCATCAGCTAATAAATGAAATCCAAACATTACGCCGCCACCGGCTATTGCGCTCACTTTTAAAAAGTGTCGCCTTGAAACTTCCTGATCGCTCATTTCGATGTTACTCCTTTCTCTGCCGCCAGATGAATAGCTTTCCGAATGCGGTAATGTGTCCCGCAACGGCAAATATTATTCATCGCTAAATCTATATCCGCATCGCTTGGATGCGGGTTTTGTTTCAGCAACGCCGATGCCGCCATGATCTGACCTGACTGGCAATATCCACACTGCGGTACATCTATTTCGCTCCAGGCTTTTTGAACCGGGTGTGTTCCATCCTTACTTAAACCCTCAATGGTGGTTATTTTAGAGTCTTTGACCGCTGATACCGGCAATTGACAGGAACGCATGGCAAACCCATTAAAATGGATTGTACAGGCCCCGCATTGTGCTATACCGCAACCAAATTTGGTACCCACCAGGTTTAAATGATCGCGCAACACCCAAAGCATTGGAGTATCAGGATCGGCGTCAACCGTAAGTAGTTTGTCGTTGACGGAGATTTTGTATGTAGCCATAAAAGTGATATTTAAATAACCCGTTCCATAAATTTATAAGTAATTACTGAACATACTACTAATTAGAGTCTAATAACCAAAATATTACTTAACAGGACCTTTTTCTAACTATGAATTTGTTTAGGATTACAATTAATTTAGGCAAACGTAATGTATGTAATTCGGCGAGTAATCTGAGATGACCTAATTACTTATTAATTGCCCTGGCCAATATAAAGGCCGCAGCGGCAGCTATTGCGCCTATAACAACGACTTTTATAGCACCCATCACCGGAGGTTGACCAGTCAGTTTACTCTTGAAATAACCAAAAATAAACAACGCTATTAAAGTGATAGCGCAGGAATAATACAAAGCCTGTACCGAATTATCAATGAATATATAAGGCGAAAGCGGAATAATGCCGCCAACGATATAGGAGATGCCAATAGTTAATGCACTTTTTTTAGCCCTGTTAGGATTAGGCTGTTCTAAACCGAGCTCATATTTCATCATGAAATCAACCCACTTATCTTTATCCTTGGCCATTTCATCGGCAATCTGCTGCTGCAAGGTTCCGGACAGGCCAAAATCAGCAAAAACCTGTTTAACTTCTTCTTTTTCCTGATCGGGTACACGTTCAACCTCTTCATATTCCCGTTTAAGTTCGGCATTATAATGATCGGCATCTGTCTTGCCGGCTAAGAAGCCTCCAAGCCCCATAGCTATCGACCCGGCTACTATTTCAGCCATGCCCGCAGTTACTACAATGCCGGAAGCGTTGACCGCTCCGCTCAATCCGGCAGCTAGTGCAAACGGCACGGTTAAACCATCGGACATGCCGATCACAATATCGCGGATCGTTTCTGAGCTGCTAACGTGTTGTTCGTGATGCATGCTTAAAAGTACCGCGTTTGAAGCACTCAATTAGAAAATAACTGCAGTTTAGTTTTGGTCTTAATATCGTCAGGAGATACCTGTAGCTGAGCAGAAAACCTGCAACATTAAAATAACTGTACAGTTAACGCATACATCAGTCACCCAAATCAAAACAAAAGATAACTTATCATAGTTATCATGTTGTTTCCATACGACGGTTTTGCATATGTTTAGTCATAGGCAAAATTTTTATATTTTCTATGCATATCACCAAAGAAGAAGATCTACGCTATATCATAGGCCATGCGCCTGCAGGAGTTTGCATCCTGAATGCAGATACACTGAATATCGAACTGATTAATACCCATTTACTAAAACTCATCAATAAGGAAAGAGAAAACCTGTTGGGAAAATCTTATAAGGAGATATTCGAGGTTGCAAAACCAGATAACGAGACAGCCCTCAATATGGCCGGAACAGGCCAATCGTCACACGATTATAAGGGAACGATTATAAGGGTTCTTAATGGAAAAAAAGAGGTCACTCCGGCCACCTTTGTTTATTGCCCGGTAAGATCCGGGAAAGGCAAAGTCAGTCAAATAGCAGTATGGATTTTGGAAAACAGCGGAGAGGCTCTTAATGAAGAATTAGCTGCGATCAATGAAGAACTGGCGGCAACAAACGAGGAATATGCGGCTCTTAATGAGGAATTGGTTACCACCAATGAAGAACTGGTTGAAACCCAGGACAGTCTGCGGCGAAGCGAAAAGCTGTTCCGCTCCATTGCACTGAATATTCCGGGGTCACTCATCATCGTGATTGATCAAGACCACAGGTATGTTGCCATTGAAGGTGATATCATGGAAAAGATGGGTTATGACCGGCGCGACTATGAAGGCAAGCATCCGGCGGATATCTCGCCCGAACGTTATGAGGCTTCGCGGCCTTTGTATGAAAGGGTAATGTCCGGAGAAAAGTTTTCGGTAGAACGCAAGGCAGAAACCGGTGAGTTTTACCTGGTTCATTTTGTACCGTTGAAAAATGAGAACGGCGTGGTAGAATCAGGGCTAATCATTGCGCTGGATATTACTGAGATAAAACAGGCAGAGGAAAAAAGCGCCAAGCTGGCGGCCATCGTAGAGACCTCGGATGATGCCATCATCAGCAAGACGTTGGAGAGTGTCATTACAAGTTGGAATACCTCGGCCCAGCGTATGTTCGGTTATACAGCGGAAGAAATGATCGGCGAGAGCATTTACAAGATCATCCCCGAAGACCGGCAGGATGAGGAACCCCATATCATTTCGCGCTTAAAAAGTGGTGACCGGGTTGATCACTTTGAAACCAAAAGGCGCACTAAAGACGGAAGGCTTCTGGATCTTTCCTTAACCATTTCTCCCATTAAGGATAAACAAGGAAATATCATCGGGGTCTCCAAAATTGCCCGGGATATAACTGAGAAGAAACAGGAAGAACAGCGTAAAAATGATTTTATTGGCATGGTAAGCCATGAGCTGAAAACACCGCTAACCTCGCTTACAGCAATCATACAGGCTGCTCACAGTAAACTTCGACACAATGAGGACCCCTTCCTTTCAGGCGCAATGGAAAAAGCCAATTACCAGGCGCGCCGAATGGCCACTATGATCAATGGTTTTCTCAATGTCTCGCGCCTTGAAGCCGGTAAATTATTAATAGAGAAACAGCCTTTCGATCTCGATCAACTGCTGCGTGAAATTCTGGAGGAAACCCGGCTGACCGTGACAACTCACAGCTTCAGCCTGGAGGAATGCGACCATATCGCGGTTAATGCCGACCGGGATAAGATTAGTTCCGTCATTTCAAACCTAATCAGCAACGCAGTAAAGTATTCACCCAAAGGCTCGTCGATCGATATCCGCTGCAAAATCAACAAAGAAACGGTAATAGTCAGCGTTAAAGATGATGGCATGGGTATTAAATCCGAGGATATCGGCCACATCTTTGAGCGGTACTACCGCATAGAAACCAGTGTTACACGCCATATCTCCGGCTTTGGCATTGGCTTATATCTCAGCGCAGAAATCATTAAACGGCATGGCGGCGATATCTGGGTGGAAAGTGAAAGCACCAAGGGTTCGATCTTTTATTTTTCATTGCCTGCTACCAAAAGGAAATAATTCAACCAAATATTTAGCATCATGCAATTACCTTTGGGCATCCCTCCTCTATCGGCATGTCCTAATCGTTATGATCGTCCCCCCGTTCTTGTCCAACTGCCGTAATTCTGCAATATCTCCGGCAGGATGGGCCGATCTATTTTACTATTATAAAACTGTTCTTAAACAATTTGTCGGGAGTTTGGTTATGATACGATAATATCGACGAATCAGCACATTTCGGCACAAGAATTGAATTTAAACGAAAAAAAAGAAAAATAAATGCTATAAGCCCCATACACTATGCCTGCGACTAAAGGACCCTCCGCCGAAACGCTTAAAGCGCTGGAAACAGCGCCCAATATGTACCTGGTGCTGTCTCCTGATCTATACATCCTGACCGCCAGCGACCTATATTTGGAAGCCATCGAATCAACTCGTGAAGTCATCAAAGGCAAACATATTTTTGAAGCTTTCCCAGATAATCCTGAACTGCCAGATGCAGACGGTGTTCAGAATATAAACACCTCTCTTCAAACCGTACTGCGAACAAAAAAGATCCATTACATGCCGGTGCAGCGGTACGATGTACCCGACAGGAATAATCCCGGCAAATTTATTCAGCGTTACTGGGACCCCAGCCACACCCCTGTACTGGATGACGAAGGCAATATCTCCTATATTATCCAGTTGGCGACGAACGTTACCGACAAGATCAGGGCAGAGCAGGCGCTGCTCAAAAGCCACCGTGAGCAAGCGGAAACAACTGAGCAGATCAAAGATTTAAACAATGAATTGATAGCGACCAATATTCAACTTAGGGAAGCGCAGCAACAGCTCAGTTTATTGAATGGACAACTGGAGCAGCGAGTTGCGATACGCACGCGGGAACTTGCGCAGGCAAACGAAGAGCAAGCTGCGGTGAATGAAGAGATGGTGGCAACCAATGAAGAGTTGACAGAAATTCAGGAGCATTTAGAGCAAACCAACCGCGAATTGGCCGCCAGCGCGTCGCGGCTGCGACTGGCAGTAGAATCAACCGGCTTGGGTACCTGGGAGTATGTACCGGATACAGGAGAACTTTACTGGTCAAAGGAATGCCGTGACATCTTTGGCATAGAGCGATATCAGCCGCTTGATTTTGGCACTTATAACCGACAGATACATCCAGAAGATCATGATTGGGTGACAGCCCACATCAATACCTGCCTTAAGCCCGGTATTGAGGGTGGCTACGAACTGAGCCACCGCATCATTCGCCTGAACAATGGTGAAGTCCGCTGGGTCAAAGCACAGGGAACTGTCGAGTTCGAAAATGAAGTACCGATGCGTTTTCTGGGCACGGTTTTAGATATCACCGGGCTAAAGCAAGTGGAAGAACAAAGCGCCAGGCTAGCGGCAATCATCACTTCTTCGGATGACGCTATTATCAGTAAAACCCTTGAAAGCGTAATTATGAGCTGGAATGATGCCGCGCAGCGCATGTTTGGCTATACTGCTGATGAAATGATCGGTGAAACTATGTACAAACTAATTCCGACCGACCGGCAGGAAGAAGAGCCGATGATCCTCTCCAGGTTGAAACGCGGCGAACGGGTAGAGCACTTTGAAACAAAAAGGCAAGCAAAGGACGGGCGCCTGATCGACGTTTCACTCACCATTTCACCTATAAACGACAATAAGGGTAATATTATCGGGGTATCTAATATCGCCAGGGATATCTCTGAACGGAAACAGGATGAGGCCCGCAAGAACGACTTTATTGGCATGGTAAGCCATGAGCTGAAAACACCGCTGACGTCTCTGAGCGCAATTTTGCAGGTTTTAAATACCAAATTAAAACGAAGCAAAGATGGCTTTGTACCTGAAGCTTTGAACCGTGCTAACCAGCAGGTAAAAAAAATGAGTACAATGATCAACGGTTTCCTAAATATCTCGCGCCTCGAATCTGGCAAGATCCAGATCGATAAGCAGGCATTTATCATCGGCGATTTGATTAAGGAGGTTATTGCGGAGATCAGCCTCACCGGGGTAGCACATATTATTGAACTACAAAGCTGCGACAATGTAGTGATACATGCCGACCGCGAAAAAATATTTTCCGTGCTGACCAACCTACTCAGCAATGCTGTTAAGTATTCACCCAAAGGTTCTAACGTATTAATCAATTGCAATCAACAGGACGGCAAAGTCTTAGTCAGCGTAAGCGACGAAGGTCTGGGCATCAGGCCGGAGGATCGCGACCATATTTTTGACCGTTATTATAGGGTAGAAAGTAGCCGAACCCGTCACATTTCCGGCTTCGGGATCGGGCTTTATCTCAGTGCCGAAATTATCCAGCGGCACGACGGAGAGATTTGGGTGGACAGCAAAAGCGGCAAAGGCTCTACATTCTATTTCAGTTTGCCGTTGCAACCTTAGTACGCCGATGGCTATGGCTTAATATGGATATATCCCTTCATACATGTATTTTTCAGACGCCTTAGTACATTAACGTCAAATAGCATTTTTTTTACCCTTCAGTTAAAACCATCCGTTATACAACCTGGTGTGTCGATTTTAACCGACCTCATCCATAAAATAGAAAATAAAGACCAAACTTACAATTAGCATTGAAGATGCCTATGAAGGCTTAAAAATAGCCATCCTTGCTTCGCAATAATCAGATATTTCGAAACCCTAAAATCCGTATGACGCGGAACATAACTGTATCTGTTCAGCATTAGGCTATTGGACCGTGCGACAGCCACCGACTGTGGCGATTTAATAATTACGTGGCAACCGCCTGTGGCAACCAAACGTATTAGAGACATCACAAGAAAAATCGGAGTAAATGAAAAAGATACCGGCGGGCACATTTATGCTATTGTTGGTTGGTTTAATTGGATGCCATAAAAACCAGGTTGACCCATCCCAACGATCAACATCAACTGAAAAACCTCCTGTAATTAATATTGGTCATACCGGCAGTATTGCCGGAAAATGGTATATCGATACCGTTACTACTTTATTTTACGATGCTACTGGATTACGCAACTCCGGTAATCACGCCTACCCTTATTTTGGAGATTATTATTTTCTATTTAATACTGATAGCAGTTGGGTAGAATCATTGTCTTCTGTTCCTGATTCATTACGTAATGAAGGCATGGTGAGCGAGGGCACATATTGGCTTACTTCTGATAGTACATTCACTTTAATATACCCTAAAGCAAGTCCGGGCAGGATCAACGAGGCATGTCAGATATTATACTTTAGCAATAAACTATTTATATTCAGCAAACAACTTCCGACAATATACAACGGAGTAGATACCGGCCATATTAAATATGTTTTCAGGCTTTATAAATAAATCAAACCAGCAATTATCCTCAGCCTGCTTTCGCAGTTGGCTATTAAAAGTCTCTAAGAACAAACATACTAAATGAGTGGGTCTGGCGCATCTAACAAGGAAAAACAAGTAGCGGTACAGAAATACAATCCGGAAGGCGTTTAGGAATGTGTTCACCTAAGATACGTTGAAAATGAGACCGGCGATTCAAACAAACGAGCATGTCGGTGCGCATGGTACTGATCAGCGTATCAATCATTTTTTCAAGATTACTTTCCCTAATGTGGCTAAAAAACAATTCAGGACCAGACGCATGGCGTCCTACAGTATCCGCAAAAAGTTCATTTCCGTAAGAAGGAACCAGATCAGGTAATCCCGGCTCACAAATATGAGCCAATAACATACTGGAGCGTTTAAACTTATCTAAATAATTCAGCACCTGTTGCTGGCAAAATCTAAGGTCAGTCAAATAAACCATCCGCTTTATTTCTACAATAGCCAGGTTATAGGGTAGTAACATTAAAGGGCAGTTAATTTGATTCAAAACCGTTTGCAAATTTAACCCGCCAATTCCGGGTTGACTGATAATCATAGCATAACTTTTCTGGCGAATATGGGCCGCCAGTGTATTTTCAGTTAAACACGATGCATCAATTGTTTTTAAGGGCAGTTCATTGTTATAACGTGGAGAAATATCCGCAGATAGGCCGGTCTTATGGTTAAGCTGTTTTCGCTGCAGGCTATGATGATTCATAACCGGTTCGGTGGTTAATAAACGGATAGGTTCAAATTTGCCAATTTGAGCCACTACCAGATCTTTGCGATTTTGGTTAGCAAATTGATGAGCAAACTTCAGCGATTGCGCATTATTCACATCATTTGTTAAAAATAATATTTCGTCCATAAATTGATTGTTCGCTGGCCTGAATGATAAGCCGGAGTTAATATTAACAACAATGGCCGGATTAAGTTTTAATATAAATAATTAATCTTCGATTAACTATTGAGATAATATGTCTTTAATAAGGTTTAGGTTAAACAGGTCTTTCAATATGCTGATTATCTGACACCAATCTGATTTTAGGTAGCGTATCACCATAATTTTCCCGTATATATTTTATCAGATTTTCGCGCACATAGCAACGTAGTTCAAAGGCTTTAGATGAATCTTTAGCGCTAAGTAATATTCTTAATTCCATGGTTCTCTCCTTTGAATCGGTTACTTGCAAAATACCCAGGCGCTTATCCCAAAGATCAGTAATGCTTAAAAGGCGATTAAGTTCTTTCCGTACATCATCAACCGGGCAGGTATAGTCTACATAAAGAAAGACAGTGCCTATTAACTGAGCAGTAGTACGTGTCCAGTTTTCAAACGGCTTTTCAATAAAATAGGTAATAGGTAATATCAACCGGCGCTGATCCCAGATATTCAACACTACGTAAGTAAGCGTTATATCTTCAACCTTTCCCCATTCGCCTTCAACCACCAATACATCGTCAATACGTAGCGGCTGCGTAAACGCTATCTGAAAGCCCGCAAGCAAGTTACCCAAGGGCTTTTGTGCGGCAATACCGATTATAATACCACCGACACCTACACCTGTTAATAAACCGGCACCAATTTTCCGGACATTATCAAAAGTGAGCAGAACTATGGCTATGGTAATAAGGACAATGAATGTTATGATGACCTTACGAATGAATCTTAACTGCGTTTGTACCTTTCGTTCTTTGAGGTTATCTGCTTTGGTAAGATCATAGGTATGATAAAGGTAGTCCTCGAAAATTTTGACCGAGTTAATTAAAACATTAGAAAAAGAAACTATCAGCAATATCTCAAGCAACTGCTTAAAAAAACTGATATAAGCTCCCTCATACATTAAAAAGGGAAGCAGGGTATTAAGCGTCAACAGCGGCACAAAATAGTTCAGAGGGGCGCTGAGGTGTGTAAGTATCGATTTAAAAAGTGAATAATCTTCGGTGTTTTTATAATAATGCAGCAGTGCAGTAATGACCAACTTTACCAAAAACCCTAAGAACAATGCAGCAGCAATCAGGCCCAAATTCCAAAGCCAAACAGGCACCATCTTTGACCATATGTTCAACTGCTTTTCCATTGATTATAAAAACACAGGCCGGTCCAATTTTACGGCTATACGATAAGCCGCGTTCATTAAACCCACATGGCTGTAAGCCTGCGGAAAATTGCCCCATTGGCTACCATCTTTACCATCAACGTCCTCACTAAACAATAATAAGTGATTACAATATTTTAGTAATTTTTCAAATTCTTGCACCGCCTCGTCCAGCCGGCCTACACAAGCCAACGCTTCGACGTACCAAAATGCACAGATCAGGAAGGTTGTTTTTGGCTTACCGAAGTCGTCAGTGTGTATATAACGATAAAATAAACCATTCTCGGTTTTTAATTCTTTTTCAAGTGCTGCCAGGTGATCTTTGGCTTTTTGTGACGCCGGATCGATATAATTCATCATAATGAGTTGCAGGGTACTCGCATCAAGGAAATGACTGCCGACTGCATGCGTGTAAACTTTCCTGACCGGGTCATAACAAGCTTCGATATGCTTGGCGGCGCGCGCTCTCAGGCTAATGGCTCGTGTTTCCAATTCTTTATTGCCGATAGTTTTGGCCATTTTTTCGGCAGCATTACAGCCGGCCCACTGGAACAAATTACTATAACAATGCACCAAGGCTATGTTGCGAAATTCCCATATCCCCGCATCATGCTCATCAATGGTCCGTTCAATTTTATTGAGTAAAGAGCTGATCCATTTGTCTGAGTCCTTACGCTCGCTATAAATAAAACGATTATCAGTATATAGTGGCAAAAGAGATATAGATACCTGTCCGTAAATATCATTCTGAATATGTTCGGCAGCCTGATTACCGATGCGGACGGGTTTATTACCCATATAACCGTCCAGATGCTCGGCTATTTCCTCAGTCAGGTTCTTTTTACCGGTGATGCCGTATAAAGGTTGGTACCTGAAACTATCATTTTCAGAAAAAGAGATATCAGTTACATAGTTGAAGTAGCGCTCCATTTCTTCAAAATGTCCGATGTGATTAAGCGAGGTGAGCACGTAGTAAGTGTCGCGCAGCCAGCAATACCGGTAGTCCCAATTGCGCCCGCTGCCCGGCGATTCGGGCAGGCTGGTAGTACTTGCTGCAATGATAGCGCCGGTATCTTCATATTGATGTATCTTAAGCGCCAGAGCCGAGCGTATCACATAAGGCTGATAAAACAGCGCAATAGACGAATGTTTGATCCAAAGCCGCCAGTATTCTATGGTTTCGCGCAGGTATTGCTCACAGGTGCTTGACAATGACCCCTCCCAAACATCGCCATAATTTAACAACAAGTATTTGGTTTCATTTAATGAAAAACATTCCTCGTCAATTAAATACGTTATGGGTATATTGGTAGACAAGCCCATCACTTCGCCGCAACCTGTAAATTTTATATGATCGCTGCCATGCAGCATGTCCTGAAAATCGCGCCCATAGTTGCATACTGGTTTGCATTTCACGCTTATACGGGGTTCGCCCTCTAACGGCTCTATTTTACGAATGAGCATCAGTGGCTTATAAAATTGATCAAACTTCCGGAAACGGGGAGCAAAGTCGGTTACGCGATATTTTCCATTTTTGCAGGTGATATCTGTTCTGAGTACGTTGGTATTTTCGGCATATACCTGGGTAGATGTATAATCACCCACTGGCAGGATAGAAAACTCACCGCCTTTTTCTTTATCCAACATCCCGCCAAAAACGAACGGACTGTCAAACCTGGGCCAACACATCCAATCAATATTAGTGTTGAGGTTTACATGTGCTAAAAAATTGCAGTTGCCAATAATGCCTGTTTGGTAGGTGTGTTTAGCCATTTTTAAGTTGTTAATTTTATCTAAACCAACAACGTTTAAGCCAATTTGTTACAAAAAAATTCAGGAAGCCCGCTCCAAAACATGCGGTACCACAGCCGTATCTTCAAGCATCATGCTAAGCGTGTCAATAAGATCGTTCATCATAACAGGCTTGCGGACGATAGCGTTGCAGCCGAACTTAGCGGTAAAGCGTTCAATGGGATAATTAGTAAGTAAGATCAGGGGTAGCTGGTGCAAATCGCGGTGGCCCCGTATTTCATGGCACAATGAGCCGCCATTGGCGTTATTCAGCAAGAAATCGATCAATATTAAATCGGGCTTAATTCGAATAAGTTCCTCTACAACATGATCATGACTGGGTAAAATGTTAAAATTGAATTCATTGCTCCACAACGCTGTCTTTAACCCAGTAGCCAGATCCTGGTCATCACTTATGATCAATACGCTTTTCATAAAATTTCTTCTCGTAGGTTATAATTTCATATAAAATAAACCAATAATTAAATATTTTGTTTACGAGGATTTTCAAAAATCTATCGGTTATATAACAATGTTAATTCCCCGAGCCGTTTAGTCAGTTTTTTGTCAAGCTGATTTTCGGTCGCGCGCCATGTCCAGTTTCCTTCGGCAGATGCAGGCATATTCATGCGATGCTCCCCGTCGAGTTCCAAGACATCCTGTACCGGCAATATGGCAACCCCGGCAACTGAGCCGTAGCATAAGCGGGCAAAAACGGTACAAATATTCTTTTCTGAAAGTTTTTGTCCGGCATACCGGTTTATCGATTCCCTGCCTTGTGCCATGATATCCTGAGTGTACCAACCTTTTAACGTGTTATTATCGTGCGTACCTGTATAAGCAAAACTATTCGCAGTATAATTATGCGGGATATGGTCAGATTGCGGCATATCATTACCAAAAGCAAATTGCAGCACTTTCATGCCCGGCAGGCCGAATTGGTCGCGTAACTTGTACACAGCCTCATCAATATCACCCAGGTCCTCGGCCACAAAAGGTAATCGACCTAATTCATCTTTTATTTTGTTGAACAGATCAGCACCGGGGCCCGGCATCCATTTACCGTTGATTGCGGTTCGCTCGCCACCCGGCACCTCCCAATACGACGAAAATGCCCTAAAGTGATCAAGCCGTATTAGGTCAAAGTATTCCAGATTTTTGCAGATACGCTGCAGCCACCAGTTATAGTTGTCCTTTTTTAAAACTTCCCAATTATAAACCGGCATGCCCCAAAGCTGCCCCTCGGCCGAGAAATAATCAGGCGGTACTCCGGCAATGCCTGTTATTTTGCCCTGCTTATCTAACTTAAAAAATTCGGGATTGGCCCATACGTCAACTGAATCATAACTGATATAAAAAGGCATATCGCCAAACAAGGTCACACCCTTTTTTTTTGCATAAGCTTTAAGGGCACGCCATTGGCTGTTAAAAACATATTGCAACCATTTTTCCTGATCAATAGCTTCGGCATGTTGCTCCTTGATCTTTTTTATTGCTGCGATATCGCGTTTTTTAAGATTCTGAGGCCATTCATACCATGGCTTGTTTTTATTAATCTGCTTAAGTACCTGGTATAAAGCAAAATCGTCCAGCCAATATGCTTCTGAGGATTTAAATTGCTCAAACTTGTCTTGCACATCCACGGTTTCAGTAAAACGTTGATAGCCCTTAGCAAACAATTCGGCTTTTACAGCCACCACCTTATCAAATTCAGCGCGATGTGTTGATGGTAAGTTAACTTGGACATCATCATCATTAAGCCAGCCATCATTAACTAATAGTTCAGGACTAATCAGCATGGTATTCCCAGCCATGCTTGAACTTGCACTGTAAGGTGAATAACCTGCGCCCTTATCGACAGGATTTACAGGCAGCATTTGCCAGTAACGTTGTCCGCTTTCAAAAAGAAGATCAATAAATCTGTACGCCTGCGGGCCTATATCGCCCGCACCAAAAGCCGAAGGTAATGAAGTAATGTGCATTAATATGCCCGCCCCCCGATCGTTCGACTGCTCTAATTTAATAAGCGCAACAGGTAAGCCCTTTATTAGCTCTTTTATAGTTAAAGCATCAGTTACAGTATACCCTTTAGCAGTTGAAAGCAAATTCTGCCAACTGCGTGGTGCAGCCTCAGGTAAAACAACAGCGGTGTCCTCCCAATCAAACGCCAATGGTTCTGCCCCATCGACACCTATAGCAGCCGGATGCAGCGGCACAACTATTACATACCAATTACCGCCAAACTGCCGGGCAAAGGCTATGATATTGTTTTTATATTTCCCGGTTATATTTAGTGGCAGATAATCGCCTTGCGCAAATGCTTCCGCGTCAGCAGCGCGCAGAGCCAGTAAACGTTGAGTTAAGCAAAGTTTGATTTGCCCATTGTAACGGCTTTCCCAAAGTTGCTGCCAAAAGCTTTCGTCATATAGTTGTTCATGTTTTAAATAGGTATTTCGTTGCCGATAATCAACAGGGCGACGATTATCAGGATCAACCAAACTTAAGTCCCATAACTCACAACCCTGGTACATGTCAGGTACGCCGGGACAAGTAAATTTCAGTAATACCTGCGACAATGAGTTAACGATACCGAAATCTGAAACACGTTGATGGAAGGCGGCAAAGCTTTTTGTGAATTTACCCTTTTTGTTCAACAAATCAGCAATAAATTTCTTAACTGCTTCCTCATATGCCTCGTTAGGTTTTGCCCAGTCTGAACTTTGTTTACCCTCGCGCAGTGCTTTGACCAGATACTCCTGCAGGCGTTGCGTAAAATCGCCGTCATTGTTTTGTGGCATAGGATGCGCACCTACAAGCGACTGATAAATAAAGTAAGCGTCGTTCTTGTCAATCTCAGGCGGCATACCCCATAATTTAAGCTGATCAAACCATTCGTCAGGAATATCAGTAAGCACATTTAAACGGGCGCGCACATCTTCGCCGCGCTTGGTGTCGTGGGTCGAGGTGGCGTTAACAGACAATGGCCAGGTACGCTGCCGATCGATCATCACCCGGTGAAAATCATCGGGCAAAAACCCAAATAAAATCGGTGAGTCGCCCACCTCATTATGGCCGATAAAGCGATTGAAAGTATACATCAACGTGTCTTCTACACCCTTCGCCATCAGCGGACCGGTAAACTGCATGCAGCGCTGGTAAAAATGCAAGGCACGTTGATTATAATCTGTGTTCCCTTTTTTGGTGCGTTCCAATAATACCTCTCTTAACAACTGTAAAGCATTATTAATCGGAGCACGCGCCTTACTTACTGTATCAAACAGTGCTTTTATCTCTTTAGCCTCTGCATTATTTAAGGGCAGTTGATTGCCATAGAAACGATAAACGGGGCAATAAATAAGCACTTGGGCTATGGCTTCTTTTAATTGATCATCAACATTCTCCAACTCCTTAAGGTCGGCCAGGTTTAAACCTTTAAAAAGCTGGTATAAATTCTCCAACTCGCCGGCCATGTGCTGCTTTAATATATAAGCTTTCTTTTCGAGTGTGCTTCGTCGAATATTCTCTTTTTTATCGGTTAACAACTGATATTGAGCCGTAAATATTCGCTCGCTTTTGGGCTGCGTAAATAAATTGTTCGCTATCGCTAAAAAATCATACCCGGTGTTGCCTTGTACCGCCCAATCTTGTGGAAAAGCCTCGCCTGCTTCCAGGATTTTTTCAACGGTGATATAAGTTTCCGGACCGGCTAATTCATGCAGGCGTTTTAGATAACCTTGCGGGTCATACAACCCATCGATATGATCGACACGTAAGCCCTGAAAAACACCCTCGTCCAGCAGTTGCCTGATAAGTTGATGATATTGTTTAAATACCTCTTCATCTTGCATATTAAGGCAGATAAGTCCATTCACCGTAAAGAAACGACGAAAATTGATCTGCCTGTCGGTTTCTTGCCAGTGGCATAGTTGATAGGCTTGACTGATGGCAATATCTTTTAGTAACCGCGTATCATTATTCACTTTTTTAATGTACGCTGATGTAAACTTTTCAAGCGACTCCACCTTAACCGGATATCGCTGATCAAAGTAAATGAACCAAAGCTTGCTGTCTTTTTTTTCGAGTTGGATTTGTTTTTGGTCGATAGCCTCATCAAACGGCAAACCCAGAAAAGGCACCATAATACGGCCGTCGTAAATTTCGCTCTCCCACTCGATATCAAAAAACGAAGCATAAGTCGAGTTCCTACCCTTCTCGAGCACATCCATTAACCAGGGATTATTAGGGTGATACGCCATGTGGTTTGGTACGATATCCTGCAGCCAGTTGATATCTAATTTCTTCAGGCTTCGACTTATATCACGCAGTTCATCAAGTGTTCCAACTTCCGGATTAATATTTAATGGATTAACCACATCATAACCATGCATACTACCAGGCGTTGCTTCAAAAATTGGGGAGGCATACAGCGTTTTTATACCCAAACCATGCAGATAAGGAATTATTTCCTTTAGATGTTTAAAAGTGAAGTCCTTATGAAACTGAATGCGGTATGTAGAGATAGGATTAAACATTGTTACTATTATAAATAGTTACTGATTCGGGTTGCAGCGTTATGGTGCTATCGGAGTTAATATCAGAAAGCTCGCCGGGGCCGTCCCATTGGCGGGCAGCAGAATCAAATATTTTCTGCCAACGGCCGCTTAATTGATTTACAGTGATGATTTCTTTCTGATCAGAAAAATTAAGCAGGCAAAGCAGTTGTTGATCTGTATCCCATCGTCTTAATATTAAAACCTTTTGCGGTTCATTGACTGTGACTTCAACATTCTCGCGGTTGCAACTTTTCAGCACCGGATGCGTTTTTCGAAGCTTGATCAATGCCTTATAATAGCTGAGCATAGCTCGGTGAAATGGCTGATTGATCAACCCCCACTGCAATTTCGAATGCTCAAAAGTTTCAATAGCCTGAGGGTCGGGTGCTTCAGCATCGGTCATAAAACCTTTAAACTCTTCTCTCCTGCCCTTACGCACGGCCTCAACCAACTCGGGGTCGGTATGGCTAACAAAATACAAGAACGGATTGCGCTCACTATATTCCTCGCCCATAAATAGAAGTGGCAAATAGGGGCTTAGCATCACAGCCGAAGCCATAAGCTTTTGCATTTCAAAACTCACCAGCGCACTTGTACGCTCACCCAGCATACGGTTACCTACCTGGTCATGGTTTTGCGAGAAAACCACAAATTGTTGTCCTGCCAATCCGGTAGTTTTTGAACCGAAAAACCTATGGCGTTCTTCAGAATACCGGCCGTCATATACATAGGCATCACTATAAGCTTTGGTCAGATGTCCTATACCCTTAAAATCAGCATAATAACCATCCTGCTTTTGTCCGGCAGTAACACGCAGGGCATGATGGAACTCGTCAGACCATTGTGCATCTATGCCAAATCCTCCCCCAGCTATTGGTTTGATGAACCGGTTATCATTTAAGTCGCACTCTATGATCAAATAATGGCTTCGACCTGTGGCCTGCATCAACTGATCGACATACTCTTTGATCTCCTGTAAAATATGTTTAGGGCTAAAATCTTTTATGGCGTGCACGGCATCCATGCGCAAGGCGTCTATATGAAAATCTCTAAACCACATCAATACGTTTTCGATGAAATAAGCACGAACACCATCGCACCAGGCGTCATCAAAATTAATGGCACCTCCCCAGGGCGTTTTGTATTTCTCAGTAAAATATGGTCCATACTGCCCCAGGTAATTCCCTTCGGGTCCCATATGGTTATAAACCACATCTAATATCACTGCCAAACCTTTTTGATGACAGACATCCACTAGTTTTTTCAATGCAGCCGGGCCACCATAGCTATTATGTACTGCAAATGGAAAGACCCCGTCATACCCCCAGTTACGTTCGCCGGGAAACTGGGCAACAGGCATTAGCTCAATAGCGCTTATTCCGAGTTCGACCAGGTAATCCAGCTTACTTTCAATAGCAGCAAAGGTGCCGTCAGTGGTAAAAGTGCCGGTGTGCAGCTCGTAGATTATATAGTCGCTTAAATTCGGATTTTGCCAATTGCCGTCCGTCCAGTCAAATTTTTTGACATCAGTAGCAACAGACAGACCATGCACACCCTCTTGTTGAAAAACAGAAGCCGGATCAGGCAATGCATTCTTACCATCCAGGCTGAACCCATAAGAATTTCCGGGTTGTAATTCGTCTGTAAAAAGGCTCCAGTATCCGTGCTTCTCTTTTTTCAAGGGCAATACTTTACCATTTTTTACACTTAACTCAACCGACCTGGCCAATGGCGCCCATACCAGCACTTCAGAACCGCCGTCATCATCAAAATTAACGCCGATAGATCGCTTATAAATGTTTGCCCGTATCATTTTTTATTAACTGATGCTGTAATAAAGTAACTGACCGTCCATCAACGTGTACTACTTCTCCGGCCTGATATATTTTATCTGTTGGGTTAAAAACAGGTTTGCTGGTGTCAATAAGCACTTTCCAATCCGCAGAATATTTTTTTGCAGGAAGTTTATAATCTAAAGGCGCGTCATGTGCATTGAAGATGATATAGAAATTATCATCAATAACCTTGTTTCCCTCTGAGTTTACTGCATGTAAACCCTGACCATTCAGAAAAACGGCAACCGACTTTGCAAAATTCTGATGCCAATGTTCTTCATTCATTTGCGAACCGTCCGGCAAAAACCAGGCGATGTCTTCTATACCGTCACCTTTAACCGGCTCGCCTTTAAACCAGCTTTTCCTGGAGAATGCCGCATGCTCACGCCTTAAATGAATGAGCTGACGCGTGAACTCCTGTAATTCAGCATCCTGATGTTCCCAATCAAGCCATGAAATTTCATTATCCTGGCAGTAAGCGTTATTATTGCCTTGCTGAGTACGCCCCATCTCATCACCCGCTACCAGCATAGGCACACCTTGAGATAAGAACAGCGTAGCTAAAAAGTTGCGTTTCTGTCTGGCACGCAGCGCGTTGATTGCAGCGTCATCAGTAGGGCCTTCTGCACCGCAGTTCCACGAGCGGTTATGGCTTTCGCCATCGTTATTATCTTCCCCATTAGCTTCATTATGTTTTTCATTATAAGACACCAAATCATTCAGCGTAAACCCATCATGCGCAGTTACAAAATTAATACTTGCTGTCGGGCGACGGTATTCTTCGTACAGATCAGAGCTGCCTGTAATACGACCTGCAAAATCGGCAAGCATATTTTCAGAGCCGTTCCAATAGTCACGGATATCATCGCGGAATTTCCCATTCCATTCCGCCCATCCCGGCGGGAACTTGCCTACCTGATAGCCACCTTCGCCTATATCCCAGGGTTCGGCAATGAGTTTAACCTGCGATATAACAGGATCCTGGTGTATGATATCAAAGAAGGCACTTAAGCGGTTAACTTCATGCAGCTCGCGCGCAAGCGTAGCTGCCAAATCAAATCTGAACCCGTCAACATGCATTTCTAATATCCAATAGCGCAGACTATCCATCATCAAGCGCAATACATTGGGTAAATTAGCATTTAGTGTATTGCCGGTTCCGGTATAGTCATTATAATAACGCTTGTTATCGTCAGTCAACCGGTAATAAGATGTATTGTCAATTCCTCTGAAAGAAAGTGTAGGTCCAAGTTCACTGCCTTCGCCGGTATGATTATAAACTACATCGAGAATCACTTCTATACCTGCCTTGTGAAGTTCTTTAACCATGTTTTTAAATTCAGTAACCTGGTCATTTATCTTGTCGCCTGCGGCGTAGCGTGCATCAGGCGCAAAAAAGCCAATGGTGTTATAACCCCAATAATTGGTACGGCCGTCATCGCGCAAGTGCCTGTCACTTAAAAAATAGTGCACCGGCATCAGTTCGACGGCCGTAATGCCAAGTTTCGTTAAGTAATCGATAGTGGCGGGATGCGCCAAACCGGCATAAGTGCCACGTAAATTTTCCGGTATATCAGAATGCAGTTTAGTAAATCCTTTAACATGGGTTTCATAGATTATGGTATTGTAATAAGGTATTTTTGGGCGTTTATCGTCGCCCCAGTCAAAACGTGGATCAATGACAACTGACTTGGGAATAAAAGGAGCACTATCCAGGTTACTAAAACTTAAATCAGCGTCGGGGTGGCCCACCTCATAACCAAAAAGCGCATCATTCCATTCCACAGTACCTGAGATTGCTTTGGCATAGGGGTCAATTAATAGCTTATTGGGGTTAAAACGATGACCATTCTCCGGTTCATAAGGGCCATGAACCCGATATCCATATAATTGACCAGGTTTTATATCCGGTAAATACACATGCCAAATAAGGTTGGATCGTTCAGTAACCGGAATTTTGACATATTCAGTTTCGTCATTAATACCTTTAAATAAGCAAAGCTCCACGCCGGTAGCGTTTTCTGCATAAAGCGCAAAGTTCACCCCTTTGCCGTCCCAGGTTGCACCAAGCGGAAACGCCTCGCCGGGATATATAATTTGTTTCATAATTTTATAGATATATGTTCATCACCGGCAACCCGCCGGTCAGACTAGAGCTATAACAGAAACAAACGGTGATGGTTTAGCAGATTGTAATGATTGTTAGATATACGTACAATTACAGTTGTTGTAACAGAAATAAGGTATCCGCAGCCGTATAAATACGGAGCCTGCGATTAAATCCTATGAAGGCACATGCTTTAACTGTATGTGCCTTCATAGCGTGAGTGTGTAATGAATAAACCTTACCTCGTTATCCCCCGTTCGCACATTATCAACAAAAGCAAATTTCAAATAACTGGTTATAAGTTATTTACAGCTAAAATTATTAATTCATCATATTTTAATCACGTATTTATACAGCACATTTCAGGTAATATTTGCTATTGCTCTTTGTAATGATGAGTAAGCCCACCATCAATCAAATAAGTAGCACCGGTAATATAACTTGCGTCATCGCTGGCCAGAAAAGCTACCAGATTGGCCACGTCTTCTGGCTTGCCGAGCTTTTTTAAAGGAATGTTTTGCAATACCTCGTTAAGCTGTTCCTTGTTCTCGAGTAAACTTTTATTAATGGGCGTAGCAATAGCACCGGGTGCAATATTGTTTATGCGGATATTGTATGGTGCCAACTCAGTGGCTAAGTTTCGGGTAAGCATTCTTAAACCACCTTTGCTCATGCAGTATACCGTAAAATGCGGAAATGCAATTTCTTCATGAACTGAACTCATATTGATAACCACACCTGGCTTATTAGCTTGCTGACAGTGTTTAACAAATGCCTGGGTACCCAAAAACACACTTTTTAAATTGGTATTCATTACCTGGTCATAATCTTTTTCAGTTATGTCGACGAAGTTATGCCGCTTTTCCATACCGGCATTATTCACCAGTATATCTAATTTTCCATATGCCGAAATTGCATCATTTACGAGTTTAATGGCATTAGCAGGCTGACATAAATCGGCCTCAAAAAAAACTACCCGGCGCCCTAATGCTTCTATTTGTTTTAAAGTATCCTCGGCGCGTTCGTCGCGCGCAAGGCCGTGCAAGACCAGATCTGCACCCTGTTGAGCGAGTTTAATGGCACAAGCAGCACCTATACCCTGACTGCTACCTGTTACTAATACTGCTTTTTGCTGAAATCTTTCCATAGTGTTAACCAGTACAATTATATATGAATTTGGTTTGCGGATGGATGGTCGCTTTATTAATACCCGTACTTCACGTAACTTAATTACATATAAATCAGGAAAGCAATTGTGACGATAAGTATTGGGCACACTGCCTAACTAACTGGCTTGTATAACAAATATTTTATATGTTGTATTGTATCCGGATACGTAAAACCATATAATGCATTTTGTAACTTACACCAACGCTATATACCATCATTAATCCCATGAAATATTTTTTTGTTACTATACTTTTAGCCTTAAACACTCTCGTCTACCCGCAAAAACAGAAGTCACTTATTCCATCAACACCCTCAAGAGCGGGCGACTACTTTTGCACCTGGAATATTCAGGGGTACTTAAGCAGTTACCTCTCAAGCCCGGCGCAGCGCGCTGAAATGACCGGAGCAAACATGTTTGGCCACGGCAAATTCCAAAACTGGGTTAGCTTTTATCCCAAGATCCGTAAGGATATGACCTTTGTGATGGATGATTCATGGGATATTCCGGTTAATGAAGACTCGCGCGACAACCAATATCTTGGAATGGTTGAAGTTAATGCGACTCGATTTCCGCTATTTACAGGAACACCGGCCGGGCGGATGAAGAAACTGGTGCAGGCGGTAAAAGCCGCGGGCTGGAAAGGTTTAGGCGGCTGGATATGCGCGCAGGAAGCGCCGGTAGCCGGTACCGTCGACCCTAAAACTTACTGGACCGAACGCCTGAATACTGCCAACGAATCAGGCTTTGCTTATTGGAAAGTTGATTGGGGCAAACAAAGCCGCAACGCTGACTGGCGTAAAATGCTTACTCAACTGGGCCGTCAATATGCCCCAAATCTGGTTATTGAGCATGCCACCGACGAACATTTTATCAGTATTGGCGATGCCTACCGGACATATGACGTCGAAAACATCATTGCGCAGCCCACTACCATTGCCCGCATTGCCCATGTTTTAAAATATAAACCAACGGGAGATGCCAAAAGCATTATTAACTGCGAAGATGAGCCTTATATCGCTGCAGGCCTCGGTTGCGCAATCGGTGTTATGCGGCATCCATTTGTGGGTAATTTACCAAATGGCACTATCGATTTTGTTTTTCCGCCGGTTGGCCGAAATCTTAAGCTGCGCCTGGATGAAGTAGTACGCGGCGTACGCTGGCACCGTATTGCCGAACCTTTTGGTATTGGTTCTGACAATTATCAAATCGACAATCAGCTTTTAAAGGATAAATGGACGGTAGGCTACCGCGATACCTGGGGATCGGCTAAAGTTGGCGATACTTTGAAAGCATCTGCACCTGCGCGGGTTAGTCGCGGGTTACCGTTACCACTGGTTTCAGCAACTGATGCTGCAAGGCCTTTTGTACTGTCATCGCGCTATGCTAACGGGGCTATTGCTATAGCTACCATCGGCCGCGGGCTTAACCATGAATATGTTACCGAGAAAATTACCATCGAGCAACACATTCCTGACATAAACCACCCTATTGGTATTTTTGGCGACTATGCATCATTGACATTAGTCTTGCCCCAGAATATCAAAGCCGATGACTACAAAATCTGGGGTCAAGACCTCGCCGGCGAAACACCTATAGATATCACCAAAAAAATCATCGTCCAAAATAACAGAATTACTTTACCTGGCGACGTGATCAGAATGGTTGGCCTATCCGCTAAAACAAAAGGCGACCTCTCTGACCCAGGATTGGTAGTGAAATTCATAAGAATAAACAATCATTTAAAAATTTCAAAGTACCTGTAGCGTTATTAGCTTTGTTATCGTTTCATCAACAAAAGCGCGCTGGCCAGCCGCATTATAAAAAAATCGAAAACGATGAAACACTTTAAACGCTTACAACACATTTTATTTGCCGGCTTGGTTTTAATTACCGCCGCCAGTTGTACTAAAACACATGAAGAGCCGGCCCCTATTATATCAGGGCTTGCTTTTATTGCTGCTTCTCCTGATGCGCCGGGGGTGACACTTTTTGTTGATCAGAATCGTGTGAATTATGACTCTGTGCGTTATTCTGCTCAAAGCGACTATCTGAACGCTTACTCAGGTAACCGTCAGGTATCTGCATATCAGGGTTTAACTAAAAAAGTTTCTGCCGATATTACATTGAAACAAGGTAAATTTTATTCGCTTTTTCTCACCGGAAGATGGCAAAATGCCGAATTTGTACTTCTTGAGGACAGCCTGGCTAAACCGGAAACCGGCAAGGCAAATATCCGTTTTTTGAATATGAGTGTGGGCGCGCCGTCGCTTGATCTTGGTTTGGATAATGGTACTACTTTGGTTAGCGGCCGCAATTACAAACAAAACAGCGGCTTTATAGCGGTAGACGGAAATAAAGCTTACAAATTTGTAATCAGAGAACATGGTGCAACGCAGGCAAAAGCAACGCTGACTGCAGCTACACTAAAAGCAGGTCATATTTATACAATTTGGGCAAAAGGCATATACACTGCAAGTGATACTACAACAGGTCCGGGCGGTAAAATCATGGAAAATTATTAAAAATAGAGCCTATACATGAGATTTAGATTATATAGCATGCAAATGCTTTTGCCAGGCCTGCTTCCATTGTTGACACTTCTGCCAAAACAGAAGTTACATATCCTGCACAGCAATAATTAATCAACAGCGTAGCATGGCGGAATAGGCCATGCTACCTAATTAACCGCCAGTGGGAAAACAGGAACTACCGTTAAATCAGCTTGTTGAAGGATGCGTACTGAGTGACAGAAAGTGCGAAGAATTACTGTACAAGTGTTTTTATGGCTATCTGGCAGGCGTAGCGTATCGTTATATCAGAGAACGCGATGTTATCCGTGAGCTTGTCAATGAGGCTTTCCTGCGTATTTTTAAAAAGATTGATCGTTTTGCTTTCGATGGACCGCCTGAAGAACTTGAAAAGGCTTTTAAAGGATGGATTGGTAAGATTATGGCAAACGTAGTCATCGATCGTCTGCGAAGCCGCAAAACCTTATTGTATATAGAGGACATGAGCAAGGAACAATTTAAAGATATCGCTATTGAAATGCCTGACAGGTTGGCCTATAACGATATAATTGCTTTGCTGGATTGCCTGCCGCCTATTCAACAACTGATTTTCAATTTATATGAAATTGAAGGCTTCTCACATAGTGAGATTGCCAAACGGCTAAATATGTCTGCATCCAGCAGTCGCGTATATCTTAGCCGATCAAAAATTAAATTAATGGCTTGCTATCGGCATCTAATGGAAACCAGCTATGGAAGATAAAGATTTATTCAGCGAGATCAGGGATGCGGCACATGAATGGCAAGAGCCTTATGAACAAGGTGCCTGGGAAGATTTCCGTCGTAATCGCAAGCGCAAACGTGGCATAGTTGTCTTTTGGCGCTATGCAGGTGTTGCCGCAGTATTTTTATTATTATTTCTGGGCGGAGTATGGTATACCAATCAACGGGAAATCAATAGTACCCATAAACAGGTAAGCAGGGTTAATACAAATCCAAACCAGCTTAACGTGTCGCAAAAGCCTTCTGATGCCGAGCCGACTAAAGACGCAATCGTGGAAAATGTGTTTCGACCGGCCGGTAAAAATCGTGCGCCAATGAGTTCTGTTCGGCGTCAATTGGTTAAGTCAAAAAAAACAATTAACGCGCATGTAGTACATCAGTTGAATGCAGCCGCGAACAATGAACTGGTAACAACAGATACTTATGGTAACCCCGGCTCTGGAAGCAATAACCGGCTTCAAACGCAGACTAGTCTTGACTCTACAGCTACCGCCATCTCAAGAAACAACACATCCAAAACGTTAATAGCAAATGCGCCGGTTAAAAAAGTTCCGCCTGGCAGCCATAGTCTATATGATAGCCTGACTAACCGTGTTACCGATGACAAAAAGAAATCAAACCACAACCTGACATATGCGCTTGCCATCAATCCGTCAGTCGGCAATAAAAAAATGAGTTTTGGTGCGGGTCTGGAAGTTTTTTATCCTGTCAGTGATCATCTGTCTCTGGGTAGCGGCTTAGGTTTTGCATCATTACATGCAGAAACCGAAAATTCCGGAGGCAACGCTATCATACAGTTGCAAGGCAGTAACCTCGACATTAACGGCATTGAATTGCCAATTAACTTTAAATATCAGCTAAGCGGCGGATTTTATGTGAACGCCGGGATATCGGCGGTGGCAGTTTTGAACAATCAACTGGCTTATCATTACTTTACACCAACAACCCAAACAATTACCCAGTTTGACGGCAAAGGCAGCCCACACCAGGCTATTCAACTGGCCAGTGCCAAAAGCACCGAACAAAGCAAAGAGCAATTAGCCAGCTATATTGGTTTTTATACTTTTTCGACAGGTAAAAAGCAGACTTTTGGTAAAAGCCAATTTAGTTTTGGCCCGTTTATCAAAATACCTTTTAACCCTATATCCTCACAAAATATTCGGTTTACCCAAGGTGGCTTTAACTTAAGTTTTAGCTTCTAATCAATAACCGGTATAAGCTCGATTTTGTGTACAACAGGTTTGTTAATAGCATAAATTTTATTGATCAGCACATCCATTTCTTTTTGCCAGGCATCGCGCAGCGCAACATAGCGCGCGCGGGTGTAAACATCTTTGTTAGCATTCAGGAAGATATCTTTGGCTGAATATTTCTTCACCGAGTCCAATGCGGCGTTGCTGTCATTGTGTAACAGTTTTTTTCCCTTCAAAAAATCGTACTCTACCCAAACATACATACGTATACGACGCTCAATGTCCCAACGTTCTTCGTTTAATTCACGGATTTGAATGGCCTGCTGATATTGTGGAGCGTTAGCGATATCGGCCATATTGATGCCTGACGACAACTGCGCGGCTGTAAAACTTTTCATACGTTCTCCGTCAATTACCAGATCATACCTACCGTCCTTTAAATTTTTAACGGTCAGCAGTTCCTGGTTAAACTCTTTCATAAAAGGCACCACCTTCAAAGCATCTGATTGCGGAAAACGGCTACCCCAGCCTCGGGGCAAAGTGTCGAGAGGGTATGGTAAAGATTTAGCCAGGTAGGTAAAGCTGATGCCATTATGAGTTAAGGCAATATTACTAACGGTACTATTAACTGCCTTTTCAACTTTCTTATCAGCAGCATTAACGCTTACATCGGCTACTACATCATTTGCTAAACCTTGCGCCTTTAAAAAAAAGTAAGCCATCACCAGGTGACCATTATTATCTGGATGGATTCTATCATTCGGTGTCAGACTAAAGGCTGTGTCGCGTGCTTGTTCACGTTTATTAATGGCGTCCATCGGGCGGTAAAAATTAACAAATCCCCAATGATTGTTTTTAGCCGATTCTTCCTGATGAGAAACAATTTTGGCTAACTGGGCGCTTTTACCCGGGTAATAATTTTTTGATGAGAACTTCGTCGTCTCGTCGTAAGGCGAGCCACCAATCAGAATTGTTCTGATCTTCGGCATCGATTTTAAACGGTTTTCCAGCTTGGTATAAGTCTCATAAGTATTTACCAGCCGCTTATCCATAAATTCCTGCGCGTCTTTTCGGTACCATTCAAAATAACCACTATCGTTCATGCCCCAGGTAAGCGTTAGCACAGTAGGTTTTTTTGAAAGCACATCGTAATCGAACCTGTCGGCCATCTGCTCTATTACATCGCCGCCAATACCGGCATTAAAACAAGTAATGCGGCGTGTTGGATAATGCGTCATGTAATACAGCCAGATATAGGCATGGTAACGCCCGCCGTCGGTTATGCTGTTGCCTACAAACACCACCCTGTCGCCTTGTTTAAAAGGTTGTATGGTTTGCGCTATTGCAGAAAATGTCAGGCACAGGCATAGCGCTATGATAATTGATCTCATGGAAATGATTATTAGGTATTAATTGGTTGGGCCAAATATAGCACAAGCATTTATTTAACCCAGAGCAGTAAGTATATTCGGTTATTATTTAGGTTGATTTGGTTGCAATTAAACCTCTATATTTGGTTGCTTAAAACGCCGGAGTGTATTAAAATATCTTAAGCAAAACAAAAACGCATTACATTTATTTTTATCATAATTATTAAACACACAACACCTCAATTATATGCAGGAATTAGATCCCAACGTTCTGAAAAAGGCACAATCATGGATTAACGGAAATTATGATGCAGATACTAAAGCCGAAGTACAGCGCCTTATAGACACCAATGCTACTACCGAATTAACCGACTCATTTTACCGCGATCTGGAATTTGGCACCGGCGGTTTAAGGGGCATTATGGGCGTTGGCTCTAACCGCATGAACAGATATACCATTGGTGCGGCCACTCAGGGTTTGGCTAACTTTTTAAAGAAAACTTATCCGGGCGAAAAGGTAAGCGTTGCCATAGCACACGACAGCCGCAATAACTCTGACGTGTTTGCCAATATTACTGCTGATGTTTTCTCGGCCAATGGTATACAGGTTTACTTTTTCCATGCCCTGCGTCCTACTCCGGAGTTATCCTACGCAGTTCGTCGTTTAAAATGCAAAAGCGGTGTAATGCTGACTGCATCACACAACCCTAAAGAGTACAACGGCTACAAAGCTTACGGTGCCGATGGCGGCCAGTTTGTATCGCCTTATGATAAAGCAGTGATGGACGAGGTAGCGGCTATATCAAGTGTGGACGATATCCAATTTGAACGTGTAAAAGAAAATATTGAAATAATCGGCGAAGAAATAGATCACGAATATCTGGATAAGATCACCGAGCTATCTGTATCTCCTGATGCTATTAAACGTCAGGAAAATCTAAGCATCGTTTACTCACCTATCCACGGTACGGGCATTACCTTGGTGCCTCAAGCCTTATATCGCTTTGGCTTCAGAAATGTAACGGTTGTTAAAGAACAAGAAACCCCTGATGGAAACTTCCCTACGGTGGTTTACCCAAACCCCGAAGAAAAAGAAGCCTTAACCCTGGCACTTAAACAAGCCGCTGAGATTGACGCCGACCTGGTATTGGCAACAGACCCGGATGCTGACCGCGTAGGCATCGCCGTGAAAAACAACAATAACGAGTTTATCCTGCTTAACGGCAATCAGACCGGCAGTTTGCTGATCAATTACCTGCTCACTGCCTGGGAAGAAAAAGGAAAGCTTACCGGTAAAGAATACATTGTTAAAACCATTGTTACCAGCAATCTGATAGAAGCTATCGCGAAAGCTAAAAACGTAACTTACTACAACACCCTTACCGGCTTTAAATACATTGGCGAACTGATGACCAAATTTGAAGGTAAGCAAACCTTTATTGGCGGTGGCGAAGAAAGCTATGGTTACCTTGTTGGTGAGTTAGTACGCGACAAAGATGCTGTAGTATCAGCCGCCTTTATTGCCGAAATGACCGCTTTTTATAAAGATAAAGGCAGCAGCCTGTTTGAGGCGATGATAGATATGTATGTGCAGTACGGTTTCTACAAAGAAAAACTGATATCTATTACTAAAAAAGGCAAGGCCGGTGCCGAAGAGATAAAGGCGATGATGGAAAAGTTCCGCACCAACCCGCCGGCAACTTTGGGTGGCTCAAAGGTGGTGAAGGTAAAAGACTACGAGCGACAAGTTGAAACAGATCTTACATCGAATACCGCCTCGCCTATCGAGCTGCCGGTGTCTGACGTGTTGCAGTTTGTTACAGAGGATGGCAGCATTATCTCTGCGCGCCCATCAGGTACTGAGCCTAAGATCAAGTTTTATTGTAGCGTAAATGGCCAGTTGGCCAGCAAAGAAGCCTACAAACAAACCGATGCCGGGTTAGATGCTAAGATTGACAATATCATTAAAGATCTGGGCGTATAAATTACATCGATACCGATCTTAAAACAAAGGCTGCCATTAATCCGGCAGCCTTTGTTTTAAGATCGGTATATTATAAAGTAAATACAAAGCTAATCAATTATGTTAATTATCTACGATATATTCGTAGATAATTAACATATTTTAACATATTACGAATTTATCGTAAATAAAAAATATTAATTTGGAGATTGCACAACCCTTGGGAATTCAAGAGTAAATTCGGTACCAACGTTCAGTTTACTGTTTACGCTGATAGAGCCGCCGAGACTCTCAATTTGCATCTTTACCATAAACAACCCTACCCCTTTACCTTCTACGCTCCAGTCAAAGCGCTTATACAGGCCAAACAAGTGCGCGCCATATTTATTCAGATCGATCCCTTTGCCATTGTCTTTAACTGATACAATTATTTTATCGCCTGATACTTTGCTGTTAATGTTTATTACCGGGGTAACTTCATCTCTACGATATTTAATGCTATTTACAACAAGGTTTTGCAATATGCTGTACAAGTAACTTTTCAGGATATACAATTCGTCAATAGCGTTAAAGTTACTGTTGACGACTACTTCGTTTTTGGCTATCATTTGGCTTATACCTTCCTTAATCTCATTAACTAATGCAGTCAGCGAAACCAGTTCTATTTGATCATTAATCTGACTGCGAAGCTGCAATATCTGGTTTAAATCAAGGATGACTTTATCCAGATTATTTACCGATACCGCCAAAGCTTCCAATGTTTCATTACTTTCGGCCCTGCCGGGTTCCGTATCTCCTAAAAGGGATGCCAAACCTTGTATATTAGCCACCGGCGCGCGTAAGTTGTGTGATATGATATAGGTAAACTGCTCCAAATCCTTATTACGTTGTGCCAAATCGGCCGTCATACTTTCGCGCTCAGATTCGCGGTTTTTCTTTTCTGTTATATTTTTAAAGGTCAGGATAACGCCTACGATTTCGTTCTGCTTATCGGTTACACCTACCCATTTAACATCATACCATTCACGCTCTCCGTCGGGCAGCTCAAAATTAGATTCATAAGCAACCACTTTATGTGCTTTTACTTTGTCAATAGCCTTGCGTACATACCGACGCCTCTCTTTGGGCAGATAATTGATGATGGGTTTGCCAATTTTTAAAGGCTTGCTAAAATGCCGCATCATGGCTTCACTCGCATTGCTATTACATGATATCACCTTCAGATCGGTATCAAACAATATGATGGCCAGATCAAGATTTTCAAACACCGTACGCAGGTTGGCTTCCGACTTTTGCAGTAGTTCTTCGGCTACTTTTCTATCGGTAATATTAGTATGCAACACAACAGCGCCTTTTTGCATATGGTCGGCCAGGGGTGTTACCACCATCATGTACCATTCTTTGCCACCCAGCGACGCATATTCCATTACAAATTCCTTTTTATTGCCCCGGATAATATCGCGGATACCTGCTTCAATTTTAGCGCTGGTAGCTTTATCTATACCAGTAGCGGTTTCAGATATCGCCAGATAACTATAGCCCAAACCATAGTTAGGTATCCCCAGGTTATTAAACAAAGCCAGTTTTTTCCATGATTCATTAACGGCAATGATCTTTCCCTTTTCGTTAATGAGTACGATGTTTGGTGGTAGCGCGTTTAAGATAGCTGTCTGCATTTCAGAAGCTTCCTGTATTTTTTCTTCAGCCAGCTTTTGTTCGGTGATATCCTGAGCGAAGCCTTTTATATGCACTGCTGCACCTTTACTGTCCCTTTCAATCAGCAGTTTGGCGTGCAGATGTTTAATCTCGTCATCCTTATATGTTTTTAACTTAAAATTAAGATTAACATAACCTGCATTGGCTATAGCCTCGTCCATCTCCCGTTTTATACGTATGGCATCATCCGCATGTACCTGGTTAAAAAAACTACTAAAAGATGGTTGGATCTCGCCAATCCTGACCCCTAAAATATGGTACAAACCCGGCGACCACTGTGCCACCTGGGTTTTGATATCGATATCCAAACTTCCTATGTTAGCAATATCCTCCGCCTCGCGCAAAAGCGACTCGTTGGCTATCACCTCGTTCATATATTTTTTCCGCTCGGCATCTAACCTGTTTTTATCCAATGCATTCTCAATGGCTTTGGGCAGGCGCTGCATACGGTCTTTTAACACATAGTCGGCTGCGCCGTTTCTCATAATCTCAACCGCAAACTCTTCCGATATGGTGGCCGTAATGAGTATAAAAGGAATATTCAGCTTGCTTTGCTTTAATATCTCAAAAGCTTCGATTGAATCAAAGGAGGGCAAAGAGTGATCAGACAACACAATATCGGGCTTATATTCATTGATAGCCGTGATGAAATCTATTTTATTATCAACCACAATCTTTTCAAATATCAACTCAGACCTTTTCAGCGTCATATCAACCAACTCGGCGTCGGTCGGCATATCCTCAAGGTGCAATATTTTTAGTTTGTTGTCCGCCACGGTATATTTTTAAGGTTATATGGGGGCTTGGTTAGTAATTAACCAGTATAACCCTAAATCAGAAACCGCTTTCGCAAATGTTTCAAAGTTTACCGGTTTTACAACATAGCTGTTTACACCCAATTGGTAGCTGGTGATGATGTCCTGCTCTTCGCGCGACGAAGTCATGACCACAACAGGGATTGACTTAGTTGCTTCATTGGTCTTGATCTGGCGTAAAACTTCTATGCCGTCTACCTTTGGCATTTTTATATCCAGCAGGATAACTTTTGGGTGTTGTTGTTTATTGCGACCTGCAAATTTACCCTCACAGAAAATGAAATCCAGCGCTTCTTCGCCATCCTGTACATGAACCAGGTTATTGGCAAGGTTAACTTTTTTAAGCGAGCGAATAGTTAGTTCGGCATCATTTATATTATCCTCAACCAGTAATATTTCTATTTCGTTATTACTCATTTCTGTTCAATTTGATGGGTATGCTAAAATAAAATATGGCACCAGCTCCCGGTGCCGATTCGGCCCAGATGTGGCCATCGTGTTTAGTAATAATACGTTTTGCCAAGGCCAGGCCAACGCCGGTGCCCTCAAACTCCTGCGCACTATGCAGGCGCTGAAATACGCCGAACAACTTCTTAGTGTACTTCATATCGAAACCCACACCATTGTCCCTGACATAATAAATTCTTTTTTCTGAATCTTTAATACTACCTATTTCTATGACGGGATGCTCTGCTTTTGAACTGTACTTTACCGCGTTGCCGAGAAGGTTAAGCAGTACTTGCCGCAACAAATTAAAATCGCCATGGCATGGGGGTAGTTTATGGATAATAATTTCAGGTAAAGATGACTGATGCTGAATTGCCTCGCGGGCACAAACCCTAACCAGGGCATCCATATCTACTTTCATAGCCACCATTTCCTTGCGGCTCATACGCGAAAAGGCTAAAAGATCATCAATCAATTGCCCCATCAGCCTGGCATTAGTGATTATGGTATTAATAACCCGGTTACCTTCGGCGCTAAGTTTGTCCTCAAAGTCTTCCTTCAGCATCATGGCATAGCCATTAATGGCACGTAATGGTGCCCGTAAATCGTGCGATACCGAGTATGAAAATGACTCCAGTTCCTGGTTGGCGGCCTCCAATTGGACGGTACGTTCGGCTACTTTTTTTTCCAGATTCTCATTAAGCTGTTTTATTTCGATCTCTGCCGTTTTTCGGGCAGATATATCGCGTACAAAAACGGTTAGTCCGCCATCTGGCATAGGGTAAATATGGTTTTCCTGCCACAGATTTAGCGGGGCATAGTAGTCTTCATTACAAACATATTCTTTCTGTGACACGGCCTTGTTAAAAGCCCTGTAGGTATCTGAGTCTATGACATCTGGAAACTCTGTCCAGATATATTTGCCTATCAGCTGCTTCGGGTCGCGGCGCATGATCTCGCCTATGCGTTTATTGGCGTACGTATAGCAAAAATTTTTGTCCAGCGCTATAAATCCATCGGCAATACTGTTTAGTATGTTTTCAATCTGATCATTTTTAATCTTAACCTCTTCTTCGCTTTTAATCCGGGCGGTTATATCTCTGAAATTGCATACTATTGCCTGGATATTGACATCATTCAACCAGTTAATAAATTGCGACTCGATCCAAATGTAATGGCCTTTTTTGTGTTTGGTACGATAGATGGATATAATGGGTTTTCCAGGGCTTGCCAGTACTTGGCTAAAAAGCTTTTTGACTTTCAATACATCCTGCGGATGCACCGTATCATCCAACTCGCGTCCGGCGCGTTCGCCATCACTCCAGCCATTAATCCGCGCGGCAGATTTACTTCTGAAATTAATATTGAGATTTCTATCTAAAAGGACAATACCGTCATGGCTGTTCTCTATCAGTTTTCTGAATCTGATCTCGTTAGCTATGATCTGTTCAGTATTCTCTTCAAGCTTCTTTTCGAGCTCGGCGTGACGTTCTTCTTTTTGTTCGTCCTTTTGTTTTTGCGTGGTGATATCACGGGTTATTTTGGCAAAACCTACCAGGTGCCCGGTATCGTTATAAATCGTTGTAAAAGTGCCGCTGGCCCAAAACACCGAACCATCTTTGCGCACACGCCAGCCTTGTGTATTGCAAACATTATTTTTAAGCGCAATACTTAAATTTTTACTCCACTCATTAGTCTTGTTATCAATGCTGGTATAAAAGGCAGACAAATGTTGGCCTATAATCTCATCTTCGGTATAGCCATGGATATTTTGTGCGCCCTGGTTCCAACTCATGATATAGCCGTTAGGGTCAACCATAAATATGGCATAGTCGCTTATACTCGCTACCAATAAGCGAAAAAGCTTTTCGTCAAAACTATGACTTAATACACTACGATCAATGTCCTGGTTAAGCACAAAAAATAGATTAGGTGTCAGATGATTATAAAGCATCTGGCAGTTTGCGATGTAAGGATGAGGAAACATCGCAAAAAGCCCGTATAGACGCAAGCTTAAAAATATATAATCGTTCCGTTCCTACAACCCTGGTGTTTAAAGTGAACAAACTGAACGAAACTTGGACGACAATAATTTATTAAAAATTGTACACTATTTAACTATCTAAAAATGTTTAAGTTACCTGCCTAGTCGCGCTAACTGCCAAATACGCTTTTAGCTTTTTTAATGGTTTGCTCAAGATCTATACCCTTTTCTAACACCCCTTTAAATAAATCGCCTGTTTCTTTTAATCGGTCAAAGGCATTAAAAATGGTAAAGTCCTTCATAGTAAGGCCTGGTTTTACTTCGTCCCAGGTAAGCGGCATGGACACGGTAGCACCTACCTTAGGGCGTAATGAATAAGGCCCGGCAATGGTAGCTCCGGGGCGATTTTGCAAAAAGTCGAGATACATTTTTCCCTCGCGTTTAGCTATCATGCGCTCAAGGCTGGTATAGTCCGGAATTTGCTTGTGTACCAGCGAGACAATGATCCTGGCAAACATCTGCGATTGATCATAATCGTACTTAGCCCCTAAGGGAATATAAATGTGCATACCCGTCGAGCCGGATGTTTTCGGATAAGAAGGAACATCCAGCGCATCCAATACCTTCCGCACCTCCTGCGCTGCTTCAATTACCTGATCAAAAGTGTTTTTATCAGGATCAAGGTCGATCACGCAATAATCAGGGTTGTCCGGCGATTTATAACGACTAAACCAGGGGTTCATTTCAATACAACCCAGAGATGCCATCCACAACAAGTATGATTCGTCTGATCCAACCAGATACTCTTTATGCTCGCCATCGCTGGTAGTGTATGGGAAGGTTTTAGTCACCCAGTCGGGAGCTTTACCTTTCACATCTTTTTGATAAAAGCTCGAGCCATGTATACCATTCGGGAAACGGTTAAGCGACATCGGCCGGTCTTTCAGGTAAGGCAAAATATAATCAGCTATGCGATAATAGTAATTAAACATATCGCGCTTGGTTACCCCGTCCTCCGGCCAGTAAACTTTACTTAAATGGGTAAACTTGAGCTCGTGACCACAAATTTTGCGTACTTGTGTTTCGTCTTTAGGATTGAGCAGTGTTTTGCGGTCTGTATCTTTCGGAGGTTCAATGGCCTCATGAGTTGTTTCCTGGGGCGACGCTTTTTCGGCTTCGTCCACCGTTTCTTGGGTATCTTTCGGCACCTCTAAAATCACAGCGGTTGCATCTTTATCTTCGCGTAAGCCTTTAAAAGATGCCTGGCGAAAAATACCATCGCTGGTGACTTCGGCAAAAGCCACCTCGCCAACCAATTCGGGTTTTAACCAGGTTGGCTTGGCACCTAATCGCTGTGGGCGGAACCTCGACGGCTTGTCCACATCAGGCTCAACGTCAAAAGGACTCTTATCCGTAATTAACGGCTTAAATTTAGCCATCATCTCCTTTTGTAATTTATCTGAAAAGCCGGTACCAACTTTGCCTACATAATGCAGCTTCTTACCATTGTAAACAGCTAAAACCAAGGCACTAAAGGCTTTGGCGGTTCCTTCATTTCGCGTAAACCCGGCAATGATCACTTCCTGGCGGCGCTGCACCTTAATTTTGAGCCACTCTTTTGAGCGCAGGTCTGAAGTATAAACACTGCTGGCTTTTTTAGCGATAATGCCCTCTAAGCCAATTTTTTCGGCCGCTTCAAAAAACTCGATCCCTTTAACCGGGAAAACTTTGCTTTGGCGCACACGGTCATCATTTGCCGGCAGTACTTCTTTTAATATTGCCTGACGTTGGACGAGCGGCAAATGCATCAGGTTTTTACCTTCATACCAAAGAATATCGAATACATAATACACCAGGTTACCATCGGCTTCGCTTCGCCAGTTTTGCAGCGCACCAAAGTCCGACAGGCCTTTGTCATTCAGTACCAATATTTCGCCGTCAATTACGGCATTGACCTGCCAGTCTTTTAAAATTTGGTTAATGGGATAATATTTATCGAAAGGAATATTGTTTCGTGATATCAGCTCAGCCCCTTTTTTGTCAATCACCGCTACGGCGCGGTAGCCGTCCCACTTCACTTCATAAACCCAATCGGGGTCGTCAAAAGGCGCGTTCACCAAAGTGGCTTTCATGGGTTTTATGTTTTTTGGAATGGGTGATTTAGGCGCCGATTTAAGCAATGCCGCTACATCAATGTCTTTAGTAACATCCTGCTCTTCACCCAGGTTATCGGCTGTTCCATCCTGAGGCGACGAGGCTTCTTTTTTCGCCTTCTCTTTTTTCAGGTTCTCCTCGTGCCCATGCTGCCAAACCTTTTCGCTGGTTTTTTCCATGCTTTCAATGGTTTTGCCGGACAGTATAGACTTATCTTTCTTGGTGATGTCTTTAGTCGACGCAAACTCGTCATTATGTTTAATAAGCAGCCAGCCATTTTCTCCCATGCCATGGGTCTTTACCAGCGCAAACTCACCTTCGAGTTTCTCGCCGTGCAGCTTGATCTTTACTGATCCTGATTCAAGCTGCTGCAGCAAATGTTTTTCCTGGGCCTTTTTGCCTTTTATCTCTTCGATAGGTTCATAAGTACCTTCATCCCAAACAATCACTGTCCCCCCGCCATACTCGCCTTTTGGAATAATGCCTTCAAAATTAGCATAGTCAAACGGGTGATCTTCTACCATCATAGCCAGGCGTTTTACCTTCGGATCAAGGGAGGGGCCTTTAGGTACGGCCCAGCTTTTAAGTACGCCGTCCATCTCCAACCTGAAATCATAATGCAAGCGCGAGGCGTCGTGCTTTTGTATCACAAACATCAAATGATCTTTATCCTTGCTTCGGCCGGCTTTGGGTTCGGCAGTTTTGGTAAAATCGCGCTTCTCTACATATTTTTCCAGACTCATAACAACGTACTTAATTGTTATTTAACAGCGGGAAAGAAAAAATGGTTTTAGCGAAAAGTTTCGATGACGCACCGTTAGCCTTGATCAACCAAAGTTTTTAACGTTTTCGGGCGTGATATAATGAATGGTTTCCTGGTCTGGACCCTGAATGACGCATTCAATGGTTTTCTTTTCGGCAATGACAGCTTTTGCATAAGCTACCGCGTCCTGTATATTGTTAAATACCTTATAAACTCCCCTTCCATTCTGCTGGTCAGGAACCAGATCGACGTTGAGCACCTGACCTGAATTAACATCCGCACTAATTAGCGCGACTTGAGGGCTTTCTAACTCCGGAAATCGTTCCATACAATTGGTTTATAGTATAACAAAATATACGGAAAATGGTTCGATTCCAAATCGCTCGTATAGCGCTCAATTGCCGCTAAGGCTTTGTTCTTTATCTTGATACAAAGAACCAAAAATCAAGTCATCCGAAATGCTTCTTTGCGCTCATGGGCCTTACCCTGCAAAGCGGGTAAAGGCCTGTCAGGGCGCGCGGCCGGGAGTATGGCCCTCGCGAGGTGGAAGCGGTTGTCCTTACTTGATTTTTGGTTACTTTTCATCTAAGGAAAAGTAACTAGGCCCCCGCGGCTATGAGCGGTTGCAAAGCGATAAGCTAACAAAGCTAACAAGTAGAGGTTGCCATCCTAAAACAAAAAAGCCGAAGCAATCATGCTCCGGCTTTAGCGCTGATAAAAACAGCTATTGTTTCTTTAAAGAAAATACCCAATCCAAAATTTGTTTAGCTTCTTCTGGTTTTAAATCAGGGTGCGCCGGCATCATCACATCGCCCCATACACCGTTACCGCCATTTTTTATCTTTTCAGTAAGCTGACGGTAAGTAGCTCTGTTAGCTTTGTACTTGTTAGCCACATCTGCAAACGCAGGGCCAATAACATGCTCATGTGCTTTATGGCATGATTTGCAGTCCATTGACATTACCAATGTCTGACCGGCGGCAAATTTTGATGACGGATCGATCGGCTCGTCTGTACTGCCTGCGGCGATAACGACCTGTTTACTGGTTGTCGATTTTAATTTAGAATCTTTAACCGTAACCGATGCTTTGAAGTTGCCCGCTTTTGGGTAAGTGTAGGCTACCCAAGGCGCAGCGGTAACTTTTTTAATGCCGTTGCCAAAGTTCCAGGTGTAAGTCATCCTATCGTTTTCAGGATCTGACGCTTTAACCTTCAGCGTTACTTTTAGTGGTAAAACACCGTATGATTTATCTACCGAAATATCGGCGATCTCCGGTGCGCGGTTACCGGCGTTATAATCTACACGGGCTATGCCAGAATCTTTGTTCTTTTTGAACCAGCCGTCGCTGTTACCATATTCAAGGATATACAGTTTACCGTCAGGGCCCATCTCCATGTCTATCATTGAGTTGAATTTGGTACTGTTCATGAACGGCTCAATGGATACCAGGTTACCCGCAGCGTCCATGGTCACCACCTTGATCCAGTTACGGATAAAGTCGTAAATAAACAATTTATCGTTATAGTATGATGGCAACTTACCGGCAGCTTTATAATACTCTGAATGATAAACCGGGCCAGCCATCGCAGTACGACCGCCAGATCCTAACTCCGGGAACTGTGGCGATACCGCATACGGGTACCAGATAAACGCAGGCTGCGCGTTAGGCAGGTCTGTTAAACCGGTGTTGTTACGCGAAGTATTAACCACATGATTAGGATCAAAAGGCTCGCCAACCTTACCTGTGGCGTAATCATAATTGCGGTAAGGATAGTTATCACCTACAAAATACGGGTAGCCAAAGTTGCCTGCTTTACGGGCCTGGTTAACCTCGTCATAACCGCGCGGACCATGTGTTGCCAGGCTATCGTTGCTGGCATCCGGACCAACCTCGCCCCAGTACAAAAAGCCGTTCTTTTTATCGACAGAGATACGGTAAGGGTTACGGTTACCCATCACATAAATTTCGGGGCGGGTTTTTGGTGTCCCTTTAGGGAACAGGTTTCCTTCGGGGATAGTATAGCTCCCGTCAGGATGAATTTTTAAACGCATGATCTTACCGCGCAGGTCATTAGTATTACCTGAACCTCTTCTGTCGTCATACTGCTCAAAACCCGGACGATCGTCAAGCGGAGAATATGAATAAGAATTTGGCGGATTTTTACCGCGGCCCGCATTTGGCTCATCAAACGGCGTTGTGTTATCGCCTTGCGAAACAAACAGGATATGATCTTTACCAAATGCAATTGAACCACCGGTGTGGCAGCATATCTCTCGGGTTGTTTTTACTTGCAGAATGATCTTTTCGCTCTTAAGATTGATTTTTCCGTTCACAAAAGCAAAGCGCGATAAACGATTTACAACCGTATCCAGCGGGCTGTAATAAGCATAGATAAAGTGGTTAGTTTTAAAATCGGGATCGGCCTGCACACCTAATAAACCTTCTTCGGCATTAACGCCTTTACCTTTTTCGGTAAGTGTGTGCGAGTAAACATTTAATTTACCCACCTGAGTTACTTTATGTGTAAGGTGGTTATACAACATAAACTCGCCTTTACGCTGTACAACTAAGATGTCGAGGTTTGGCAGAATGGTCATTTCCGTCGGTTCGTCAAAAGCGCCCTGAACCAATTGGGCTTTGCTAAAACGATTCTCTTCCGGTACGCGGGGAGTTTTTGCCTTAGCATAATTCAAAGGCGCATTATTGCCGATAGCATATTTGATACCGCCCAGCAAATGCTGCAAAAACAAAGGTTCGCTGTATGATTCATCGGTATGGCCTAAACCGGTATAGAATACACGACCATTTTCAAAAGTATGATACCAGGCAATCGGGTGATTCGGGCCCATTTTAAAAGCATCATCACTGCCATTTTTATTGTACTTAAGTGACGATTCTTCCAGGTTTATCAGTACATGGATATCCGGGGATACATTTTTATAATGATACCACTCATCTTTGCGTTTCCACTCGGCAGGCAACATTTTAGTGGCGATGAAGTTTTTGTCTACAACGGTTAACGTTGCCATTTGCTGTGCCGGGTGATGCGCAAACCAGGCACCCACCATACGGCCATACCAGGGCCAGTTATACTCGGCGTCTGCAGCAGCGTGGATACCAACAAAGCTACCGCCCGCCTGCATGTAGCGTTCCAGGTCGGCTTGTTGGGCCTGATTCAGGATATCGCCTGTTGTACTGGCAAAAACAAGCGCTGCATACTTTTTAAGATTGCTTTCTGCAATTTTACTGGCATCGGTTGTGGTATCAACTAAAAAACCGTTCTCCTGCCCCATTTTCATAATGGCTTGTGCAGCCAGTGGAATTGAGCCGTGGTGAAAGCCTGCTGTTTTTTTGAACACCAGGATACGCGGTTTTGATTTAACCTGTGCATTGGCAAAGTTTACCGTCGTGAAAACGGCCAGTAAACTAAGGCCCAAAAAACTAAATAACTTAAATTTCATCGATTAGTAAGGGTTTATATTGTTTGGTTTTGACTTTACGATATTATAACCGCTAAAAGTATTCAAAATCCAAACAAAACCTCAAACTTTTTTAAAAAAAGCAATCGATTGCACGTAACTTATTCTTTACATGTTATAATTAATCAGATGTCATGTCAACGTAAGAAGAGGTCCATACACAGGTAAGTGATTGCTCGTGTATAGGATTTCTTCTGTGGTCAAAATGACAAATAGCGATGGGTTTGAAACCCATCGCTATTGTTTAATAACTTTTTCGCCAACGCGATATTATCTCCAGCCGCCACCAAGCGAACGGTATAATTCAGCTACCGCTTTCAAATGCTCGGTTTTAATACTGGCCAGCTCTAACTCGCTTTGCAGCACATTACCTTGAGCGGTGATCACCTCCAGATAATTAGCCAAGCCGTTTTTAAATAGCTGGTTGGCATTTGATGTAGCCTGCTGTAAGGTATTTACTCTGGCTGCCGCAATGTCCTGTTGCTCTTTTAATTTGTCAATTTTTACTAAGGCATCAGATACCTCGCCTACCGCATTTAACACGGTTTGCCTAAACTCGATCACCGTTTTCTCTCTATTTACCTTAGCCACCTCATAATTAGTCTTTAATACTTTGTGATCCAGCAATGGCGTGATCAAACTGCCTGATACGACGCCGAATAACGAAGCCGGAACATTAAACCAGTTACTTGCTTTAAAAGAGTTAACACCCCCTTGCGCAGTTATACGTAAAGCCGGGTACATTTCAGCCTGATTGATGCCCACATTAGCATTAGCAACAGCCAGGGCCAACTCGCTGCTTTTTACATCAGGGCGACGGCCCACCAGCGCTGAAGGTAGGCCCGATGGTAAATTCTCGGCAAACCTTATATCGTTCAGTTTTTTAGTGCGCTCTATAGCGGCTGGTAGTTCACCGGTTAAGATACGTAAGGCGTTTTCCTGCAAAGCTATATTTTGTTCAAACTGAGGGATCAAGGCGGCAGCAGCTTGTTGTTGGGCTTGTGCCTGCTGCACCGCCAGCAAAGTAACCTGACCGGCATTATATTGCAGCTTAATAATATTAAGCGTACTGTCATTCAGCCTTACGTTGCTTTGGGCGGTTTGCAGCTGTGCATCCAGCATCAGCAGGTTATAATAGCCTTGAGCTACTGATGCAACTATATTAGTTTGTATAGCTTTTCTGGCTTCTGCCGTTTGCAGATAAGCTGCTAAAGTCGCTCTGTTTTGATTATGTATCTTACCCCAGATATCGGCCTCCCACGACAGTGAAAGATTGGCTGAGTAATCTTCAATATGTTTGGTGCTGATACCGGCATTACTCAGGCTTAATCCATTCAGGCTATTGTCTGACGGGCGGCTGGTGCTCGCGGTAACATTCAGCCCAACTGCAGGGACATAGTTCCATTTAACCTGTTTTACAAGTAACTGCGATGCTTCGATATTTTTAACCGCCAGCTGCATATCATAATTTTTAATGATAGCGCTGTCAATTAGTTTTTGCAATTCGGCATCGGTAAAGAAATCCTTCCAGGGGATATCAGCAATGCTGGTTGTGTCTGTGGTAGCAGCATTTCTAAAGTTTTCAGGCAAGGCAGCCTGTGGTGTTTTGATATCCTTCGATACCCCGCAGGCACTCAGTGCCAGCGTAAGTAACAAAAGATATTTATTGATATTTTTCATTGTTGTAAGTATTAAATTAAGCCAGTTCAGTTTCACGGGTAGCTACCGGCACGTCATTTTTGTGATGATAATCGTTTTCGTTTTCTTCATTGATAGCGAAAGGCACACCTGTAATTTTCTCTTGTATATTCTGGAAGATCACGAACAATACCGGGATAATAAACAAGCCCAAAATCACCCCCGAAACCATACCGCCGGCCGCACCGATACTGATAGAATGGTTACCCTGCGCCGACGGACCGGTTGCGATACTCATCGGGAACAAACCAAATACAAAGGCCAGCGAGGTCATGATGATTGGGCGCAGCCTTGCTCTTGCGGCTTCGATGGCAGCAGCAACTAAAGTTTTACCCGCCCTGCGTCGCTGTACTGCGAACTCAACGATCAGAATGGCATTTTTTGCCAGCAAACCAATGAGCATGATCAAAGCTACCTGTACGTAGATGTTGTTTTCGATCCCTGTCAGCCCCAATACCACAAACGTGCCCAGGATACCTGTAGGGATAGAAAGAATCACAGCCAATGGCAGGATGTAGCTTTCATACTGTGCTGACAGCAGGAAGTAAACAAAAATAAGACACATCAGGAATACGACAGTGGATTGCCCGCCTGAAGCGATCTCCTCACGGGTTTGGCCTGAGAACTCGTAGGCAAAGCCTTGCGGTAATTCTTGCTGAGCTGTTTCCTGTATAGCGCGTATAGCATCGCCCGAGCTAAAGCCAGGTTTCGGAATAGCGTTGATCTCGATAGAATTGAACAGGTTATAACGTGAAGCGGTTTCTGAACCGTAAACGCGGCTCAGTTTTACCAGGGTATTGATCGGTACCATCTCACCTTTGCTGTTTTTTACAAACACACGGTCAATAGCCGATGGGTCGGTACGGTCGGTAATGTCAGCCTGAACAATTACACGGTAGTATTTACCAAAGCGGTTAAAGTCTGACGCCTGCGCAGTACCAAAATAAGCCTGCATGGTTGAAAGTATATCTTTCACATTTACTCCCAATTGGCTGGCTTTTTCATCATCAACCTCTAATTGTAATTGCGGATAATCAGCTTTGTAAGATGTGAATGCGAAAGCAATTTCCTTACGTTGCATCAATTTACCGATAAAGCCATTAGCAATACCGCTAAACTTAGCCAGGCTGCCGTTTGTTTTATCCTGCAGCATTACATCAAGCGCCTCTACGTTACTAAAGCCGGGTACGGTTGGGAAACTGAATACGAAGAAGGTGCCACCCGGAATACCGGCTAATTTACCCCTTACGATATTCTGTATATCGTCGATGTTTTTGACAGCGCCCCTATCCTCGTCGGGCTTTAATAGTAAAAAGATCACACCGGCTGACGGACTGCTTGACTGCGTAAGGAAGTTAAAACCCGACAACGCAGTAACAAACCTTGCCGATGGCATTTGTTTTAACTGGTCTTCGGCTTGTTTAAATACTTTGTTGGTACCATCCAATGATGTACCTGAAGGTGTAGACACAGCTATGGCTACAAAGCCCTGATCCTCTGTGGGGATAAAGCCCGATTTGGTTGTGCGCACCAGGAAAACAGTAACGGCAATCACTACAGCCAGACCAGAAACAGCGACCCATTTATTTTTGATCAGCGATCTTACTCCGCCAATGTATTTATCGGTCATGTAATTAAAGCCGCCGTTAAAGCCCGCGTAAAATTTTTCAACAAAATTTTGCTTAGTTGCTTGTTGACCGTCACCATGCTTATTCTTCAAAAACAAAGCTGCTAATGCGGGGCTCAGCGTTAATGCGTTAACAGCCGATATCAGGATGGCTATAGCCATGGTTAATGCAAACTGACGGTAGAAAATACCGGTAGAGCCAGTCATGAAACTAACCGGTAAGAATACGGCCGCCATAACCAAAGTGATAGAAATAATAGCACCTGTAATTTCGTGCATAGCCTGCGTTGTTGCAGCTTTCGGCCCAAGGCCGGGGTTATGCTCCATCTTAGCATGCACAGCCTCGACGACGACGATGGCGTCATCCACCACAATACCTATCGCCAACACCAACGCAAAGAGTGTTAACAGGTTAACCGAGAACCCAAACAGGTTCATAAAGAAGAACGTACCTATAATAGCCACCGGAACAGCAATAGCCGGAATCAGGGTTGACCTAAAATCTTGCAGGAAGATAAATACCACAATAAATACCAGTACAAATGCCTCGATCAGCGTGTGTTCAACCTGTTTGATTGACTCATCCAAATCGGTTTTAGTACGATAGAATTGGTTGTATTTGATGCCGGCAGGAAAATCTTTTGAAGCTTTTTCCAACAGCTTATCAATGGCTATCTGGATCTCGTTGGCGTTTGAACCTGACAGCTGTATCACGCCAATGATCACACCATCGTGCCCGTTAAGGTGGCTGGCGCTGGTATACGAATAAGTGCCCAGTTCCACACGTGCCACATCTTTTAAGTGCAATACAGAACCATCGGCATTGGCGCGGATTGCGATGTTTTGATAGTCCTCTGGTTTGGTAAGCTTACCCTTGTATTTAATTACGTACTCAAAAGCTTCTTTACTTTGCACACCCAGTTTACCCGGAGCAGCTTCCAGGTTTTTATCCTGAATAGCGGCCATTACTTCGGCCGGCGTGATTTTGTGGACTGCCATTTGGCTTGGGTTAAGCCAAACGCGCATAGAGTAATCTTTAATACCACCAAATATACTGGCCGAACCTACGCCCGGGATACGTTTAATTTCAGGGATAATATTGATCTGCGCATAGTTGGCAACAAAGGTTTGGTCGTATTTTTTTGGATCTTCTGTATAGATCGCGATAGCACCAATGAAGCTGTTTTGTTGTTTGGTGGTAGTGATACCGTATTGAAGCACCTCGGCAGGTAGCTGGCTCGATGCTTGCGATACACGGTTTTGAACATTCACTGCTGCCTGGTCGGGGTTGGTGCCTTGTTTAAAGTAAACCGTAATGCCCAGCGTACCATCGTTACTGGCCGTTGATGTCATGTAGGTCATGCCTTCCACACCGTTAATGGCCTCCTCTAGCGAGGGCGTTACAGAACGTAAAATGGTTTCGGCATTTGCGCCCGGATAGGTAGCTGATACCAATACCGCCGGCGGGGCTATATCAGGAAATCGTTCTAAGGGCAATTTGGTTAAGCCAAGTACACCTACTATCACCAATAATATGGAGATAACAGTTGCCAGTACCGGCCTTTTGATGAATATTTTGAACATGATTGTTGTGTTTTGAGTGAATCAAGGACTTAGCTAAAGAGTTTAGACAAAATCGCTGTCGACACCCATCTTTATTCTTGATCCTAAATTCCTGACTCTTTTAAAAATTAGTTTTTGGCCACTTTTTCAGCAGCTTTTTGAGGGACGATCTTAGCGCCTTCCTGCAGGTGATCCATACCGCTCAGTACTATCTGATCGCCGGCTTTAAGGCCGTCCTTTACAATGTAGTTTTCGCCGTTTTTACCATCGATGGTGATGGCTACCTTCTTGACTTTATTGCTGTCGGCCAAAGCATATACAAATATTTTGTCCTGCATCTCAACGGTGGCTGATTCGGGCACTGTTAACGCGTTAGTATGATTCAGGCTCAGGCGAATTTTACCGGTATTACCAGAACGCAGCAGACCTTGTGCATTAGCGAAGCTTGCGCGCACTGCTATTGCCCCGGTGGTTTTATCAAACTGGCCGTCAATCATATCGATCTTGCCTTTAAGCGCATATTCGCTGTTATCGGCCAATAAAAGAGAAACTGCCGGTAAATGATTTAACTTGTCTTTCAAGGTTGCTCCTGCATATTCTTCTTTAAAGCCAACAAAATCTTTTTCGCCCAATGAGAAATAAACGTGAACATTATGCACATCAGAAAGCTGCGTCAAAGCTTCAGCATCCTGCGGAGAAACCAGGCTACCCTGTTTTTTAAGCAGCCGGCCAATGTATCCTGAAACAGGAGCCGTAATAGTTGTATAACCTAAATTAATTTTCGCTGCCGCGACGTTTGCTTTGGCCTGTTCAATATTGGCTTTTGCTATCTGGCTAGCTGCTACTGCTGTTTTCAACTGGTAGTCGGACACTACTTTGTTTTGCACCAGCGGCGTAAGTTTATCGATCTCTAATTGCGCGTTAACCAGGGCTGCTTGGGCGGCATGCAGCGTGGCTAAGGCATTATTTAAAGCTGCGCGATAAGGCTGGTCATTGATCTTAAATAATGGCTGGCCTGCAGATACTGCTGCACCTTCGTCAACAAAAACACGGTCCAGCGCCCCGCTTACCTGCGGACGGATTTCAACATTTACCGCGCCTTCTATCGAGGCCGGATATTCCTGGTAGGTAGTTACTGAAGACGTTTCTACGGTTTGTACCGGTAAAGCCGGTGGTGGTGGCGCCGTCTGGGCTGCCGGAGCGTTTGAGCAACTGCTGATTAATAACAGCGCTGCCAACGCGATCAAAATTGCAACAACGCTGTTAATTTTTTTAACAGTGTTAAATTGATAAGCATGTGATTGAGTTGTCATGATGTTTTATTTGTTAGTAGATTTTACGTTTTGATAATTTTAATTTAACAGTGTTAGATTTTTTAACATTGTTATTTAATAGTGAAAAAATTTTCTACCCTTTTATTGAACGGATAATGCCGGTGATAGCTGTTTTAAGAACTTCCTGGTTAGTTTCGTCAGTATTACCGCGGTTTACCATGTTAATGGAGATCAAACCATGGATAACCGACCAAAAGGTATAGTATTTAATACAAACCTCTTCCTCGGTGCCAACATGGGGCAGCATCAGCTCCACTATGACGTCCCAGATCAGGTCCATCGGTCTTTCAGATTCAGGTAATATTTTAGCCATCTCGCAACAGCTAACCCTAACGCCATACATTACCTGGTATAATTCGCGTTCAGCAAAGGCAAAGTCCCAATAGGCCAGCCACATGGCTTCCAACTGTTTAGCCGGTGCACGGTGCCGGTTGCGCGCCTCTTCCAGTTTTTTAGCCAATAATAAAAAGCCTTTACGGGTAAGCTCCATTAAAATGGCATCTTTGTTAGCAAAGTACTCGTAAATGATAGGCGCGGTATATTCTATCTCGTCAGCTATCTTACGCATACTTAAAGCGTCCCATCCCCCCTCTTTTACAATTTTCAGAGAAGCATCCAGTATGTTGCACCGGGTCTCTTCCTTTAACCGTAATATTCTATCTTTACTTGCCATGTTTTATGACGCTAAATTATTTAACACCGTTAAACGGTACAAATGTATATCCACTTTTTTTATTATTTGCCATCAGTTTGTCATGAAATTTAACACTGTTAAATTTTTTTATACCTGGTAACATTACCTTTATAATATGGAACCTAAACCACGAAAAATATCATCCAGACATTTGAAGGAGGGCCTGTTGTGCATGTTAATTTTGCTTCTGGCATTTTCCTTCTTTACGCCCCGTTTTATTGAATATGCGGACAGTCGCTTTGTCCGCGTTATCCCGGGTCTTATTAATCTTTTCATTGCACCGTCGTTGGTAGTTATTATCATTAAATTAAATAAGGGGGTTTTTAAGGCCTATTTTATCCTATATGGCTTTTTAGTCTATATCGGGGCAATGATCGTATCGGCTACGATACACTATGAAGCTCAATCAAACGAACTCGCAGCAAACGGGGTTTGGGGAAAAGCCGTTGTAACCGATGAAAAATTCACCATATCAAGAATACAAAATAAAATCAACTGGCGCATAAAATGTACCTTCACAGCTAACAATCACCGTTTTGAAACCTTTTACGAAAGCGATCCTAAAAACACCTATAAAGTAGGCGACACCCTGGAGATTCTTTATAGCAAGGATTTCCCGAAAATGTACCGGTTAAAAATGGTCTATTAAGCGGGGCTTCCCTTGGTAAGTTAAGGGATTGAGGGAGGGGTAATATGGACATTTGAATTTTGTAATATCAATTTGAAACTGATGTAGAGACGCATATTTGCGTCTCCTGCCTTCTGGTCATCTGGCCGCCGATAATATCAACGGCGTTCCCTCCGGGCCGCGCTATACGCTCATACGCCTGCGAGGCCTTAAGCTCAGGGCCTGTATCCGCTGCCATCGCTAACGCAAAACGTCATTCTGGCCCAAGTATGCAGCAATAGCCAGAGTTCAAAATACTCATGACTTCTTTGCGACTAACCGGTAATGGATGCTAAGCAGCAATTGCTCAATCAAATCATTTTTTTACCTTTTTTATTTGACGCTTAGGCCCTTATAAATTACATTTGATTATACAGCCCTACTGTATTTAAACTAATGGTAACCAATTGCCGTCAATTAAGCATATTTTGTCTTGCTATGGTGCTGCTGGTAGTATTATGCAGTAACACGGTTACGGCACAAACCTGCACGGGCAGCCCGGGCGCCCCTATTGTTAACATCACATTTGGCAGTGGTATCGGTACAGGGCTCCCGTTAAGCAACAGCACTACGGGTTTCACTTACGCACTCAACTGTCCCGGCGATGGAGCTTATGCCCTTGTAAATAATACTAACGGTTGTTATAGCGACTGGCACACTGTAACCCAAGATCATACCGGCGACCCCAATGGGCTATTTATGCTGGTTAATGCCTCAACGCTGAACCGTGATTTTTATGTACAACAGATCGACGGGCTTTGTGCGGGCACAACCTACCAGTTTTCGGCCTGGATGTTAAATATGGTCAAAACAACGGCTGCCGACCCAAATGTTACTTTCATCATCGAAAAAACAGACGGGACCTTGATCAGCAGTTTTAATTCAAACATCCCTAAGACCGCCACCCCCGCCTGGCAGCAGTATGGTTTTACATTTGCATTGCCCACGGGTGTAAGCAGTGTTGTTATCCGCTTGCATAACAATGCTCCCGGGGGCTTGGGTAGTGGCCTTGCTTTGGATGATATTACATTCAGGCCCATGGGGCCACCTATTACTGTTAGTATTCAGGGTGTAAGCGGTAGTGCTACAACGGTTTGCCAGGGTTCTCCGGCGCTTACTATTGCTGCCAATGTCGGCACCTGCTTTCCCACCACAACATACCTGTGGCAAGTTTACAGATTAGACGTTATTTCACCGGCGTGGGCAGACATTAATACTGCTAATGGTATAACTTATACGGTTAATGCAACTTCGGCAGGTGCTTATCAATATCGTTTGCTGGTGGCTAATGACGGGAATTTACAATCGCCAGGGTGTAGGGTAATATCTGCACCGGTAAGCATTAATATAACGCCTGCGCCACAACCTGTTATCAACATAATAACAGCTAAAACCAATATTTGCACAGGAGAGCAGGTACTATTCACTTCATTTGCTTCCGGCGTTGGCCAGGGCACACCAATTTATGACTGGCAAGTTAATGGCGTCTCTGTAAACAACAATGCCAACCGCTACATAACCCGGAATCTTAAGGACGGAGATGCCGTTACGTGTACACTCATCAGCAATTTATCATGTGCTGCCCCGGCTATATCCCCCCCTATTACTATGCATGTAAGCGGTGTCGCACCTGCCATCACAGTTACTGCATCGGCCAATAATGTATGTGCCGGTACGCCGGTTACATTTACCGTAAGCACCAATCAAACTACAGGTATAACTTACCAATGGCAGGTTAATGGCGTAGACGCGCCTTCAACCGGTTCAACTTTTGTTAGTACAAATCTTAAAAATGGCAATATCGTCACGTGCATGGTAGGCAGTTCAACTTGTAGCACCCCGGTATCCTCAGACGAAATTTTGATGAAGATTATCGATGCTCCGTCAGTAAATATCGCTGCGTCAGTTACAACTACATGTCCAAACACACCTGTTACTTTTAAGGCTGATCAAATACCGGGCGCGTCCTATCAGTGGCAAATAAACGGCAAGCCGGTAGGGTCAAACAGCTCCACCTTTGTCGCTCCTCAGGTCAATAACGGCGATGTTGTCAATTGCCTGGTGCTTACCAGTACGGCATGCTCTGCACCAATCCAGACAAAAGACATCATTATGCAAGTTTCGTCGTCCCCAACAGCTGTAACCGTCATTGCAGCGCCTGACACCATATGCCAGGGCACGACAGTAACATTTACTGCAACTGCAGGCCAAACTACAGGGATCAGCTATCAATGGCTGGTAAACGGCCAAACCGTTACAGACACCGGAAATACTTTAGTTAAAACTGATTTAAAAAATGGTGATATTGTTGCTTGCCGGGCATCTGCAAGCGGCAATTGCGCCCCCCCGATAGAATCAAATCCGGTTACAGTTGTGGTGACAGATCTGCCACAGATCACTTTAGCGAAATCGGTGTACGAAATTTACAAGGGCGAAAGTGTTACACTGGGGGCTGCTGCGACCGGCACCGGGTTAACCTATCAGTGGTCGCCGGCTACAGGCCTTGACAAAACTGATATAGCCCATCCTGTTGGACATCCCAACCAAACTACAACATACACACTCGTGGTAACCAACGCAAGCGGCTGTATGCAAACCAGTATGCCGGTTACGGTTAAAGTGCTGATTAAAGATATTATAGTCCCTAATTCATTCACTCCAAATAACGATGGCATTAATGATAAATGGGAGATAGCAGGATTAGCCGATGACCCCTACGCACAAGTGCAGGTTTTTGACAGATATGGCCTGACAATATACCAAAGCATAGGCTACAAACAATCCTGGAACGGTCGTTATAAGGAGAAAATACTGCCTGCAGGCGTTTACTACTATATTATTCGGCTAAGTAGTAATACGCGCAAAGTAACCGGATACGTAACTATAATTCATTAATAATTGTCGGCCAAAGTGGCCGTGTGATCATAGAAAAAAGCGTTTCACTAAAGTGTTTCAGATCAAAATTCAAAAAACATCAAAAAAACACATAAATACGTGTCATACAATATCTTATGTCCATTTAACTAAACCTTTACTACTGTTTCAAAGTGTTTCACTCGTTTTTCATAAAAACCTTATTTACAGGGAATTAATCCCAAAAAGTGTTTCAAGTGTTTCAAAGTGTTTCACTTTTTAGTGAAACAGTACAATACGCCTACCCCTGCTCAGTTTTCACTAATTCCCTCGCATCAAAGCCCTTGTTAACTGCCAGGGTTACCAGGTAGTTATAAGTCTGCGTATCCATATCAGGCTTCCGGCCCAAAATCCATAAATACTTGCGGTTTGGGTGGCCTACCAACGCATAAGAGTAGTCATGTGCCAGTCCGATGATCCAGTATTTACCCGTAAACGGCCAGCGAAACTGCACCGCCAATTTGGCGTTGGTATGGGTGTCGGTAACCGTCGCTTTGCCTTTGGCCACTTTTATTTTGCCATCCTTAACACAGGTATTCGTAACCGCTATAGAGCCGTCGTTGTTAAGCGTATATTCGGCGGTGGTATGGCTGCATCCACGTTCAAAACGCTGCGGAAAAGCGGCTATCTCATACCATTTGCCCAAATATTTATCCAGTTCTACATACTGTACAGTTGACAAAGGTTTATTTTTGGAATATAACGCTAAGGCGGCAATACTGGTCAGCCCAAAAGCAGCGGTTCCGGTAATGATCTCTCTCTTGTTCTTCATATTTAAATAACCATCGGCAATACCCAAAAGTTTCTGCCGTTAAATAAAAAGACGGATATTTGAGGTATGACGGTAAGTATTTTAGGCTGCGGATGGTATGGTTTAGAACTGGCTAAGGCACTGGTAAATAAATGGACAAAAGTGAAGGGCTCCACTACTTCGGCCGGGAAACTGGAACTGCTCTCGCAACAAGGTATCGAACCTTATCTTATCAACTTATCAACTGACGAACCTATTGATACCGAATTCTTTGATTGCGATGTACTTTGGATCGCCATCCCCCCACGTGCCCGAACAGGGAATGGTGAAGCTTATTTGCAGAATCTGGAAAGACTTATACCTTACATTAAATCGCATCATATAAAACAAGTGGTACTCATCAGTTCGACCGGTGTATATGGCAACCATAATGCGGAAGTGACAGAATTAGATGCTCCTAATCCGGACGCTGAATCGGGCAGGATACTTTTAGCGGCCGAGGGACTACTGAAAGCAGAATCCGCCTTTACTACCACCATCATTCGCTTCGGCGGACTGATTGGCCCTGGCCGTGATCCGGGTGTATTTTTTGCCGGCAAGGCCAACATCCCCAACGGCGAAGCACCAGTAAATCTGATCCATCTAACCGACTGCATAGGTATCAGCTGCGCCATATTAGATAAACAGGCATTTGGGTATACCTATAATGCCGTGTCGCCATCGCATCCTACTAAGGCAGAGTTCTATGTTGGAGCTGCCAATGTCAGGGGGCTGCTTTCCCCACAGTTTATTGAAGAGATAACTGATTGGAAGGTCGTGTCAAGTATGAATGTGGAGAAGTATTTGGGTTATGAATTTAAACACCAATTGTCATCCTGAACGGAGTGAAACAAAATATCACTCCACTCCTCTCACATTCATTTTTAAAGTATAGATACTTTTAGAAGCCGTAATAAACAGAATATCGCGGTTCTTGCCTGCAAAGCAAACATTGCCTGTCCATTTATCGGTATTAGGTATGTTGGCTATCTTTTTACCATCAGGGCTAAATATCGTAACGCCTCGACCGGTGATATAGATATTGCCTAGCTCATCCAGCGTCATACCGTCCGAACCTACGTTAAACAACAAGGTTTTATCACTTAAAGTAGCGTCTTTATTGATGGTATAGCGATAGGTTTTTTGGGCCCCCAGATCTGACACATACAGGTATTTGCCATCCGGTGTACCTACGATACCATTAGGTTGACGCATATCGCCAATTACTTTTATTGGGCTTTTACTCCCTTTGGGCAGATAATACACATGCTCACCGTCCAGCGCTGAATGTTTGCGGGTCCAGTAGTCGCGCTGGTAGTATGGGTCGGTCATATAAATACCACCCTTGCTGTCCAGCCATACGTCATTAGGGCCATTAAGTTGTTTACCTTCCAGGTTGGTCATGAGTACCTTAACCTTACCTTTCGGGCTTATTGACCACAGCTCGCCTTTATCATCGGCACAAGTAATCAGATTACCCTTTTTGTCAAAATAAGTACCGTTTGAGCGACCAGATTTCTCCATAAACACCGAAAGCTTACCCGTTTCCATCTCGTACTTCCAAATCTTATCATTGGGCTGATCAGTAAAAAATACATCCCCATTCTTATCAACAGAACATCCCTCGGTAAAAGCAAATTGATCAGCTATCAGTTTGGGTTTTGACAAGGTATCAAACAAAGTATGTTGGGCAAATGCAGTCATGGCGGTTATGGTAAATGCGGTTAATGCTATGGCTTTTTTTATAGATGTCATTTTATCAATTTTATTAATTATTAATCGCAGCTTCTTTAAATAACCCAAAATCGCTTAAAGCAGGGCTGGCGGCTGCGGCGGTTATTCTTAGTCTAACTTTGGCCGTAGTCACATCATCCTTTAAACGGATCAGCCGATTACCGCCTATACTGGTAGCAGTACCTACTTCCTGCCAGGCATTATCAACCCACGCATCTACAGCAACAGCATCTATCCGTTGGCCCAGCTTGATATTCTCGCGCAGGCGTACCACATTAAAGGTTTTAGGCCGATGCAGATTCACGACCAACTCAGGCGTTGTCACCTTATTATCAGTAGCCCAATATGTATACCGGTCATTATCTATCAAATTGGCCGGACCAAACCTTTGTTTGTTTTTACCACGGACGTTACTGGCAGTCAGTGTCGCGCCTTTAGCCAGGTTAGTTTTGAAAGTTTCTTTTAATATGTTGCCAAATGCGGTAAGCGATTTTACATCATTGTCGGCCAATAAGCCTAGTTGATTAGGCGACAAGCCCAGATCCCAACCGGCTCCTCTGCCTACGCTTTTGTAATACAGATCCAACAATGTTGCCGGTGATTTCACCTTATCATCCTGCGAAGCATGATAAAACCATCCCGGACGCAGCGCTACATCACATTCGGCAGGCATCCAGTACTTACCATCCCGATGCCCTTCGGTACCTTCTTTATCAAGCACGAAACCGTTACCCGGCGCTTTTCCCGGCTCGGGCGAGTGCGGCGTATAAGTGGCCCAGCAAGTCTCGCCGGCTACGCCTCTTTCATTACCTACCCAGCGGACATCCGGACCCACATCACCAAAAATCATAGCGCCCGGCTGCAATTTACGGGCTATGCCCCAGGTTTCGTCCCAACCATAGTAAGTTGAACGGTCTATGGTGCGTTTTTCGTTAGCGCCGCCATAGTAGCCATCGCCTCCGTTAGCGCCGTCATGCCAAACCTCAAACAGCGGGCCGTAGTTGCTGTATAATTCCTTTAACTGTTTACGATAAACCTCTGTTACATATTCCGGTTTGCCGTATAAGGCGCTATTGCGGTCCCATGGCGAGCAGTATACGCCCATTTTCATGCCCAGCTTATCGCAGGCTTCGCGATATTCGCGCAGGATATCCCCTTTGCCGTTTTTATATGGGCTTTTAGAAATGTTGTGCTCGGTACTCTTTGTTGGCCATAAACAAAAGCCATCGTGGTGTTTGGCTACTACGATGATGCCCTTAAAACCTCCGGCTTTAGCCGCTCCTACAATCTGCATAGCGCTGAATTTGGTCGGATTCACAATCGACGGATCTTCGTCACCATTACCCCATTCTTTATCAGTATACGTATCCGGCCCAAAATGGATCAGACAATACATCTCCGTTTCCTGCCATTTTAACTGGCGGGGGCTGGGCAGCGGTCCATAAGGCCTGGGGGCCGATTGACTAAAACCAGTTACGCCAATGCCGCATAGCAAGGCAGTAAGTAACAATTTATTCATAAGGGTTATATTGGTTTAGCTAATGTAGTTGTTTTTGTGATAGGTTGCTAATCTATTTGCCATCCGGCGCTTCGCAAACGGCGCTATTAACAAGCCACAGATTCTTAGCCATGCTCAAGAATGACAAAGTAATTCAAATACGTTGCAAGTGATCCACTGAAGATGTGTATCAATTTGGATCAGTTGGATCACCTGAAATAATAAGTTGTTGATCATTAGCGTATTATAATTTTAGTCGTGAATTTATGGATCAGTTTGGATCACTAAAAATGACTTATTTGTCATTTTTTGGATCACTTGTAATTGATTAATTTTGCTAAATTTGTTAGCATGAAACGTTCGGGAAGTGCAGATCTGCCTTTACATTACGGCTATGTGCCGCAATGGCTGGCAGAGCGGATGGCTAAGCTGGGATTGGCCGTGGTGGAGACCATAGTGATGGACTATGGCAAGGACGAAGTATTACGCCGTATCAGCGACCCGTTTTGGTTTCAGAGCCTGGGTGCGGTAATGGGGATGGACTGGCATTCATCGGGCATTACTACCTCGGTCATGGGTGCTTTAAAACGGGCTATAAATCCACATAGCAAAGACCTGGGTATTTTTATCTGCGGAGGCAAAGGCAAGTATTCTAAACAAACGCCTGATGAATTACTACGGATAAGCGAACGTACAGGCCTCGACGGCAATCATCTGGTAAAATGCAGCAAGCTTAGCGCTAAAGTTGATAATACCGCCATACAGGACGGTTTCCAGCTGTATACCCACAATTTTATCTTAAGCGATACCGGTAAGTGGAGCGTTGTGCAGCAAGGCATGAGTGATACTTCGCGTACAGCCCGCCGCTATCACTGGCACTCGGATAACCTGATCAGTTTTGTTGATGATCCGCATACATTCATCTACGGAAAAAATCATGGTTATATTTTAAATATGGCAGATAGCCGGGCTGCATCCTCGCGTGCCGGGGTGATGCAGATAGCTGCCGAAAATCCCGATAAGATGCTGCGCGAGATCAGGCACTTAAGCATGCCTTCGCATCATGATGTCAGAGCCGAGGATGTAGATTTAAAAAGATTAGGCTCGGTACTGTGGCTGGCGCAGGAAAAACACCCGCAAGATTTTGAGGAATTATTATTATTGAAGGGATTAGGCCCGCGCACTTTACAGTCGCTTACTTTGGTAAGCGAGGTAATACATGGCACGCCTTCGCGATTTAAAGACCCTGCCCGGTTTTCTTTTGCGCATGGAGGCAAGGACGGGCATCCCTTCCCGGTACCTATTAAAATTTATGACGAAACCATAAGCACACTGCAAACGGCCATTCACAAAGCTAAATTAGGTAACGGCGAAAAAAACGAAGCCATTAAACGCCTGACGCTGGTAGCTCAACGCGCTGAACAGGACTTTACGCCCAATGCCAATTTTGAAAAGGTAATTGAAGAGGAAAGAAACAATTCCTGGCGATATGGCGGCCGTACGGTATTTGGTAAAGCGCAGCCGCCCAAGCCGTTTCAACTGAAATTATTTTAAAGAGGCCGCAATAGCATTTGCCGAATCCAGGTGCATCATTAACACCGGCAAGGTTTTCCGGGCAAACCGTTGCACATCTTCGTTACGGTCTGATTTTGCCACATTAAATATTTTGATAGCCTCCTGATGGCCATTGATCATCAACTGTATATAGGCCTGATCAAATTTAACACCGCTGTTATTAGCCATAGACGTTATGGCAGCCTGATGCGCAGCACCTATAGAATCGCTTGCAGCAATTTTATTGGCTATAGCTATTTTTTGCAAATCATCATTAACTCCGGCATGATCAGCTATCATCATTTGGGCAAAATTGATAACCCGTGCATTTTTTGACGTAGTTTGAGCCATTTTCGAAGCGTTAATCTCGGTTTGGCTTACCTCCAGGCCTTGTTTGACAAATGAAACAGCACTTTCATCTACCATATTATTAAAATTTCTTGCCGGCTTATTGTTAACGCATGACGCTGCCGCCAGTAAAATCATTATTCCGGACAGGCAACCAATTAATTTTTTCATTTTAAATTATCAGGGCTTATTTATCGGTTTAGACAAATATAGTATCAACAAGTTTAAAACAATTAATTATTAGTATAATTTTTTATAAAATCATTTATACCGACCAAAAAAAGCGATGATCAGCCGGCGGTACTTGTTGGTGATAATAGGTAACTAAAGATTGGTTTACTGATCTAATGTATTCAGTTGAGAAATCACACTAGATAAATTCCAAACCACTCCCAACTCGGCAATATAACTCTGTGCGCTGTATATCCCCACCAAGAAAGTATCCAAGCTGCTAAAAGCCTTTGTATTTCCAAGCTTATCGATATAGGCATTTGACCTAAAGTAAACAGGAGATCCCGACATTCCAGATCGTGTCGTGGCATCTATCCAAAAACCTTTGTTGTCAGCCTCACTTGCAATACTTCCTTTTTTCCAGACAGGATAAGCATTTGTTTTACCCCAATCATATGGAAAGCCTACTACAAATAAATCGGTAGCTGGCAATAAGAAAAGATTTGAATTCATATATCTGGTAGATAAAACTCTGGTATTACTAAGCTGTATGCTTAGCGCCGTAATTATAGGTATTGCTACTATATCCATAGGATTACCATTGCCATCATTGAATATCATATAATTGTTTTTATTATTTGAAAGCAAGGGCAGTTCTATGAAAAAAGTAGAATTAAGGCTACTGTTGTATAACCTTACTTTCAACAGATTTGCTACCGAATCAGCTGGAATGTTGTGTTTATGTAAGGCTTTATATTCGTTCTTAGCAAAATCACCGCCTACAACATGATTATTTGTGATAAAGTAATACTTTGTTTTTGTGTGAAAGAAAAATCCACTTGCGTTCCCTAGTATGTTTTTACCGTTATATATCTCTACATAACATGAGGATTTAGAAAAAGGATCTACATCTTGGGCGAATAAGGATGTAATAGACAACAAGGCAATGGTTAATAATAAAACTATCTTCTTCATGTGATATCAGTTTACCCCCAATATCAACATAAAATCTAAAAGTCAGAAATTAATAGATCACCTTTCCTGGTCTAGCGGTATATAGTTGCCTGATAATACCAACAAGAGCAGCAGAGCATTCGAGCATGGAAGCTTGAACAGGCGATGTGACGGAGGGGGCATACGATACCGCCCGGTTAAGCGCCTACACTTGCGGGTTTTCTATAACAAAAAGGCGATAGCCGGTTGAAGACTATCGCTTTAAAATATAGGGGGTATAAGGGCAGTTATGCCAGATTTCGTCCCGCGTTTACTATCCCGTAAACCGTGCGGATAATCAGCTTATCATAAACCTCTAACAGTTCTTTGTCAGTGGTATGATTACGCAGATTCAGCGCGTAGTGCTGCATGATAACCAGCGGCAATACAATCTTTTCGCGAATACCGATAGAACGGCGGTCAACCGGCGAATCTTCCATCAGCATTTTGGTACCGGTTAGTTCGAGCAACAATTCTTTTGTCAGTTCAAACTCGTCTTTCAGCTTTTTCCAGAACGACCTGAATTTTTCGTCTTTCTCCAGGTAAGCAGTTACCCTGAAATCAGACTTCGACATAGACATGATACAGTTATCTACCATAGTTCTAAAGAAACCTGATGTAGCATATAACTGCACTACTTCTTCCCAACGGCCCTCCTCTTTCATTTTCTCCAGGGCAGTGCCCATGCCGTAAAAGCCCGGTATGCTTTGTTTAAGCTGGCTCCACGAGGTCACGAAGCTAATAGCACGCAGATCTTCCAGTTTTAATGGAGCATCGGCATTACGTTTAGTCGGGCGGCTGCTGATGTTGATCTTTGACAATAGTTTCAGCGGACTGAATTTCTCCAGATACTCCATAAACAACGGCTGTTGACGCAGGTTCATAAACAGGTCATAGCTTACATCGGCCATACTGGTAATAAGTTGCTTTTGCTGATCGTTCAACGAATCGGTGCTATTTGGGTTTAATGCTGATGTGATACCTGCATTGATCATTTGCTCCATGTTAAAACGAGCGGTCTCGACAGAGCCATACTGCGAGCTTACGGTTTGCCCCTGTATGGTTAGCTGAATATGTTCATTAGCAATTTCTTTACCCATTGAGGCATAGAAACGATGAGTTTTACCGCCGCCACGCGCCGGTGGCCCGCCACGGCCGTCAAAGAAGGCCAGATCAATATCATATTTACGAGCCATAGCGGTCAATTCTACTTTGGCTTTGTAGATAGACCAGTTAGCCATTAAATAACCACCGTCTTTAGTGCTGTCTGAGAAGCCCAGCATAATACTTTGCCTGTTGCCGCGCCTTTTCAGATGCTCTTTATAAAAAGGATGGGTATATAGCTTTTCCATTACTTCGGCCGCAACTTTTAAGTCGTTCACCATTTCAAATAATGGCATAAAGTCGACAGTAAGGCTTTCAGCCTCCCACCCACTCCACAAAAACAGGTCAACCAACTGCAGAATATCAGAAGCCTCCTGGCAGTTACTGATGATAAAACGCTGACAACCTTTTTCGCCATTGGTATACTGAATGTCTTTCATCAGCTTGATGGTGTTTATGGTGTCGCGAATAAGATCATCGGCGTCATCAGGGCACACAAAGTTAAGCTCATTAAAGGTAATAGCGCTTATTTTATTATCCTCATCAAGCTCCTGGTAATTGGCAGGTATTTTTGTAGCAATGTCCTTATCTACACAATACTTAAATACATTACGCAATACGCGGCTGTCCTGACGAATATCCAGCGTGGCGAAGAAACAACCAAATAAACGCACCTTGCGCATCAAGTCGTCAACAATATCAACAAACAAGCTGTTGTGGTTGGTTATCAATGTTTCGTGTATGCTGCCTAATAGCGCCAACAATTCGCCCTGCAGGTCTTTTGCGTTGGGCTGAGGCTTGTTGAAAGCATTTTCATACAATAACCCCTCCAGCGTTTGCATGGTATTTTCAATACCTCTGAAAGTGATACGGCGTTTTAACACCCTAAAATCGCGATAATAGCAGCGGAAGATGATCTGTCTTAGCAAACAGGCTACATCGTAAGTAGTCTTGGTAGTAACGTTAGGGTTACCGTCACGATCGCCACCAGGCCAAAAACCCAGTTCCAATATCGGTTTGCTGTCAGCGTCTATGCCAAACTCTTCTTCCAGTTTACTTTGTATGCCCGAGGCAGCATGGTAAAAAGTATTCTCCAGAAACCAAACCAAACTCACGGCTTCATCAACCGGCGTTGGCGCCTTTTTATTAAAGAACGGCGTTTTACCCAGTTGTTGTAATAAAACGTCGATGGTATTGATATCGTTGGTTTTCAGCGCTTCTATCAGATCATTCATGATACCCAGCACCGTACCCGGATAAAACTGGGTTGGGTGTGCCGTAAGCACCAGGCGCAGCGAAAAATCTTTTAATTTCTCGCTGATATTTTGACGCATCTGGTCGCTTGACGCAGCATTTTGTAGTAAAGCCGTCAGCGTGCCAACCTCGTCGGCACGGCCTATTTTACTGAATGATGAATCTTCAATAGCATCAAACAAAACAACCTGGCGCTCAATGTATTGAATAAACCTGAACATGCGGTTCAACTGCTCGCGATGATCAATATCCGGTACGTATTTTTTAAAAAATGACTCGATAATTTCTGTCGGCGACTCCTCCTTTATTGCTCCCTTTTCGCAATGCGAGCTAAAAAAGGGCAGCAAAATACCTATTTCTTTTACCTGGTAAAATGGCAATGTTTGAAATAAGCTGTTATATAACTCAAAGCGAGTGACAACTTCATTATTAAAAGCGGTTTCTCTTTGGCTGAGTTTTAACGTAGAGGACATATCAGATGTTATAAGATGTAAAAAAAGTGGCTTGGTCTATGGGATAGATCAAAATCGGTGTAAATTAAATAAAAATCGTCAAAAATTATATAATTTTTAAAAAAAATACACATTGACGGCAATATTGATTACAAAAATAAGTGTCGGATAAAATTTTTGTAAATTCATATATCAGGCTTTTTTTCCGAGATTTGTTAGACGATGCTTCAATCTAAAGAGATCAAAACCTTCTTTTTCAGCCAGTATTTTTCTGACGGCTTGCGTATAACGCTGGGCATATTGCTTCCAACCATAGTGTGCCTTCAACTGAATGAGTTTAACCTGGGGCTGACCCTCTCTTTAGGAGCACTTTGTGTTTGCGTAGCTGACAGCCCCGGCCCTGTTGTACACAAACGCAATGGCATGGCCATTGGCAATTTGTGTGTATTTGTTGTGGCGTTAACTACCGGCTTTGCGCGACTAAATGTCTTTACCCTGGGATTAGAGATCACTTTGTTTTCGTTCCTGTTTTCGATGTTTACCGTGTATGGAAACCGGGCGGCATCGGTGGGTACGGGGTCATTGCTGGTAATGGTATTATTAATGGAGCAAGCCATTAAACCTGAGCAAGTATTAAGCTATAGCGCTACTATTTTAGCCGGTGGTGTTTGGTACATGGTGTTTAGCCTGGTTTTTTTTGGTATCCGGCCCTATCGCGCAGCGCAGCAAGCATTGGGCGAGAATGTGGCCGACATTGTAAAGTTTTTGAGGATTAAAGCTGATTTCTATCTGCCTGAAACCAATATCGACGAGAACTACCATAAACTGGTATCGCAACAAATACATGTGAGCCAGAACCAGGATGTAGTGCGCGAACTACTGTTTAAAAGCCGTGTATTGGCTCGCGAATCGACCAACGCCAGCCGTATTTTGGTGCTGACTTTTGTTGACCTGGTGGATATGTTTGAACAGATCATGGCCACGCATTATGACTATACCCAGATCCATGAAAAGTTTAAGGATACAGGTATTTTACCCGAGATAGCCTTTCTGATCCATAAAATGGCCGACGAGCTGGAAAATATCGGTTTTGCGATACTTTCGAATATGCGCTACAAAAACCTGGCTGATTTTAGCGGCGACATGGAAAAGCTTAAACAAAAGATAGACGCGATAGGCGATGCTAACGAAACCAGCAACCTGGTACTCAAAAAGATCCTGATCAACTTGCGTGATCTGAATAAGGAAATTGAAAACATCTTCAATTATTATAATTCAAGCTCATCAAAAATCTTGCTTGAGAATAACCACGATGTAGAGTATTCTAAATTTGCGCCGCATCAGGACTTTGCGCCTCATGTATTCTTCGACAATTTCACTTTGGATTCGGCGGCTTTTAAGCATGCGCTGCGGGTAAGTTTAGTTTGTTTGATAGGTTTTGCAGTGTCCAAAGCTTTTTCATTGGGGCATCATAGTTACTGGGTATTGCTGACTATCATCGTAATTCTGAAACCTGGCTTCAGTTTGTCTAAGCAGCGTAATTATCAGCGTTTAACCGGCACCATCGTCGGCGGTGTCGTCGGCATTCTGATATTAGTTTTCATACCTAATAATAAGGCGCAGTTTATATTGATGCTATTATTTATGGTAGGATCCTACAGCTTTCAGCGATTAAACTACGTGATAAGCGTGCTCTTTACCACACCTTATGTCCTCATTTTATTTAAGTTTCTTGGTGTCGGCCACCTGAATATTGTTGAAGAGCGCGTGGTGGATACTATTATAGGCTCAACCATTGCTTTTATTGCCAGCTACCTCATCTTCCCGACCTGGGAGTTTGAGCAAATAAAACAAAGCCTCGCGGATGTGATATGCAGCAACCGGAATTATCTGATCAAAATAGCCCAAAGCATAACCGGCAATCCTATTACCATCACCGAATACAAACTGGCCCGAAAAGATGTTTTTGTGAAGTCGGCCAACCTGTCGGCAGCGTTTGAGCGCATGACGTCCGAGCCAAAAAGCAAGCAGCGTAATATTAAAGACATCCACAAATTTGTGGTGCTGAATCATATCCTTTCATCTTACACCGCCACGGTAGCCTCAGAGATAACGGTTAAAGGCATGCACAAAGCCACGCCTGAAACGCTGAAGCTGATCAAAAAAAGCATAGCCATACTCAACGAAAGCTCGAAAAAGCTGGGTGGTACACGTGTTGAATTTACCGGAGAAAAAGCAGAACTGGCCGAAATAACCGCCCCCACCGTAATTGAAAATCTGCTGAAAGAACAGTTAGGTTTTATTAATAAGATCAGTACAGATATTGCGAAGGTTACGGATGATGTGTTAAAGTAGCCGCCTTATAACAGTTCGGTAGCCAAATTAGCTAACTCACTGCGCTCCCCTTTTTGCAAGGTTATGTGCGCATAAAGCGGATGCCCTTTGGCACGGTCAATCAGGTAAGACAGGCCGTTACTTTCTGCATCAAGGTATGGGGTATCTATCTGGTAAATATCGCCGGTAAAAACAAATTTACTGTTTTCGCCTGCGCGGGATATGATGGTCTTGATCTCGTGCGGGGTAAGATTCTGGGCTTCGTCTACAATAAAAAATATCTTGCTCAGCGTACGCCCGCGAATGAAGGCCAGCGGAGCTATAGATATCTTTTCGTTGTCAACGAGTTCATCCAGTTTAGCCTGCATCTTTTCGTCATCGGTAAACTGGTCTTTGATAAATTTGAGGTTATCCCATATCGGCGCCATGTACGGGTCTATCTTTGATTTGATATCGCCGGGTAAGAAGCCAATATCTTTGTTGCTAAGGGGGACAATTGGCCGCGTAACAAATATCTGGCGGTAATATTTGCGCTGCTCCAAAGCACCAGCCAGGGCCAGTAACGTTTTACCCGTGCCGGCATTACCCTGTATGGTTACCAGCTTAATGTCTGGATTTAGCAGTGCATGTATAGCAAAAGCCTGCTCAATGTTTCTGGGCTGGATATTGAATATGGGCTGCTCGTTCACCCTTTCCAATATGCCGGTCTGGCTATTATAAAAGGCTGACGCCCTTGTCTTTTTTCCTTCGAGAATATAAAAATGGTTTGCCGTCTCCTTATTCAGTTCCAAGCCGTTGGTTGGTAAGGTGCGTTGTTTGTTGAGCTGGTTGATCTGCTTGTCGGTGGCGCTTACCACAGTTTCACCACTGTACAGTTCATCAACATTTTTAACTTTGCCGGTTTCGTAATCCTCGGCATGTATGTTTAGCGATTTTGCTTTCAAACGAAGGCAGATATCTTTCGATACCAATACCACGTTTTTATCCGGGTTCTCTTCCTGTAAGCCAAGTGCTGCGTTCAGTATGCGATGATCGACTTTATCCGATCCAAAGATCGCCTCGGCATCAACGCCGGTATTCTTGATGTCAATTATTACTTTAAAGCTGCCTTTGTCCTTTCCATTTAACGGATGCCATTTATTAATCAGCTTTTTGCGCGAGATGTCGTCGATGAGGCGGATAAAACTACGGGCCTCGAAATTGCGGGTATCGTTACCGCTTTTCATATTGTCCAGTTCTTCCAGCACCTGAATGGGGATAGCAACATCGTGCTCCTGGAAATTTTCGAACGCATTGTGATCATATAAGATCACGGAAGTATCTAAAACAAATATCTTTTTCCCTGCTGCCGGCCTTTTGTAGTCATTTTGCATACTATGCTAAATTATGCAATTTAACGCCTAACGAAAAATTATTTGTACCCGAAGGTGATTTGGCACACCATATAAAACAAAAACGGGAGCCCTCGTCTTTCGATCTGGTCTCCCGTTTATGCTTATGAGTAACCGTAATTATTCATAAAGCATCAAGCTTCTGTATTTTAACCGGCTTGCCCTGGCCGTGTGCCCTTGCGGGTGTGGTTGCGTCAAGTCATTATTCAGTGCTGCCTATCTCCGTAAAAATTAACAGCTTCTGTCAATGCCTTATTGTAGTTAACACTGCGTTTCTGTTGCTTGCGCCGTTTCTGTTTAATGTAACTCAGGCTTTCCCTTGATCTTAGTTTGTCCGAAAACCTCCCTTCGATTCAATTTTTGTTATTCCTGTAAGGCTGTCAAAGTACTTCGTTCCTGATGATTCTAATATCAGGATGTGTCCGAAATCCTGCAAATATTTTATATAGTTTTTATTAACCCATTATGAACAATAATTTACTGGTTATTAACAGATTACAACACTGAATTATGGTTTAAAAAGACGTTTTATTATAATTACAGTGTGTTTTAGCTCTGTAGACTATTATTGTGCACAAGGTTGTTAACAGGTTGGTTTTTAACAATGACAGACCGACTTTCAGAAAAGTTGCGGCGCACAAATGCGTAAAATTGGCATCCAGGCTAAATAAATTGAAGGGGTTCTTAATGCAAAATGCTGAAATGACGTGTCTTGGCAGCAGCGACTAAACAAATCAAAAATCTGATAAAAACAAAAACGGGTGCCGCCTCTTTCGATTTGACTACCCGTTTTCAACTTTAAGCTGCACCGTAGTACTGCATAAAGCATCAAGTTTTGTGTATAGTGACCGACCTGATCTCATCGTGTTATGTTCACGCTGTTCAATCCCGTCCTCTTTGTGGATACTGACTTAACATCGTTATGTCGCTTATCATTCGATTTATTAACAAACCTTTGCAGGCTTCCAACTCATCTATTTTAAACTCAAACGAGATACATCGTGTTTCCGTTCTAAAAGGATTTACAGATATGATCATTGTTTGCTAACACCGATTGCTTCAAGGTCATTAATAGTATTACCATTTTCCGTAGAAAACAGGCAAACATTTAATACCTTGTTAGTTATATTCTGTTTCGGTCGCTGTCGCGGCTTCGGTTTCCATATAACTCAGGCTTTCCCTTGATCTTTAGTTCGTCCGAGAACTCCCCCGATTCAATTTCTGTTATTCCTGTAAGGCTGTCAAAGTACGTCGTTCTTGATGATTTCAATATCGGGATACCAGGAAGATTTTGCAAATTTTCTTTATTGTTTTTATTAACGCGTAACTAACATCAATATGGCAGTTATCAACACATTTAAAGCTGTAAATATCAGTAACATACAGCGTTATAACCAATGTTATCCACATCGGATGTATTCACAATTTTCAGGTATTTTTTCATATAAACAGGTAACTAAAATGCGTAAAATGATACGGATTAAATTTTCTCGGTTAAATGTTTCCAATATCGTTTGGGAATGTGGCGCACATGTAGTTTGGTATTTTTGCGTGCCGGGATATTTACACTATGGAAATAGTTCTTCCAAAGATGCTGGTAAATACTTTCATCCTCGGTATAGGCCGATATTACATCGCCGGGCTTGCCTGCTGCGGCAAAGTCAAGCGTGATAAACTGTGTATCATGCCTATCGTAATAAATACCATAATCACGCCGCAGGTCGTAGATCATCCATTTTTGGTCAGTATACCGGCTTCTAAAATGTCTGATGAGGAGCGGCAGCACATTAAAATCAGGCTCCACGGCGGCGTAATAAGTCTCGTCTTTCAGTTTCCGGAAACGTACAAAGGCTTCCATCCGGTGCTTCTCGCGGCGCATCATCCGGATGATCTCAGAAAGCCGCATCACATAACGGTTTCCATAATCATCCTCAATATTCTGCAAACTGTCGAACGCATATCTTATATAACCAACCAGATTATTGTCCTCATTATCCATTTCGGCCATGTGTGCTATATACAAACGCTGCACGCCATTGGGCGATAACTTTTTACGCAGACCTTTTAAAACGCGTGTAGCATAAGCTTCATTGGTAATTACGTTCAATGTGTCCCCAAACATCTCGCCTGTCTGCTGCTGGCCCTTAAATATCTTTACCAATGATAGCTTGCGATCGTAGATCTCGAAAATAGCCGTAAGCAACCCCTCAAACGTTCCGTCGTAAAATAGCGCAGTCATTTTAAAACAGGTTTAACTGGTTAGGTTTGTTCTTGAGATATTTACTTTGCGATTCGGCCAGGATAAATTGCTTGATGTTATTGCCGGTCAGATCGCGCCGCTCAAACTGCGGACTGTTACAGGTAATAAAATACCTGGCCCGGTTTACCGAAACGCCTATTTTTTTCAGCTGATCCCAATTTAACCGCCCGTGCCTGCGCGCGCTTACTATCTTTTGTGCCGATAACATACCGATGCCCGGCACACGAAGGATCAACTTTAAATCGGCCTTATTAATATCTATCGGAAATTCATTCATATTCCGAATAGCCCAGCTCAATTTCGGATCAATATCCAGATCTAGCAATGGTTGGTTCTGGTTGACGATCTCACCTACATCAAAGCCATAATAACGCATCAGCCAGTCGGCCTGATATAAACGATTCTCGCGTACCATAGGGACGCTGCTGTTTAAGGCAGGCAGGCGCTTATCTGCCAGTACGGGCACGTAGCCCGAATAGTATACCCGCTTTAAATTAAAAGTCTGATAAAAGTAATTTGCCGATTGCAGCACTTGCTCGTCCGTTTCGGGCGTTGCACCGACGATAACCTGGGTGCTTTGCCCTGCCGGCGCAAACAGGGGTGCTTTTTTGAATAGTTTCTTTTCATCCATTCGCAGCTTGATCTCTTCCTTCAAAAACTGCATCGGATTTATCATGTCCTGCCGATTCTTATCCGGAGCCAATAATTTCAGTCCGGCCTCAGTAGGCATTTCAAGGTTAATGCTTAAGCGATCAGCATACAAGCCGGCCTCACGCATCAGTTCGTCACTGGCACCGGGGATGGATTTCAGATGAATATACCCATTAAATTTATGCTCGGTCCGCAGTTTCTTAGCCACCTGCACCAGTCGCTCCATGGTAAAATCGGCATCCTTAAAAATACCCGAGCTCAGGAACAAGCCTTCGATATAATTGCGGCGATAGAAGTTAATGGTCAGGTCGACCACCTCCTGCACGGTAAAAGCCGCACGTTGTATATCATTGCTTTTTCGCGACACACAATAGGCACAATCATAAATACAATAATTGGTTAATAATATTTTCAGCAAAGACACGCACCGTCCATCCTCGGTATAACTATGACAAATACCATTGCTGGCATTGCCCAAGCCCTTATTCTCGTTTTTACGCTTGCTTCCGCTCGACGCGCATGATACATCATACTTAGCGGCATCGGCCAAAATATTCAATTTCTCAGTAATCCTGTCTGCATTCATAACAGATCAAAAATACTAATATTTTTAGCATTTTGTAATCCATTTTTAATTTAGTTATTCCTTTCAGGTTTATTGATGCGAATGGAACATCTAAACATTATCCGTATAAAAGGTTATGTTTAACTATAGCAGCAGCAACGCAAAACCGATATATCGCGTATCTTTAAATATGGATATCAAGGAAATTGAGCGTTTAATAAAGATCAGCCGCGAGCGCCCTTTGATGCCGGAGACTTATATCCCCTGGCAACTGGAGCCCGAAGCTGGTGATATTTTTCTGCCCGAAGCTTTGACATCGCTGCAAGGGCTTGATCTGTACGAAACCCTTACTCCTGCTCAAAAACTTGAGCTTGGGCGGCACGAGCTGGTGCAGGTAATAGCCTCATACGCCTGGGGCGAGTGCCTGTTTTGTGTGTTTATGACGCGCCATTTGATCACCTTGTCTGCCGACAATGTCGAGCATCAGTTTTTAATCCGCGAGCTGATCGAGGAACTCCGCCATCAGGAAATGTTTGCGCGGGTTATTGCCAAACTGGGCGGCAAGCCAATTAAGCAAAGCCGCCTGCACAAGTTTTTTGGCGAATTCAGTAATAAATATCTGCCTGCCGATTATCTGTTTATGGGCAGCGTATCTGTTGAATTGGTAACTGATGTTTATGGAAATCATGCCCGCCGCGCACCTGATATTTACCCGGTACTGAAAAAGATGTTCGACCTGCATAATATTGAAGAGGGGCGGCATATTCTATATACTAAAGCGTTATTAAAGAAATATTCAGAGAAAGCGGGCTTCATCAAGCGTACATTGTACAGCTATGTAATACTATTCAATATCCTGTTTGTACGTACTATGTATGTAAAGCGTGAAATTTACGAGCGTATAGGCCTGGAAAACCCTGATGAGGCTTATAAGTTGGCGTCTAAAAATTTCAAACAAAAATTTGCCGATAGATGCCTAAACGACATCATTGAGTTTGTGAACAGCTGGAAGGGATTTAACTTTATGACCAGGTTTGCCTGGCGGAGGGTTTTGGGTGCGAAGGTATAAAAAACTAACAAAGCGTCATTGCGAGCGATAGCGTGGCGCTTCTCTGAAGCGATAGGCAGCTACCGTTGACATGGTCTATCCGTTACCTGGCATGTGGGGCCACAAGCGGGACGCTCGCGGCCAATGTCATTAAGTTAAGAAAATAAACTAAAAAACTTGTCATTTCGATACGAGGAACGAGTGAGAAATCTTGTACATGCGTTTAGGATTAGTAGGCGTTTAAGATTTCCTACTACGTTTCGAAATGACAAATCTCTTAACTTAATAACATTGCGCTTGGGGCAGCCGGGGAGGTTTATTTTTTCTTTAACTCATCCAAACGCACAACATCTGCCCAGTCCTGAGGACGATGTGTAAGGACTTTCATTTGTCTTAGAAAATCAATATTAACTACATTCAAATTAACACCGTTGCCAATGTCATGTTTAATCATGACATGTTCGGCCTCATCAAAATTTATATTATGGTGAACAACGGTAAGACAGTCAATGGTATCTGGCATTTCGCCAATGGTGCATTTAAAAGCATTAGTAAAATCTTCGCTTTTTAAATCGCGAATTTCTTCATCTGTATAACCAATATCTAACAAAACCTTGTAAAAAACATCCCGGTTTTGATTAGTTGGCGCTAACCAAATATCCATATCTTGAGTATTCCTGTTTACCCCATGAAAGTTTAGCGCGACCCCGCCTATTAGCATATATCTTACTTGATGCTTTTGCATCGATGTAAGAAAAGCAACAATAAACTCGTCATAAATATCAAATGGCATCTGTCAGATGATGGATTTTAAATATTTTCCCCTTTGGATATACCTGCTTATCAAAGCTAAATTTCTCTTTCAGCTTATAAAAACACCTTAACCGTTCAGAAAAAGAAAGACCCTCAAAAAACTCCCTCCTCTCTTTTTCATCCTCCTCCCAGGTAGTATTTATCTTAAACCGTTTCATAAATGATCCGCCTATATCACCTCATTGATACTCATTTCTTTAATTTCTTTAATCTCAGGGCGGCCATTTTTGAAGGCTTTACGCGGGGTTAATCCCAACAGCTCAAACATGGCCATATCTTCATCAAATGATGGATTTGGTGTGGTTAACAGCTTCTCGCCTGCAAAGATGGAGTTAGCACCTGCCATGAAACAGAAAGCCTGCTCAACAGTGCTCATTTCTGTACGGCCGGCAGATAGGCGCACAACTGTTTTAGGCATAATGATGCGGGTAGTAGCAATCATGCGCACCATATCCCAGATGGATACTCTTGGCTGATCGGCCAACGGCGTGCCTTTAACCGGAACCAACGCATTGATAGGTACTGATTCAGGGTGCTGCGGCAAGTTTGAAAGTGTTTTAAGCATCGATATCCTGTCCGCAGTAGTTTCGCCCAACCCGATGATACCACCGCTGCAAACTGATATTTTTGCTTTGCGCACATGCTCTAAAGTTTTCAGGCGATCATCATAGCTGCGGGTAGTGATGATGCGTTTATAGTCGTCCTCTGAAGTATCCAGGTTGTGATTATAAGCATACAAACCGGCATCGGCTAAGCGTTGTGCCTGAGCCTCGGTCAACATACCCAGAGTACAGCAAACCTCCATATCCAGCGAGTTAACCGCTTTCACCATATCAATCACCTTGTCAAAGTCGCGGTTATCGCGTACTTCGCGCCAGGCTGCGCCCATGCATAAGCGTGAAGCACCTCCAGCTTTGGCTCTTTCGGCTACCGCAATCACTTCTTCTTTAGGCATAATGGCATGCACATCAACCCCTGTATTGTAGCGGGCCGCCTGCGGGCAATAAGCACAGTCTTCAGGGCAGCCGCCCGTTTTTATCGAGATCAGTGAGCTGATCTGTACTTCTGCGTAATCCTTATTCTCACGGTGAATGCTGGCCGCCCGGTAAATCAGGTCGAGCAGCGGGGTATGATATATTTCAGAAATTTCTTCTTGAGTCCAGTCGTGTCTAACTACTGCCATAATTTGATCAATTTTAAAAGTCCAAATTTATAATAAAAGCTTACTATAAGCACTAATGTCGCATTAAAAGATTTGTCGCCAGCCATAGCGGCAGAAAAAACCCGGCGCAATCTGTAAATGTGGTGATAATGATAGATGATGCCACCGCCGGGTCTATACCCAAGCGTTTTAATATCAGCGGGATACCAGCGCCTGATAATCCGGCTACGATCAGGTTACCAGTCATCGCCAGAAACAAAACCAATCCCATCATCGGGCTGCCATCATAAAAAAACGCAAAAGCTCCAACTATCAAACCATTAGCCGCACCATTGATCATCCCTACCGAAAACTCTTTTAATACGGTACGGTAAGCCTGGTTATCTGTCAGATCGCTCAATGAGATACGGCGCACGGTAACCGCCAGTGCCTGCGTGGCCGCATTACCCCCCATCCCGCTGATAATGGTCATATAGGCCACTATAGCCGGGATAGCCACCTGCACATTTGGGAAATGCCTTACCACACCTGCGGCAAGAAAACCGGTGGCCAGGTTAATAATCAACCAGGGCAAACGGCTCTTTACCGCTTCCTGCCAGTTACCGCTCAGTTCCTCGTCCTCAGATACACCGGATATCTTCAACATATCCTCGGTGCTCTCCTGCTCCATTACGTCGATGATATCATCTACCGTAATGCGGCCCAGTAACTTCATGTTATCGTCGACTACCGGTATGGCGGTCAGGTTGTATTGAGAGATGAGCTTGGCTACTTCCTCCTGGTCGAGGTCGGCTTTTACGAAGATCGGTGCGTCTTTATAAATATTCTTGATCTTAACATCGGCGTGAGCTTTGATAATGTCTTTGATAGAAACTACACCCTTCAGAATATCATTTTTATCTACCACATAAATGGTGTAGAACTCCTCCATTTCTTCTGATTGACGGATGATCTCGTCCAATGCCTCTTTTTTGTTGGAGTTGATGTTTACGCACAGAAGTTTGGGGTTCATTAAACCACCTGCGGTGTTCTCGTGGTAATTTAACAGGGCGCGGATGTTGGTAGCGTCCTCGTGGTCTAAGTCCTCAAGAATTTCCTGCTGCTCATGCTCTTCAAGCTGCGAAATGATGTCTGTCGCATCGTCGTAATCCAACTCCTCTACAATCTCCGAACGTTTCTCAGGGTCGAGGTTGATCAGGAGTTCACCGGGGCGATGTTCCTCATCCATTTCGGCAATAACATCCGATGCCACGTCGGCGGGCAGGATATTGATAATACGTTCTTTATCCTCCTGCTGCAGCTTTTCAAATAAAATAGCAATCTCAGAAGGATGATACTCCTTCAGAACTAACTCTAATTCAGCATCATCACCCTCGAGAGCGGCCTTAATGCGCAGGAAGTCGCTTTTATCTACTTCAAAAGATTGCATACTCCGACTAAATTAGGTATTTAAGCCCGGAAACCGGCAAAATAAAATCCTCTTTTTGAATATCGAATAATGAATATCCAATAGTAAATTATGAAGTAAAATTGGATGTCAGATATTATTTAAAAAATGCTTAAAAACGAGCATTATTTATAGCCGCCGGCTTTAACAGGTATATATAAATTAAAGGGTATGGCGGTACTTAGCTTTTACACCGGTCAGTTTATCCAATTTGCCCAGCACAATATTAACCTGCATCTTGCGGATAGAGACCTGGATGTTACATTCATTATCAAATTCCTGTTCGATGATCTGTACATCGGCTTCCTTTATCAGGCGCATTACGTCATTCATCTGCAGGTAATCAAAGCTGATGGTATAAATATCATTCACCGTCTTTTCGACGATCTGTGTGTTGGCTAACGCTTCTTCGGTTGCGGCTTTGTAAGCATTGATCAATCCCGGTACGCCTAACAGGGTACCGCCAAAATACCGCACCACGACAACCAGCACATTGGTAAGATCTCTGGAAAGTAAAGTATTTAAAATAGGCCTGCCCGCGGTGCCCGATGGTTCGCCGTCGTCATTAAGTTTAAATACTGAGCGATCGGGAGTCAATCGCATAGCCCAGCAATGGTGGTTTGCTTTGGGATGTGCTGTTTTTAGCTTTGCTATGATCTCTTTAACCTGATTTTCTGACTGGATAGGATACGCAAAGGCGAGGAACTTACTGCCCCGGTCGCGAAAAATGGCTTCGGCCGCAGCATCTATAGTTTTATATGTATCATTAAACAGCATAAGGGGCCGTTTAAAAATTAAAGATCACAATAACAGCTATTAATGCCAGAAAGATACCAACTTTATTGAGCGTACTTAATTTCTCTTTAAAGATGAACAGCCCCACAAGCGTACCCATTACAATAACGCCTATGTTCATGGCGGTAAACACCGTCGAGGGCTTGTTTACCAGCGCCTGATGTGCTTTTAAATAAAACAAGATATTTCCAAAGTTGGCTATCCCCAACGCCCAACCAATCAGGATATGGGGAAACGAGAATTTGGTTTTTCCGCTCGATATTTTGATGATGAGCATAATGAGTGCACAAATAAACGACAGAATAAAAACCATAAACAGCAACGAAGTATAAGGCACCGCTTTAAAAGCTGATAGCTGCTTAAATAAAACATCGATTACGCCCATACCAATAAACACCACCAGCAGGTAAAACCAGCCGCCCCTGCTTGCCTTCCCGCCAGTGCTTTTTCCCCAGGGGATCGAGCATACAATAGCAACCAGGCCTAAAGCTATGCCCGTAATTTTAACCGCGTGTAATGTCTCGCCAAAAACAAAATATGAAGCCAGTATCGGAATAAATAATGACAGCCGTTGCGCTACGTCGGTACGTACAATACCAGTTGTAGTGACAGATGCACCCAGCACTACAAACAACACCGGTAGCAATATCCCTAAGCCTGCCAAAGTCGTCACCGGTGCTACTTGCAAGCTTATCCAATGCGGTTTAAAAATAAGCCAGGTTAGCAAAATAGCGGTCGAATAATTCCAGGTGATGGCCTGCAACACGTCGACATGGTAGCGTTTAGCTAATTTCAGCATAATGGAAACCACCACGCTGCAACAGATACTTAATAAGATATATAGCATTTAGCGCTGCTTATGGTTATAAATAATTTGCAGATGATCTGTCCCTGACGGAATCTCCCCGGCAATTATACCGTTAATTTTTGGAGCTTTTATACCCGATTTTAAAGTTGACTGCCCGGTAAATACCCGTGCCTCGTCCCAGACACCGGCTTCGATGAACGAATTAAGCGTATGTGCGCCGCCTTCAATAATCACCGACTGGATATCCTGCAAATAAAGCTGGTACAGTATATATTGTGGCACATAGCGGTCAAAATCTTCGAGAGCGATAAATTTGATCTTTCCGTCAATAGCGGTCTTAATTTCGTTAAAAACCAAAGTCTCAACCGACTGGTCGAACAAGTGCAAATCATGACTCAATGCTAACCGGCGATCAATCACCACACGTTTAGGCGACCTTCCATCACCATATCTTACATTCAACTGCGGATTGTCAATGGCAGCGGTATTTTTGCCTACCAAAACAGCATCTTCTTCTCCACGCCATTGGTGCACCAGCTTTCGCGATTCTGCACCGGTTATCCAGAACTGACTTTTATCGTCGGGAGCAAAGAAGCTATCCTGCGTTTGGGCCCATTTTAAAATAACATACGGCCGGTGCTTTAGCACTTTAGTAAAAAAGCGGCGATTTAAAAACCGGCATTCATCTTCTAAAACGCCCAACGTAACCTCAATACCTGCCGCTTTCAACTTTTCAATCCCCTTACCATCCACTTCAGGAAAGGGATCGCGGCAACCAACCACTACCTGCCGAATGCGGTGTTTGATGATCAGATCGGCACAGGGCGGTGTTTTGCCGTAATGCGCACAAGGCTCAAGCGATACATAGATGGTTGAATTGCGTAACAGTTCTTCAGCGGCGTCAAAGTTTGCCAGCACCTGGTTTACCGCATTCACCTCGGCATGAGCCTGTCCATATTGCTGGTGATAGCCCTCACCTATTATCTTACCATCATGAACAATAACAGCGCCCACCATTGGGTTCGGGCTAACCTTGCCTGCGCCTAAAATGGCCAGATCGAGACAGCGCTGCATATATTTTTCATGATGCGACATGGGGTAAAGATAGCGATTAGTTGATTAGCGATCAGATTAAGGGGCAAATGGCTAACTTAGCAGTGATGAAAACCATTAACGACGCCTTTGCACAGTTTAAACAGGGCCTTGCAGGCATCTATGACACCCGGGAGATCGCCTCTATCAGCTTAATGGTTTTAACCGAGATCATCAATACATCCAAAGCCAATATTAAGGCGTTTGGTGACAGGCAATTAACCTTCGCCCAACAAAATGAGCTTAACGGTATTCTTGCCCAATTAAAAACCGGTAAACCACTGCAATATACTTTAGGGTACGCCGAGTTTTATGGGTTAAGATTCAAAGTAAATCCAGCCACCCTTATACCCCGGCCGGAGACCGAAGAGCTGGTGCAGTGGGTATTAGATTCATCTCCAAATACTAACTCAAGCATATTGGATATCGGCACGGGCACCGGTTGTATTGCTATCAGCTTAAAAAAGAATTTAACTAACGTACAAGTGTCGGCTATGGATGTTTCGGTTGACGCGTTGAATACCGCTAAAGAAAACGCCGTATTAAATGAAGTAGACGTTAATTTTATTGAGGCTGATATTTTGAATTATACTTCAGATAAAAAATACTCCATTATCGTTTCCAATCCACCCTACGTTACACTTGAGGATAAAATACGGATGCACCGTAACGTAACAGATTTCGAGCCACATTCGGCGTTGTTTGTACCTGAGGACGACCCGTTGCTATTTTATAGAGCGATAGCTGATTTCGCATTAGCTTCGCTTGAACCTGATGGTTTATTATTTTTTGAGATCAATGAAAGTTTTGGTAAGGAAACCGCACAGCTGTTAACTGACAGCGGATTTAAGGATGTTGAAATAAGGAAGGATTTGAGCGGCAGGGATAGAATGATAAGATCGGTACGATAGCTCTTTGTCATTGCGAGCGTAGCGCGGCAATCGCAAGGAGAAAAACTCGTCTGCTTTCTTAAACGCATGCGGTTGCTTCGTCGTTCCTCCCCGCAATGACAAAATTGCCAGGCATTAATGAAAATCACTGTCATTGCGAGCGTAGCGCGGCAATCGCAAGGAGAAAAACTCGTCTGCTTTCTTAAACGCGTGCGGTTGCTTCGTCGTTCCTCCTCGCAATGACAAAATTGCCAGCATTAATGAAAGTCACTGTCATTGCGAGCGTAGCGCGGCAATCGCAAGGAGAAAAGCTCGTATCCTTTCTTAAACGCGTGCGGTTGCTTCGTCGTTCCTCCCCGCAATGACAAAATTGCCAGCCATTAATGAAAATCACTGTCATTGCGAGCGTAGCGCGGCAATCGCAAGGAGAAAAGCTCGTCTGCTTTCTTAAACGCGTGCGATTGCTTCGTCGTTCCTCCTCGCAATGACAAAATTGCCAGGCATTAATGAAAATCACTGTCATTGCGAGCGTAGCGCGGCAATCGCAAGGAGAAAAGCTCGTCTGCTTTCTTAAACGCGTGCGGTTGCTTCGTCGTTCCTCCCCGCAATGACAAAATTGCCAGGCATTAATGAAAATCACTGTCATTGCGAGCGTAGCGCGGCAATCGCAAGGAGGCTCGGCCGATATGTGTTATTCCCATCCTTCATACCAACCCGCCGTCAAATCTAACCAATCACGATTTTCAGATTGTATTAAATCAACTTTCTTTTGACGTGAACCAGCTTTAAGTTGCTTCTCTCGTGCAATAGCATCCTGAATAAATTGAAACTCTTCGTAATAAACCAATTTGTTGCAGGCGTAGGTTTTTGTAAACCCGTTGTAGACTCCCTTTTTATGCTGTCAAACGCGGTCTTGTAGATTATTGGTTACTCCAACATAAATGACGGTATTACCTTTATTGGTTAAGACATAAACGTAATACAGATGAAATTTAGGCATTTTGCAAAATAACAATTTGCTTTAATAGTTCTCGGTTGCTTCGTCGCTCCTTCCCGCAACGACAGGAAATTCACAAAGGGTGGATATTATTCAACTGCGTGGATGATACTGTATAATCGTGCCTTTCAAATACTCTCTATCCAGATGCGTATAAATCTCAGTGGTAGTAATGCTTTCATGCCCCAGCATTTCCTGTACAGCGCGCAGGTCTGCGCCGCCTTCAACAAGATGAGTGGCAAAAGAATGCCTAAAGGTGTGCGGACTTATCGTCTTTTTCAATCCGGTTTGTGCCGCCAGGTTTTTGATCAGCATAAAAATGTAAACCCGGCTAAGCCTTGAACCGCGGCGGTTCAGAAAAACGTAATCCTCCTCCCCTTTTTTTATAGGGTTATGCACCCGCACTTGTTCTATCCAAATTTTCAGCGCTTTTATCGCAGAGCCACCTATGGGCACCAGTCGCTCTTTGCTGCCTTTGCCCAGTACCTTAATAAATTCTATATCCAGATACAGGTTGGAAAGTTTAAGTTCAGTTAATTCAGATACACGCAAGCCGCAGCCGTATAGCGTTTCCATAATGGCCTTATTGCGGGCGCCGTCAGGTTTGGACAGATCGATAGCGTCTATTAGTTTATTGATATCTTCATAGCTTAGCGTGTCAGGCAATTTGCGCGTAATTTTGGGCGATTCCAGCAGCTCTGACGGATCGATCGTGATCAAGTCTTCCATCAGCATATACTTATAAAAAGCCTTGACCCCTGATAGAATCCGGGCTTGTGATGACGGGATCATACCCAGTTCATTTACCCAGGTAATAAAACGGCGAAGGTCGGCAAGGGTAATGCTGTCAGGGCTTAGTTTGGCTTCCTGAACCTCGGTAAACTCGTATAGACGCTGGATATCGCGGGTATAGGCCTCGATAGAGTTTGACGAGAGTGATCTCTCCAGTTTTAAATAGGCCTGAAACCCTTTTATTGCCGATGGCCAGTTCAATTGATTTTAGATTTAATGTTTTATACTTAAGTTTGAGCTAATGAATATACAAATTATAAACGGCCCAAATTTAAACTTACTGGGCGTTAGAGAGAAATCTATTTATGGCGACAGCAGCTTTGAAAGTTACCTGGAGACGCTGAAAACACGATACCCTGAACTGAATATAGCTTATTATCAAAGCAATGTAGAAGGCGAGATCATCAATAAACTTCATGAAATTGGTTTCGGCTTTGATGGCGTTGTTTTAAACGCGGGTGCCTATACGCATACTTCGGTAGCTATTGCCGATGCTATTGCTGCTATAAAAACCCCGGTGGTCGAGGTACATATCTCTAACGTTTACAAGCGCGAGGAGTTCAGGCATCACAGTATGCTGGCAGCCAGCTGTAAAGGCGTTATAGCCGGTTTTGGCATGGATAGTTACCGCTTAGCTATTGAGAGTTTGACGGCTAAGTAAAAACAATTTGGCTTTCTCGGCAATTAAAAGCGTGTTACACAAAGCATCAATTAATAAAACCGACGTCGTTCCAGATCAGCAAACTTTCTGAGTTTCTTAATAAAGAACGCCCACATAATGCTGCCATGGTACATACCGGTTAATTTAGAATTATACTTTTTCAGGTGGGTGCTTGAGGCATGGCTCCCACTATCAAACAAGTGCCGAACAAAATAACGGTGTGCGCGGCTTACTGCTCCGGCGTCCTTACGTTTACCTTCAGTCAGAAAGCGCAATAGTGCGGCAAAATCCAGGAAAAACCGTGCAGTTATCACAATAAGACCTTTCCAGAACGGCAGGTTCTTTTTGATAAGTAACAAGTTGTTTCTGAAATTGAGGTAGGTTTTAAATGGATTTTCGGCGGTAAGCGTACCACCCCCCACATGAAAGATCTCTGACTGTGCACAGTACATTACCTTGTACCCGCTGTTTTTTAAGCGCCAGCAAAGGTCGATCTCTTCCATATGTGCAAAAAACTGTTCGTCAAAACCTTCGGCCTCGTCCCAATATTTCTTTTTAATAAACATGGAAGCGCCCGACGCCCAGAATACTTCGCCAGATTCTTCATACTGGCCGTTATCCCTTTCAATCTCGTTAACAATACGGCCACGGCAAAACGGATAGCCAAAGCTATCAATAAAACCACCCGCAGCACCTGCATGTTCAAAGCTGTTTTTTTGATTATAAGCTTTGATCTTGGGCGCAGCCACAGCTATCAGCGGGTCGCTTTCCATTAGCGTTATTACCGGCTCGATCCAGCCGGGATGCACTTCGACATCTGAGTTTAGCAAGATATAATAATCAGCTTCGACATGCTTCAGCACCCGGTTATAACCACCAGTGAAGCCATAGTTCTGATCATTTTGAATTAGGCGGATAGTCGGATAATTTTCGCGGATAAACTCGACAGAGCCATCGGTTGAAGCGTTATCGCCCACTATAATATCCAGGTTGGGCCATACCGACGAAAGTACTGATGGCAAAAACTGGCGCAGATGCGTTAAACCGTTCCAGTTTAAAATCACTATAGCTACTTTAGGATATTGGGTCATTTTTTATATTTCACGTTTTCTGGCTTAAATTTCCATCTGCGGTGCGACCATATCCAGTATTGCGGCTCGCGTCTTATCATCATTTCCAGGTATTTTACGTGTGCTTCTGTAATTTCATGAGCTGCAGATTCCTTTGTATTTTCTACAAGTGGCACTACCGTATAAGTGTAATAGCCGCGCTTTATCCGCTTCATATCATAAAATATTACGACGGAATCAATCAGCCGGGCAATTTTTTCAATCCCTAAAAATACCGCTGTAGGCTGATTTAAAAAATCTGTAAAGTACTGCGCTGTAGCAAGCGGAGGTGTTTGGTCGCCCGCATAAACCGACACCGTAAATTCATTTTTATGAGCAACGGATGAACGCAGAGCCTGCGCCATCGGTACTACGACGGCACCAAACCGGCTTCGCGTTTTGATAAAGAATTTGTCGAAGATATTGTTGGCTAAGCTTTTATAGATCACAAACAAACGCGTATGAATGCTAAATTCAAGCCCGGCCCATTCCCAGTTACAATAGTGCCCGGCTACGGCGGTAACACTCTTACCTGCGGCTTCATAACTTTTCACTAATTCGGGGTTGGTACAAACCACCCGGCGCTGTAACTCGCTTTGCGATATCGTAGTCATTTTTATTGCCTCGAGGATAAGGTCGGCCAAATAGCGATAGTATTTCTTTTCGATGCCCGAGCGTTCAACGTCTGTTTTTTCGGGGAAGGCATTGCGTAAATTCGCTTGTGTAACTTTACGCCGGTAACCCACGAGGTAATAAAGCAGTACAAACAATACATCGGCTAGTATATAAAGCAGCCAGAAGGGCAACAGCGAGATCAGGTATAAAAAGACTATTCCTAATCTTGAAAGCCCTTTATTTATCATTATTTTTGGTTGTTTATACTACAAAAATAATCATATGATTGACAAAGGCGCTGTATTGCCCCTATTTTATCTTCCGCCGGTTGCATATTTCACTGCGTTTAAACATCATAGGCCTGATATCCTGATCGAGCGCGAGGAGCATTTTCCTAAACAAACCTATCGTAACAGGGCCAATATCTATTCGCCGGACGGCGTGTTATCATTAACCGTGCCTGTGGTTAAAGGATCAAAAATGCACACCAGGGTAAAAGATGTCAAAATAAGCTATGACTTTAACTGGCAGCGCTTGCATTGGATGAGCCTGGAAACCTGTTATCGCCGCTCAGCTTATTTTGAATATTATGAGGACGATTTCGCGCCGTTTTATCAAAAGCATTTCACCTACCTGTTTGACTATAACGAAGCTTTGCTGCAGATGATCCTGAAGTTCATTAAACTGCCGCTTGAACTACAATATACCGAAACCTACGAGGCCCAATATCCAAAACGGAAGGACTTGCGCGACACCATAAGCGCCAAAAAAGACTACGATATGCAACAAAAACCTTATTTTCAGGTTTTTGAAGAGCGTAATGGTTTTATCAAAAATTTAAGTATTGTTGATCTGCTGTTTAACCAGGGGCCGCAAACCATAAACTATCTGTAATGGGTAACATTAAAAGAGTACGGTATAAAACTAAGCGACGCCAAATTGTGGGCGAACGCCCGGGCACCATTAGTATCGCTGATGACGCACTGAAACCCATTATCACCGTTTACTCTTATAATGAAAAAGAACTGGTTTGTGCTGATGGACACGATCTGAAGGTGATCCTTGACCAGTTTAAAAAATGTAAAGACCACACCCACTGGATACAGATAAGAGGGCTGAATGACGAAAAACTGATCGAGGATATCGGTACTTATTTAAAGATAAATCCGCTGGTGTTGGAGGATATTGTGAATACCCATCAGCGACCCAAATTTGATGAGTATGACGGTTATTTTTTTACGGTCATCCGGCAGGTTTATTACAATGCCGACAATGAGTTGTGCAACAACCAGTTCTCGGCCATTGTGAAGCCAGGCCTCATCGTCAGTTTTGAAGAAACACACGATGAGCACTTTGAAGCGGTGAAAGCGCGGCTGGCCGGCGGAAAAGGCGCTATACGCACTGCCGGACCGGGCTATCTGTGTTATGCCCTCACAGATACCATTATAGACACCTATTTTGTTTTGCTGGCCCATATTGGCGATGAGTTAGATGCTATTGAAGACCGCTTGTACAGCCACGCCGATAAAAGCATTATGTATGACGCGCAGCAGCTTAAACGTACGCTGATCATCCTGAGGCGTATAACGTGGCCTGAGCGCGATAAGATAAATGATATTCTGCGCTCTGAGAACCCCTTGATAACGGCCGAGGTTAAAACTTTCCTGAAGGATGCTTACGACCATATCATACAGGTTATGGACCTGATTGAAAACTACAAGGAAATTGCCGGCAGTGTTATTGACTTGTACCTGTCCATGGTAAGTAACCGCATGAACGAGATCATGAAAGTGCTCACCATTATCTCGGTAATATTTATACCGCTTACGTTTGTGGCCGGTATTTACGGAATGAACTTCGCACGCATTGATCCGGCGACTAACAAAGTAATGCCTGACAATATGCCTGAGCTTTACTCGCCACATGGTTATATTTACACTTTGGGCGGCATGGTACTGATAGGTATTATACAGGTTATTGTGTTCTGGAAAAAGGGCTGGTTTACGAAGCTGTAAATTGGTTGATAAAACCATTGAATACCGTAACTACCGGCTAAACCGGCAACCACACTCAATCGTCACTATTGTCATCCTGAGCGGTAGCGAAGGATCTGCGCTTTTAGATAACTGGCAGATGCTTCGTTTCTCAGCATGAAAGAAATTTTTATTAATTTTTATTGACGGCCGCTTTTGGCGGCATGTACTCCCAGGGCAATTGGTCGGCCACACGTTTACGCCCCCAGAAGCCCTGTATCAGCAGAGTTTCATAGTTAGTGAAACTACCGCGGCTGTCTACCCGGGCATCGGTTTTAAAAATAGAACCGTTGTTATCCAGATCGCTTACCCTATCCTGGCTCGCGTGGGTCGGGTCGGGTTTGGAGGCCTTCTTTTTATCATACAAAATATAAAAACGATAACTATATTTAAAGGTGATCAGATCCTTTTCAGCCCTGTCAATGATCTGCTCAGGAGTGATGGGGATCGATTCGATATACATCGGAAAGGTAGCATTCAATATCTTATAAAGCAAAAAGCCCTCCTGTCGTGTGGTACCTGCATACAACGAACGCAGGTAATGCATTAACGAACCCTCATAAGCTTCAAGCCTTTTCTTCTCCCATTTTTGCTGTTGCTCGGTTGTTCCGTTCATTTGCTCAAAGCTGTAATCGCCGTCATACAAGGTTATATTTCTGGCAGCCTCATATGAAAATGTTTTGAGCAGATATTTGATACGATAGCCAAGGGCACCATTTTCAATGACCAGGAAATCGGGCGTGGTAGCTTTCAAGACACCCCTGGCGGTGGAAAACTCCAGCAATTCCGGGTTCAATATCTTGCAATATTTGACGTTGGAAGACTCGCCCATAAAAGCATCGGTAAAGGTTTTAATATATTTTTTGCGCTGCGATTTATCGCCGATATTAACCTCATTAAGCATGATCTCCTTTGGCGCTAAACTCAACATCACTGTTTCAGGGGCATCTTTTAAGATCACATTTCGCTTTGCCGGGGCATAACCCAGCATATTAACCACCAACTGGTAAGTACCGGGTGCCAGGTTAACAAATTTAAAATAGCCTTCAGTATCAGTAGCCACAGCTTTTTCAGAACCTGCAATAAACACGGTTGCCGCCTGCAGCAGCTCGCCCTTGTTGTTTTTTACAGTGCCACTAATGGTGTAAGTTGCTTGGGCATATATATTTACGTGGATTAATATAAATGCGAATAAGGCAACGATATTTTTCATAAAAGCAGATTGATGTTTATTCTGGTTTATATTCAAACGGTAATAGATTGGCGACGCCGAATACTCCCCAATAACCGAAATCTAAATAAGTGTCGCGGCCGGTTATACTACCCCGACTGTCGACTTCAGCTTTAAGTTTAAAAAGTGTATACCTTTGAGGCAGACCAATCCCCATAATATATTTTTTGGGTTCTTTGTTACTTATTACATCCAATTGTGCAGCCTTTTCTTTATTCTGAACCACAAGTACCATCGGCTTAATATTTACACTAATAGAATTACTGTCCTTACGTGTCACAAATTGTTGCGGGTCAGAAGGGTTGCGTTCTAAAATTAAGGCGTCGTCTGTTGTTGATCTATATACTAAAAAGCCTTCTTTACGTGTAGTACCTGCATACAATGCTCTTAAAAAGTGCATTGCCGAACCTTCATAGGCTGTTTTTCTGTTTTTGTTCCATATTCGCTGTTGTTTGGCAGTCCCCACCAAAGGTTCAAATGTATAATCACCATCAAAAAAGTAAAATCCGTTTGGCTTGCAAAAGAAGCTTTTTAGAAGATATTTTACGCGGTATCCTAAAATTTCATTTTCAATGATCAGAAAATCATCGGTTGTCGCCGTTAGCGTAGTATCTGTATGACTAAAATTAATCAATCCGGGGTTAACTATCCTACATAATTGAGGGTCGCGCATGTAGCCCAGAAAAAATCTGGTAAATCTTTTGAGATCTTTTGGTAGTTGTTTTTTTGCACCGACAACAACCTCGTTCAAAGCATTTTTTTTACCAGTGATTATAATATTGAGCGTTTCTGAACGACTCTTTATAGTAACACTCTGCTTATGAGAATTATAACCCATCATATTAACAACCAGCTGATAGTTGCCGGGCAACAGATTTCTAAAAACAAAATTCCCTTGTTCGTCGGTAGCGGTAATGTTTTGAGTGCCCGCGATAAACACGGTAGCCGACTGAATTTTTGCGCCGGTAGCCTCAATAACCGTACCGCCAATGGTATAAGTGGCTTGCGCAAAAGCGCCGAACTGAAAGAAAAAAAGAATGAGGCTAAATAAATACTTCATTGATAAGATAGGTGTCGGTCACTAATTCCGAATGAAGATAAAAAATATTAAACGCAAGTCAAGCCCTAAGTTGGTAAAAGGCTGATGATTTAGCCCTTAATTTGCCCCATATTTAAAGCGTTCTTAACCATGATGAGAATACTGTTCAATCCGTTAGCCTTTATCTCATAAACGCTGGACAGCATCATACCCATTTTGCCCGGCGGAAAACCCTTGTTTTTCAGCCACTCCAGATAATATACCGGCAGATCGCTTATCAGCGTGCCTTTATATTTACCAAAAGGCATGCGTGTACGTACAATATCGACAAGAATCTTTGAGTCGGGTTTGATAAGCTCCATTGCGGATAAAGATAAACATTGATTTCTCTAAACCTAAACCGGCTATAACAAAACACTCGCTGCCTTCGGCTGTTTATATCAACATGGAACAACAATTTAAAGCAAGCTTAACAGGCACAGAGGGGCCGGTTACCGGGATGATCAGACCAACCACGTTTGGTGGTTATGAAAAAGCTTACCAGTTCGACTCGATAGACGATACACTTCACCTCATCATTGCACTTGATCAGGATGGTACCTGGCAAAAAGTAGCAGGTACAGAGCCCTATCTTTTTGGCTGGGTAGATGAAATGGTAGAACAAATACCGAAATTGCACGCTTAATTTTTAAGCTACCGTATGGAAAAAAGAGCATTAGGAAAATCAGGCATCAACGTTAGTCCATTTTGTTTTGGTGGCAATGTTTTTGGATGGACTGTTGATGAAAAACAGTCATTCGGGATACTGGATGCCTATGTAGATTCAGGACTGGAATTCATCGATACGGCAGACGTTTATTCCAAATGGAAACCGGGCAACAAAGGCGGCGAGTCTGAAACAATCATCGGTAACTGGTTAAAACAATCTGGCAAACGCGACAGGGTGATCATCGCAACAAAAGTTGGAAAACCTATGGGCGAGAATAAAAAAGGATTGTCAAAAGCCTACATCACCCAGGCTGTCGAAGATTCGCTAACGCGATTAAAAACCGATTACATCGACTTATATCAATCGCACGAAGACGACCCTAACATATCCTTAGAAGAAACGTTGTCAACCTTTACCGACCTGATCAAACAAGGAAAGGTTCGCGCTATCGGGGCATCAAACTTTAGCGCTGCACGATTACAGGAAGCTTTAAAAGTAAGCCAAGCGAATGGTTTTGCCCGTTATGAAACCTTACAGCCTGAGTATAATCTTTATGATCGTCAAGAATATGAAAACGAGTACGAGTCGATATGTTTAAATAATAATCTTGGCGTGATCACCTTCTACTCGCTTGCCAGCGGGTTCTTATCCGGTAAATACCGTTCAGAGGCCGACTTGTCAAAAAGTGCCCGCGGCGGCGGAGTTAAAAAGTATCTGAATGACCGTGGCTTCAAGATACTCGATGCGTTGGAGCAGGTTGCCTCAAAATACCAAACGACGCCAGCTGCTGTTGCCATTGCCTGGGTTATTGCGCATAAAGGCATAACTGCTCCTATTGCCAGTGCTACATCATTAAAGCAATTGGAAGATATCACTGCGGCTGTACGTTTAAACTTGGATCAGGCGGCAACAGATTTGTTGACGGAGGCGAGTAGGTATTGATTTCCCCACGTCATCCGGTACTTAGACAAAAAAAGCCACCCAAAGGTGGCTTTTTCATTAATATATGATGGAGAAATAATTGTTAATATTTGCCAAATCCACGTTGTCCACCTTGATTGTGGTTATCGACAAAGCGATCGCCCCGTTGATTATTATTTCGACTGTGGTTGTCGTTTCTGTTATCATTACCTCTGTTACTGTTATCATTCCCTCTATTACTGTTCCGGTTATTCCAGTTACGGTTATCGGCATGTTCAACGCCACGAGGCTGATTATATGGTCTTACAAAACGAGGCTCTTCGGCTCGGTTATTGTTGCGATTGCTAAAATCCCTGTGGTCGTTATACCGGTTATCAGACCTATCGTTATAACGTTTCCAGTCGTAAGCGCGGCCATTGTAACGTTCGCGGTAAACACCGGCATTTAAGAACGGGCGACGTGCACGTACTTCATAGTGGCGGGCATTTCTCCAGTCGTAGCTACGATATTCACCAGGCAGGTATGCGGCCGGAACCCAGTTGACACCGTCGTTGTAATAGTAAACCTTTTCAGGTACACTATAGTAAGCATCCACATCGGGGAGGTAATAATAGTCGTCTGCATTGCTGTAAGCTACCGCTACATTCGGGGTGGCTAATGAAGCTTCCACCATTGGGCGATGACCACCTAAGTTTAACCCTATTTGTAATATTTGTGCATTTGCGCTGGTGTAAAGTAAACCGCTTAATGCTATTGCTGATACTAAAGCTATCTTTTTCATTTTATTAAATTTTATACCATTAGGACGATAGAAACTCATCAAGGTTTAATCCGCATCTATTTATTAAATTTGAATACAAACAAATAGTAAGAATTTTATTTTGAAATAAACATCTAATTCAATATATAATTTCGCCTTAACAAAAACTCAGGTGTTGTAAAACCTTAGCTACTATTTTATTTGGTTTCGGGCATAAAATTTATTGTACTAAATTTGACAAACAACCATACAGATTATGAAAAGCAAGAAAATACTATCACTGCTACTGCCGCTGGCGGCAATTGGTGGCTTTGTAACCCTCAATGCATTAAAAAACGATCCGAAACCTGCTGGTGCCGGCCTTACCCTACCTGCCGGTTTTAGTGCTACCATAATAGCCGATGATTTGGGTAGTGCACGCCATCTGGTGGTAACTCCGCAGCATGACATCTATATACATATGGCAAGCACCCGTAAAAGCAAAGGCATCCTTGTTTTGCACGAAGAGAATGATAAGGCCACTGTTAAAACCAGTTTCGGCGATTATGGCGGTACCGGCATTGCCATTAAAGACGGCTACCTTTATGCTTCTTCTAAAAATTCTGTTTTCCGCTATAAGCTTGATGCTAATAACCAGGTTACCGACCCAAATAGACCCGAAACCATTGTACGCGGATTGGTAGATATAAACCACCATCAACCTAAAGCACTTACCTTAGATAATGATGGCAATGTGTATGTAAACATTGGTGCTCCAAGCAACATTTGTGAGGAGTACGATAAAAAACATACAGGTTGTCCCATCCTTGATTCAACAGCAGGCATCTGGCAATTTAGGGCCGACAAACCAAATCAAACCTACAGCAAAGAAGCGCACTACGCCTGGGGTTTACGAAACGTAGTCGGCATGGCCTGGAACCAACAAGACAATCAGCTATTTGTAATGCAGCACGGCCGCGATGCCTTGCATGACCTTTACCCTAAGCTATATACCGCACAACAGTCTGCCGAGCTACCGGCCGAGTGTATGTTTGCTTTAAAGAAGGGCGACAATGCGGGCTGGCCTTATGTATACTATGACTGGCAAAAACATAAAAATATGATGGGCCCTGAATATGGCGGCGATGGAGAAAAAGCCGCCGACCCAAAATATATCAACCCGGTTGCAGCGTATCCCGGCCACTTTGCACCCGATGGTTTATTATTTTACACCGGCGACCAGTTCCCTGCGCGCTATAAGAACGGAGCTTTCATAGCCTTTCATGGCTCATGGAACCGTGCACCACTGCCACAAAACGGTTATTTTGTAGTTTTCCAACCGTTTAAAAACGGCAAGCCCGACGGCAAATGGGAAGTATTTGCAGATGGATTTGCGGGTACTGCCGAGCAGAAAGCATCGGGCGCAGCCCAACACCGGCCATGCGGCCTGGCTCAAGGCCCCGACGGTTCTGTTTATGTTACTGATGATAACAAAGGCACCATTTACAAAATCAGCTATAAAAAGTAACAGCGTAAGCCGCATAACAAAACAGCCGCTTTGCCCAAATGCAAAGCGGCTGTTTTGTTATGCGGCAATGGCCGTGTTCTGTTTCACCACTTCAATCACAAAGTTGTTTTTAAGTTCCTTTTCGGCTACTACCATAGCAAAATCTTCATAGCGTACGCCATTGTCAATGGGATATATAGTATAGCCTCTTTTATTTGCATCGTACTCGCCGAGCTCGAAAATTTCATCTTGCTGTTTGCCTTTGATCTTTGCACCACAAACCAGTTGGTACGCATCAAATATATTCTGGAAATTGTTGTTTTTCATAAGTACTTAGCCCTTTGCAATAAGTTTGCCAAAAATGTGGGGGCCACCTCAATATCGTCCTGAACTCGTTTCAGGATCCCATCAGGAGGGCTTATTGCAAAACCTGGTACATGAATGCCGAAACAAGTTCGGGTTGACAGTCGGTCAAGAAAACACCAATGAACTCATGAACAAGTGAACTAACCAACCAGCTTACCCGAACCACTCAAACAGATCGGTCTGCTTCAGTTTCTTTTTATGTTCGAAGTCAATATCTTTCAATATCTGCCCCTGGCCCATTTGGATAACGCGGGTTCCGTAATTGTAGGCATCCTTAAGGTTATGGGTGATTAGAATTGTGGTCAGCCTGAACTCAGTGGTGAGTTTATCTGCGATGTTAATGACAATTTCGGCCGATTTGGGATCGAGCGCTGCGGTGGGTTCGTCGAGCAGCAGGATCTTACATTCGTCCATCACACTCATCAGCAATGTCAAGGCCTGGCGTTGTCCGCCTGATAAAGTGCCAATAGGCTGCTCTATTTTATTTTCGAGGCCCATGCCAAGCATGGCTATCTTTTCTTTCACATTGCGCCTAAAAGCCTCGGTGACACCAATGTTTAGTCCTTTAGTTTTGGTGCGGATGGCTGCCAACCGGAAATTATCCAGAATACTTAATTCGGACGCTGTACCGCTCATGGGGTTCTGGAAAACACGGGCAATCCATTTGCTGCGCCGATAGTCGGCCAGTTTGGTCACATCATGGCCGTCAATGTTAATGGTACCTGCCGAGGGAATAATGCTGCCTGATATCAAATTAAGCAGCGTACTTTTACCCGAGCCGTTTGATCCCAAGATAACGACAAACTCTCCGCTGTTAATGTTCAGATCAATGCCGTTAACTGCATTTACCTGGTTGGCTTTGCCGCGGTTAAAGGTTTTCTGGAGATTGGTGATCTGGATCATGGCGTAGCCATAAAATGTCATTGCGAGCGTAGCGTGGCAATCGCGAACTTTGCAGCGTGCGATTGCCACGTCGTTTCACTCCTCGCAATGACAAGTGAGTGTTAAATACTTACTTTATCCTTAATATACTTTGCACTTTGCGCTATGCTCACATAAGGATCGATATTGATATAGTTTTCCTGCTCAACAATAAAGTGTTTTACGCCGCCTTGTTTAGCTTTTGCCAATATCTTCACAAAATCAATGGTACCACTACCAATTTCGGTATTCAGGTTGTTGTGGGTTTTGTCCATATCCTTAATGTGTACAAACTCATAACGACCGGGATGCTTGGCGAATAATTCCAACGGATCTTTACCTGAGCGCACTACCCAGTAGATATCCATTTCCATAGTCACTACTTTAGGGTCGGTATTATCAATAATGGTATCATAAAAAGTTGTACCATCTACGGGTCTCCACTCAAAATTATGATTATGGTAGCCTAATTTTAATCCTTCTTTTTTGCAAATTTCGCCGGCTTTGTTCAACTGATCAGCAACTTTTTTAAACTCATCAACCGTTTTGATGAACTCGCCGTTTATTGATGGTACGATAATGTGACTTTGACCGGTAGCATGAGCAGCCTCGATATAGCTTTCCAGGTTTTCTGTTTTACCCGAGCCAAAAAACTGGTTCATATCGTAGTGGCCGCTTGGTGTGCTCAGTCCGTTAGTTTTCAACAGGTCGTTGAATGCTTTTGGGTCCAGCCCCCAAAAACCGGCCCTTTTGCTGTAGCCAAAAGGCTCAACTTCTTTATATCCGGCTTCAGCAACTTTAGCTATAACGCCTTTTACATCTTTTGGTAATTGGTCGCGCAGGCTGTATAGTTGCAGGCCCACATTTTTAACAGGCTTTGCCGAAAGTAATTTTGGCGCGATGATACCCGCTGCTGATAGCAGGCCTGCCTGTGCTAAGAACGCTCTTCTTGTTGTCATTTGTAATGTTTGTAATTAGTTTGGCTAAAATTAGCAATATCTGCTGATGATTTATCTTACAGACACAAAAAAAGCGATGAGTTTAAAACCCATCGCTTAATATTTTAATTGAATATCGGCTTATACCTGCACAGCAGCAGCTGATTTTTTGGCTCTGCCTTTCATGTAAATATTGAGGCCAATAAAGGCTACTACCAACACACAAGGTATAATCAAAGTAGTATGTAATATTTGCTGACCGGCAAAAGCGCCATTGCCATGAGCTTCGGCAACAACTCTATCATAGTATGAACCCATAAACATGGTGTAAATAGATACGGCAAACATACCTGCGCCACCCATTAGGTTTAACCCCAATGCACCGGTTTCAGGCATATTGGTATTTACAAAGCCCAACATGGTTGGCCAAAAGAAACACACACCCATACCGAAAATGATAGCCGCAAAGAACACTGCATTACCAGTCAGTGTACCCAACAGGTAAATACCTATAGCACCTAAAATTGCTGATATCAGCAATAGGGCTTGAGGACTGATTTTCTTTAATACAGGTTTAGCAAACCCACGTCCAATAACCATTACACCTGTATCTAAGGTCAGGATTAAGAGTGCATTATCGGTAACGTTTTTCAGCAAGACGTCTATCCATTGGCCGGTGAATAGCTCGGTAATAGCAGTACCGAACATACAGATGAACATAAAGATGAAAAGCGGGTTTAATATCGCTTTGTACATATCGCCGGTGCTAACACCAGATGCAACACGCTCTGTAACCGGAAAATCCAGTCTTGAGAACAGGTAGCCGTAGATCAAGGTAGGGATTAACATAACACCCACCTGAACTTGCCAGCCCAGGCCAATTTTATTGAATAATAATACAATTAATGTACCGATCACGATACCGCCAGGGAACCATAAGTGGAAGTGATTCAGCTTAGTAGTTTTATTATCAGTATACAGCGACGTAACCAGCGGGTTACAAGCTGCTTCAACCGTACCATTAGCTAAACCCACCAGTAAAGTTGAAATATAAAGTGTCCAGAAACCTTGAGCAAAAATGGTTAACAGGATACCGGCCAAATGGAACAAAAAGGCTAGTACTAACAGGCGTTTCATGCCAATGACATCAACAATAAAACCGCCGAAAACTACTGCCAGTGGGAAACCCCAGAACGCCGTCGCGGTGATAGAACCCAGTTGTGCTTTGTCCAGTTGGAAGTCAACGCCCAGCTTGTTTAATATACCGGCGCGGATACCAAATGATAATGAGGTAACTAACAGCGACAAGCAGCTTGCCCTGAATAGTTGTTCACGATTAATTTGCATTATGTTTTTGTTTAAGTTTATAATTGGTTTGGTTAAATATAGTATTTGGTTAATTAAGTTGAAGGCGTGAGTGGTTTATTTTTATCAACACAAGGTATTAACAAAACTTAACCAATAACCTATTCACCATCAGTCGATACCCAGTAATTTTCGGTTAAACGCTTCATCTGATCCTGATGATGCAAAATCGTCAAAGGTTTTTTCGGTTACGCGGATGATATGATCTTTGATGAATACAGCGCCTTCTTTGGCTCCGTCTTCCGGATGTTTCAGGGCGCACTCCCACTCCATTACGGCCCATCCCGGGAAGTCGTACTGCGCCATTTTACTAAATACGGATTTGAAATCTACCTGACCATCACCCAATGAACGGAAACGTCCCGCCCGCTCAACCCAGTTCTTGTAGCCGCCATAAACCCCCTGACGACCGGTTGGATTAAACTCGGCATCCTTAACGTGGAAAGCCTTGATACGCTCGTGGTAAATATCAATATACTCTAAATAATCTAAACACTGTAAAACAAAGTGCGACGGATCATACAGTAAATTAGCCCGTTTGTGATTATTTACTTCTTTCAGGAACATTTCGTAGCTGATACCATCATGCAGGTCCTCGCCGGGGTGAATCTCATAACAAACATCAACACCATTCTCATCGAAAGTATCCAGTATGGGCAACCAGCGTTTGGCCAATTCTTTAAAACCGGTTTCGACAACACCTGCAGGGCGCTGAGGCCACGGATATACCATCGGCCACAACAAAGCACCGCTAAAGGTAGCGTGCGCATTTAAACCCAGGTTTTGCGACGCCTTTGCAGCATATTTTAACTGCTGTACGGCCCACTCCTGGCGTGCTTTCGGGTTTTTATGTACCTCGGCCGGGGCAAAAGCATCAAAAAGCTCGTCATAAGCCGGGTTAACGGCAACCAGTTGGCCTTGCAGGTGGGTTGATAATTCGGTGATTTCCAGCCCGTGGCTGTTAACCAGGCCTTTTATCTCATCGGCATAAGTTTTACTTTCTGCTGCTTTTTGTAAGTCAAAATAACTGGTTGCCCAACTTGGGATCTGTATACCTTTAAAGCCTAAGCCTGCCGACCATTGACAGATCGCATCCAAAGTATTAAACGGCGCTGTGTCGCCTAAAAACTGCGCTAAAAATATAGCGGGGCCTTTAATTGTTTTCATAATATTATACGTTGAATTTAGTCCACTTTACGTCCGATTTGCCAGACTCAATTACATTTTCAATGAAAGCCATACCTCTCACGCCATCTGCAATACCAGGGTAATCCTGGGCTTCAGGGCCTGGCTGTGTACCTTCCATCTGCGCTTTAACACAAAGTGCAAAGTTGTGATACAGGTTAGCGAAAGCTTCCAGATAACCTTCGGGGTGGCCGCCCGGTGTGCGGCTGTTATGCGCTGCGTATGAGCTTAAATAACCCGATCCTGCACGCCATATCTCCCATGGTTTATTAATGGGTTTAACAATTAATGTATTGGCATCCCATTGCTGCCACTCCAGGCTGCCGGTTTCGCCATACACTCTTATCTTGATATTATTTTCTTCGCCTGCGGCTATCTGGGTAGCAGTTAAAACTGCACTGGCCCCGTTGTTTAATTTGATCAATACCCCGCCGTCGTCATCCAGTTTACGACCTTCAACAACAATATTAATATCGGCGCAAAGTTGGGTAACCTCCAAGCCTGTAACATATTCCATCAGGTTGAAAGCGTGGGTACCAATATCGCCCATAGCTCCGGCTATGCCGCTTTTACCGGGGTCTGTGCGCCATGAGGCCTGCTTGTTGTCTTCACTTTCTAAAGGTGTAGCTAACCAGCCTTGTGGATACTCTACATACACTTTACGCACTTTACCAATCTTGCCGGCTTTGATTAATTGTTTAGCTTCTTTTACCATTGGGTAGCCGGTATAAGTATGAGTCAGACAAAATAGTTTTCCGCTTGATCTTACTACCTTTTCCAGCTCTTTGGCTTCGGCTAATGAAAAGGTCATTGGCTTATCCAGCACGACGTGAAAACCGTTTTCTAAAGCCATTTTGGTTGGCCCAAAGTGCATGTGGTTTGGTGTTACGATGCTGATCACCTGTACACGCTGATCTTCTGGCAATTGTTTTTCTTTTTCGATCAGTTCTTCGTACGAAGCATATGATCTTTCGGGCGATAAACCAAGCGCAAGCCCGCTGGCTTTTGATTTTTCGGCGTTGCTGCTAAATGCGCCGCATACCAGTTCATAATCGCCGTCAATACGGGCTGCTATACGGTGTACGGCACCGATGAACGCACCTTGCCCGCCGCCTATCATTCCTAATCTTAATTTCATTGTAATCTGTTGGTATATTAATTTGTTACCCACCGGATAAATGCCCGCTGCTTAACAAATTGGTTATTAGTTTATAGTGTTTAATCTATTGGTCTTGTATTAATGGTTGCCGTTATAAACAGCAGCACATAGGGCCGCTTATCACAGGTTTACCAAACATAATAACTTTATCGGTAAAAATCCTAATGCTATAAAGATATTACGCAATCGATTGTATTTTCATAAAAGCTACCTCCTATAAAACCAAATAGGCCGTTGCCAAACTGTTTAAACTAAATTGGCCCGGCATTTATGTGCCGGGCCAATTAGTTGGTTGTAAAGTAGCTGTTAAACCGCCTTCGGCAGCAAATCTTTTTCTAATGCTTCAAAAGCGATAACCCCTTCATGCAGACTGGTAGTTTTACTTGCCTTGTGTGGCTCATAATAATCGGCATAAAACTCTGCTTTGTTATCGCGATATGAACTCACGCCACCTATAAAGCTCATAAATTTAATGTAATACCAGGCGCCGTCTACCTGCCAGGGTTTAAAACCCGAGCGTGCACTATTTGGATACAAATGGTGATTATTGTGCCATTCGCCGGCAACTATGCCCGGCCACACCTGGTTCACAGACATATCCTCGCGGTTAAAGTCAATACCGTCCCGGCGCTTATCTTCGCCTTTACCATGGCCTTCATAGTTAAAAGTACGCACGCCTACGGCCCAAAAACCTGCAGCACCAAATATCGCACAGCCCAGCCCGAAACCACCGATCAGGTAACAAGTTAAAAACCAAAATCCCCAGTTTAAAGCTACGCCGGTTAAGGCATAAAACGGATTGGCCAATGTACCCCATTTTTGATACTGTGTATAGGTATTTGTTTTAACGCCGGTGTGCTGCATTAACCTCACGCATCTGTTGTAATCTTTTTCATTTAAGTCGCGGGCTATAGGCTGATGATTTACATCTGCCAGAAAACAATACAGGAAACCGCCCGAGGCGTTGTATGGGTCGCCGGGCTTATCAGAGAGTGCATGGTGAACGTGATGCGAAACCGCGTAAATCTCTTCCGGGATAATTTTCAATGTCAGGTTTTGCGTTATAAAACGCCAAAAGCCATTGCTGAATTTGTAGGCGCCATGGGTACAATACCTGTGATGCCAGATAGTACCATGAGTACCCATAATAATCATACTATATACAAAAGCTACGATGAGAAGCTTTATAGAGAAGTATTTAAAAATGAAAATAAGCAGTGTTGGCGCAAGCACCACAATCATCATCCAGCTCATAAAAGAGAGCCAGTTTTTTTTGTCTTTAAATACGTTTAATCGTGAAAAAAATTCGTTGAAGAGTTGTTTTTTAGTGGGCTTTGCCAGATCACCATTTTTGTCCGTCCATCCGTAAGCAGGTGGTTCCAGCACATTGTTTAAAAATGCCATTTAAAATTTTGAAGATATTAATTAATCAGGTTTGTAATTTCAGTGTAATATATAACAAAAACCCGGTTCTGAACTTTTATTTAATACAAATACACATATAAATTACTAACGTTAATTTTTAGTTAAAATTACACGTTCACCAATTAATAATTCTTTACAGTCTGCAATTCCATCGGGTACTGTAATATGATCCACCTCTTTCTTATAGTTTTGTTTAATTTCTTTACGTCGCTTGGCTTCGATAAAACGGCGCACCTGGTTCCCGTTTTCAAGGATCAGGCCTGGTATCTGGGCCGGCTTGTTATCATCGTCCTTAGCCACCATAGTAAAGTAGCTGGTGTTGGTATGTTTGATAACATTGGTCTTTACATTTTCAGATATCACCCGGATGCCTACTACTAATGAAGTATTACCTACATAATTAACGGATGCCATCAGCGATACCAACTCGCCTACCTCTACCGGCTGTAAAAAATCTACCGTATCAATAGAAGCAGTTACGCAATAGTTTCCGGCGTGTTTGGCAGCACAGACGTAGGCCACCTTATCCATCAACGAAAGCAGGATCCCTCCATGTATCTTTCCGCCAAAATTTGAGTACGATGGGATCATTAATTCGGTAATCGTAGTTTCAGAAAAACTCACGGGTTTAAAAGCTGAGGTATCAATCATGTTTTTTAATTATACTGCAATATAAAACATTTACTTGCGCGCATATTTCTTAAAATATAAATTGCCTTAAATTTATAAACCGTGAAGAACCTCTTAACCTTAATACTCTGCTTTTTCTGTTTACATACCTGCCTTGCACAAACCGTCCAAAAGAAAAACTATATCATTGACGATGTATACGAACGTTATAAAGCTGGCATTGACAGCAACGATGTAGAAATCAGGAATGGGAGCTACACAGCTTATAATGGCAAAAAAACTATTGCCAATGGCCAGTACAAAAATGGCAAACGAGTAGGCATTTGGTATTTTTACAACCGCGAGGGTAAAGAGATGCAGCAATATGATTATGACAATAGCAAGTTGCTTTTTGAGGCCCCCGAAACAGATCATGTAAATTTCCGCTACCGGGTAGATTATGTTATAACCGGCAAGGACAAGGTTACTCCACCTATTAAACTCGGCGGGCGGTTTTTTGGCTATTTAGCCTACCTGAAGCTGATGCGAAAAATCCACGACCTGCGCGGCCTTAATCCCAACGATTATGTAGTTATTTTGAAAATATTAGTTAGTCCTATGGGCCGCATGGCCGACTGTACAGTTGAGCTTTTATCCAGGTCCACCGGTCAATCGGCAACTTATATGGTCAATACTGATGAATTGCCCGAAAGCGACAAGATTTTTATACCGGCAAGCTTTAACGGCGAACCGGTTTCATCGCGTGTTGAGGTGCTTTGCCAACCAGATGACGATGGCGAAATAAATATTGCAGGGATCAAATGAAACTGTACACCCATGTGTCGTTTCGGCCCAGGGTAGAAATCAACACACAGGCTGACAAAGCGCGTAATAGATCTCTCCCACTGTCAGGATTGGCACATAATAACAAAGCCCCTGCAAATGGCAGGGGCTTGATTTATCAAGATGATTATTTCTTAGTGGTGATGATGGCCGTCCGGACCATGTGCATGGCCGTGTGCCAGTTCTTCGGCTGTTGCCGGACGAACGTTAATGATCTTGCCTTTAAAGTGCAAAGGCTGCCCCGCCATTGGGTGGTTCAGGTCAACAATCACTGAATCCTCAGCAACTGAAACCACCTGACCCTGAAAATGGTTGCCCTGGTTATCCTGCAATGGCAATATTGCACCTACCTGCGGCAAATCTTCACCCTGGAACATGTCAATAGGCAGGTTAGCTACTGCTTCTTCATCGTGTTCGCCGTATGCATCTTCGGCGGTTAATTTAAAGTCATAAGTATCATTGGTTGACAGTGTGCTCAGGTTTTCTTCAAACTTCGGCAGCATCTGGCCCACGCCAAACAAAAAGGTTAATGGTTGTTCTTCTGTGGCGCTTTCTACCAAAGATTCAGTGCCATCGGCCTGGTCAACGTACAGATCATAAGTAAGCGACACTACATGTTGTGGTTCAATTTTCATTTTTCGGATTTATTTGTCAGTAATTGCACCCATGAGTGCTTTGTTTATTTATTTCTTAAGGTTTCAGGCCTCAATTTGTTTTAAGGCATCAGCAATAGTCGCGGCAGGTAATCCGCAAGTTTTATCCTTGCATACAAATATTTGCGTTTTGCCGGTAAACTTATCGCGTAACAAAGGTAAACTTCCTTTTGTACCGCCCAAGATAATTTTATTCGGGATATAATTTTTTTCCATTTCGATGCGTAGCACCTCTGAATTATCTCCAACTATTGCCACCTCAGCTGTACCGAAAACCTCATCGAGTAACAGCATGCACCAGTTTGAGTAAGCCGAGCCATATTTAGCCATATGCGGCATAATATTGCGCAGTTGCTGTCCGGCAATTTCAGTATAGTGTTGATTATCAAATAACAACCCCAGCTTATGCAGGTTGCGCGCCATTACAGAGTTTGATGACGGAATGACGCCGTCCATGATCTCAGATTTACGGGCAATTAACAGTTCGTCATCATCCGCGGTAAAATAAAACATACCGCTCACATCGTCGAAATAATGATCAATAGCGTTGTCTGCCAGTTGCACAGCATGACCGAGCCATTGCTCGTCAAAAGTCACTTCGTACAAAGCAATAAAGGCATCAATAACATTGGCATAATCATCCAGAAAAGCCTCTTTGCCGCCCTGCTCCAGATTAGCCGGATCTTTATAAACCCGGATGATCCGCCCCCGGTTCAACAGGTTGTCGACGATAAATCCGGCATTCTTTAAGGCCAGATCAAGATATTTTTGCTCATTAAAGGCTCGATACGCATCGCACAAACCTTTTAACATCAACCCATTCCATGAAGCCAGGATCTTGTTATCCAGTCCCGGCGGTGTACGCCTGGTACGTGCCTCAAATAATTTTTTGCGGGATGCCGTAACGCTCTCCAACATTTCATCGACAGAAATTCCGATAGCCTCGGCCAGATCATTATCATGCCCTCGTTTAAACAAAATATTAGTTTGCTCCTCTTCCCAGTTGCCTTCGTCGGTAATGTGGTAGTAGATACAAAACAATTCAGCTTCAATGCCCAGAACCTTTTGTATTTCTTCTTTGTCGAAGGTATAGAACTTACCCTCCACGCCTTCGCTGTCCGCATCCAGGGCCGAATAAAATCCGCCCTCGGGCGATAACAGTTCACGAGCCGCAAACCCAATAATTTCATCCACTATTTGCTTATACAAGGCACTCGGTTGCCAGGTGTAAGCCTCGGCATAAAGGCTAGCTAGCTGCCCATTGTCATACAGCATCTTTTCAAAGTGCGGCACATGCCAAAGGCCGTCAACAGCATATCGTGCAAAGCCGCCACCTAAATGGTCATAGATACCGCCCTCGGCCATTTTTTGTAAGGTAAGTTTAGCTAAGCCGCCAATTTCCTCATCCTGCATTAAATGCGCATACCTGATCAGGAAGTGCCAGTTATTGGGCATCGGGAATTTGGGGGCGGTGCCCATACCACCTTCGGTCCGGTCGAAGTATTTTTTCCAATTGCCGACAATGGCCGCCACATCTTCCTTTTTATACCCCGGCTGCGACGTTACAAAAGGTATCGACTCATATTTGCGGATACCATCTGTAAGGCGTGTGGCGTATTCAAGGGCTTCTTCGGGTTTTTGCTTGTAGTAGTCTGCCAGGTTAAAAAGCAGGCTTGTCCAGTCGTTTTTTCTGAAATAGGTACCGGCATAAATAGGCCGCTGATCGGGCAGGCAGATACAATTCAAAGGCCAGCCACCACGACCGCTAATGAGTTGCACCGCGCTCATATAGATCTGGTCGACATCCGGCCGCTCCTCCCTGTCAACCTTGATGCATACAAAATACTCATTCATTACCGCCGCTACCTGTTCATCTTCAAAGCTTTCATGTTCCATCACATGGCACCAGTGGCAGGCCGAGTAGCCAATACTTACAATGATCAGCTTGTTCTCGTCCCTGGCCTTCTGCAAAGCCTCCGGCCCCCAGGGGTGCCAGTCTACCGGGTTATTGGCATGCTGCAGTAAATATGGCGATGTTGAATTGGCGAGACGATTCATGGAGTAAAGTTGCGATTATTAAAATACTTATAAAATAAATAGTTTGCCGGTTGGAAAGTTTTTACAAATGTGGGATTGAGTGCTATCTGTTATTAGATACAACAACCGCACAATCCTCCCGGATACATCATCGCGAGGCGCGAGTGTGAAGAATTGTAAGGCATAAATCCCAAAAAAATTACCTGTTCAAAAAATGACTTATAAGTCATAAAAAGTGATCCAAAGTGATCCACCAAACTGAACTAAAAATTTCAAAAAACTGATTATTAATTAGTTACAAAAATAAAGTGATCCAACTGATCCAAATTGATACACACTCGCGTGGATCACCCTATTCATTTTTTCGGCATTAGGCAATAAGCGATTATTTTACTTTATTTGTTCTTCAATTAATTAACTGATCAATGCATTACTTTAAAAATTACTTGCTTTTAGCATGTGGCTTGTTTGCTGCTGCCCTAACAACATCGGCACAAACAACCGGCGATACTGCCAAATACAACCACTCGGACCTATTCGGTCCTATTACCTGGCCAACTACCAGCAACGGCACCCGTTCGGCCGCTGGTAAACCAGGCCCCAATTACTGGCAAAACCGTGCCGACTACCTGATGCACGCTACCTTAAATGAGGCCGGTCAGGATACCACCATCACCGGCGACGTCACCATCACGTACACCAACAACAGCCCCGACAATATGGATTACTTGTGGCTGATGCTGGATCAAAACCTGTTTCGCCCCGACTCACGCGGTGCGGCGGTAACACCTTATACCGGCGACCGTTTCGACGTAAAAGGCTTTAGCCGGGGCGGTGTTAAGGTTGAATCAGTAACCGTTAGTTATAAAGGCCAGACCTATACTGTTACCCCGGTTATTACCGACGCCCGCATGCAGGTGCGTTTAAAAACCCCACTGGGTAATCATGGCGACAAAATCCAGGTAAAAGTAAACTATAGCTTCTCGATACCTTTCTACGGTGCCGACCGCATGGGCCGCAAGCAATTTAAACAGGGTATGGTATATGAGATTGCCCAATGGTACCCCCGCATGTGCGTTTATGACGATGCAGAAGGCTGGAACACCCTGCCTTATATGGGCTTAGGCGAGTTTTACTGTGATTACGGCGATTATGATTACTACATCACTGCTCCTGCCAATATGGTAGTAGTTGGTTCGGGCGATTTGCAGAACGAAAAAGAGGTGCTTACCCAAACTCAGCAAAAACGCCTGGCTGAAGCGCGTAACAGCAACAAAACGGTCACTATCATTTCTGACAGTGAAGTTGGCCGGCCGGAAACACGTCCGTTTAAAGGCAGGCTTACCTGGCACTTTAAAATGGAAAACACCCGCGACGTGTCATGGGCTGCGTCTACAGCATTTATCTGGGATGCCGCGAAAGTTAACCTGCCTTCGGGCCGTAAATGTATTTCGCAATCGGTTTACCCTGTTGAGAGCGCCGGCGTTCACGCTTGGGGCCGCTCTACCGAATATTTGAAAAACAGTATCGAGATCTACTCAAAAGCCTATATCGAATACCCCTGGAACTCGGCGGTTAACGTATCGGGTGTAGCTTTGGGTATGGAGTATCCGGGTATCATTTTTTGCCTAAGCGGACTGAAAGACGGCGGCCTTTGGGGCGACGTTACCCACGAGATCGGCCACAATTGGTTCCCGATGATCGTTGGCAGCAATGAGCGCAAATACATGTGGCAGGACGAAGGTTTTAATACCTTTATCAACCAATACTCAACCATGATGTTCAACAATGGCGAGTACGCACCAAAAGGCACCGACGGCAAACCGCAGATGTATGCGCAAACCAATGCACAACAAGTGTTGAGAAGCTATAGCAGAAGCAAAGACCCGCTGATGACACCATCAGAAGCTATCGGCTTGAGCGATTATGGCCAGTACTATAACAAAACCGCTTTAGGTTTAGATATGCTGCGCGATGTTGTATTAGGTCCTGACCGTTTTGATTATGCCTTCCACGAGTACATCAAAAACTGGGCGATGAAACACCCGCTGCCATATGACTTTTTCCGCGCGATGAATGACGCAGCCGGCGAAGACCTGAACTGGTTCTTCAAGCCCTGGTTCTTCACTACCTGGAAACTGGATCAGGCCATCGAGGGTGTAAGCTATACCGGCGGACCGGAAAACGGCGCTATTATCACTATTGAAAATAAAGGAAAAATGGCTATGCCGATTGAGTTGAAGATTACTCAGGCTAACGGCACCGTAGAAGTATTAACCTTGCCGGTTAACGTTTTCCAACGTAACGGGGTATGGAAATTTAAATACCCGTCAACCTCGGCTATCAAATCAATCGTTGTCGATCCGGATCATAAACTACCGGATGTTGATTTGAAGAATAATGTTTATAAAGCAGAGTAAGCTTTTGAGCTGAAAACTTTGCTATCAAAGCCCCGGTTCTGTAAAGCCGGGGCTTTTTGTTTGTTTTATTTTGTCATAAGCATCCGCCGGGCGGCATAGCATAATTTGCAGATCCTTCGCTATGCTCAGGATGACAAAAAGGCTATTTCACATCTACCAACTCCTCTACCAAATTCCAGCCTCGCACTGCTACCTGGGGCTTCGCGATGTTGAGGTTATAATCCAATACAACTGTCTTTTGTTCGCCTGGCAGTACAGACACATAGTTATCCGAATAAAACACCGGCATCACCCTTTGTTTAGTCGCCGGATCGATCAATGAAACACGGTTAAAGAAAGCAACCGGCGCAGCCTTTGGGTTACTTAACGTTACCGCTATTTTGCCTTTGGCAATCTGTTTAGCGGCTACGGTTACTTTTGACGGCGACAGTTCATTTAAACCTGAATACTGGCCGTACTTGTCGGCCAGCCAATAGATATTGTCGCTGACGATGTTTTTTTTGCCATCAGTAAGGCGTAGATCGAGAAACGCACCGTGATCTGCCGCTATTTTTTTAAGTTCCTTGCGGATATTGATCACGTCGGCAACACTGCTGGCATCAATATCCTGGAACAGCGTGGTTATCGACTTTTCTTCACCGCTGATCTGGTAAAGTTTTACGGTTGCGGTTAGGTGTTTTAGGTTGGTAAACGTATTGTTTACTACCTTTACAGTACTGTCCGTCGGGTTAAACATAATATGTACTGGCGCGCTGCCGTTGTGCAGGCCATACAGGCAGGCGTTGGGGTCAAGATAGTAATCATACATCTGCCCCCGCATGGCACTCCACGGGTTTTGCGTTTTCCAGATAATGGTGCCGGTGTACCAGTCCCACATATGCGAGCTAAAACCCTCCATCAGGCCTCGGTATTGGTCGTAATTTACCAGTTGAGCTTTCTCAGCGAAGTCGCGTACATCTTTGGCTTTGCCATATTTATCGATATAGTTTTCGTAACCGATATAGGTATGATAACGCCAAACTGAGTCAATGCGTTCGCGATGGTTTGCGTATTCAGGCACTACCATATTAGCTTCAGGAATGATACGTTTTAGCGATTCATAATCACCAATACCTACCGATCCGATTTCTGAGTTGAATGGATACGTACGTTTGGCCCAGAACACCGATAGCGGCTGTATGTTATAAGGCCCGTCGCCATTAGTGCCTTTTTCGGTTTTCGACATATCGAGCGAGTTTGAGAAATCTACAAACCAGCGGGTATTATCAAGTGCGGGCATAATGGTATCGCGTACAGCTTTCAGGATATCATCAGGCTGGGTAATCTCGTTACCGCCACACCATATAGCCAGCGAAGCATAGTTACGCACCATTTTTACCTGGTCTTCTATCGAGCGGATATACAATGCATGATCGTCAGGATATTTGCGACGGGTGGCCTGGTCATCAAGTTTCTTTGGGTCCTGCCAGCGGCCATTGCAATCGCCCGATCCCCACATATCCTGAAACACCAGGATGCCATATTTGTCGCAGGCCTCATAAAACTCAGGGCGCTCAATCAACGCACCACCCCAAACACGTATCAGGTTCAGGTTCATATCCCGGTGAAAACGTACCTCGGCATCATAACGCACCTTTGAGAAGCGCAGCATTTCGTCGGACACGATCCAGTTACCGCCTTTGATAAATATCTTTTGCCCGTTAACATTGATCTGGCGGCTTTGGGTGTGATCATTCCATTCGCTGGTAAGCTGGCGCACCCCTACCTCAATATTTTTCTGATCAGACACTACATTAGCTGTCGTAACAAACTGCAGGTTTAAATGATACAAATTCTGCGGGCCATAGCCGTTTGGCCACCATAGTTTTGGGTTTTGCAGCGTGTAGTCCTGTAATTGCATTTCGGTAGTTACACCCGGTTGTAGGGTTACTTTTTTGCTTACCGGTTTACCGTCCAGGTTATATTTTAAATAGCCGCTTACAGTTTTAGCAGTTGCGTTTTGTAATTGTGCCGATACCTGTATGATAGCAGGCTTTTGCGCACCGCCGCTTTGCCTTACACCAGGCACCAGCGTTACCACATGTGGGTCGATAATACGTACGCCGGCGGTTTTCTCAATAGTCACTTTATCCCATATCCCGGTATTACGATCATGGATGGGTTGTATCCAGTCCCAACCCGGCGTATATTGTATACTCACATTGCGGGCAATAGTACCGTCGCCACCCTGGCCACCGTTGGGGTTGCCTACCGGGTCGGGCGGGAATACGATGACCGCCAACCGGTTATTACCGTTTTTTGCGAGCCATTTGGTGATGTTAAAGCTGCGACGCAGAAACATGCCCTGTAGTGCCTTATCATTCAACTGATGGCCATTGAGAAAAATATTATAGCTGTAGTTTACGCCGCGCATGTTCAGATAAACCTGCCCATCGCCTGTAGGTCTGGCTTCTTTAAAATCTTTGATGAACCAATAGGTGTAATAATCGCGACCGGTATTGTAAATATCAGGGATCAGCTTGTTATTCATCCCGTAAAAAGGATCAGGGATTTGCTTGTTATTGAGCTGCGTGGTTAATACCGTGCCGGGCACGGTTGCCGGTTGCCAGCCACTTAATCCGTAACCGGGAACTGAAATCATATCACCGGCGTCAGCAACGCTGGTAGCAGCTTTACATTTCCAGCCAGAGTTTAATTCATAAGTGGTTTGTGCTGATGATTTTTCAGTCATCGCCATAAAAAATACAGACGACAAGATCAGTACTGATCGTTTAATAGTAAAGAGATGCATAGGCTTATTGGTTTAAAGCTGACGTAAATGTAATTAATCTGTATGTTATTAATAAATAGCATTGTCATTTCGACCATCGGGAGAAATCTATACATCCGTTCATAAGCGTGTGTATAGATTTCTCACTCCGTTCGAACTGACAGAATTGGGAGAAATGGTACGCTAAAAACACTAGCAAAACCTTTCGCCTTTCACCACAAAACCTTAATTTCGCAGGACACAGAAAAGAGGGAAAAGCATTGGATTATTTAGCAGGATTAAACCCCGAACAAAAAGCAGCAGTACAACAAATTAATGGCCCGGTAATGATCATTGCCGGTGCGGGTTCGGGCAAAACCCGGGTTATTACTTACCGGGTGGCTCATCTGATACGCAGTGGAGTTGATTCATTTAACATCCTGGTGCTTACATTTACCAACAAGGCCGCACGCGAAATGCGCGAACGGATAAACCACCTGGTGGGCCCTGAGGCTAAAAATATCTGGATGGGTACCTTTCACTCTGTGTTCGCCAAAATTTTACGTGTAGAGGCCGACAAAATTGGCTACCCAAGCAACTTTACCATTTACGATACCGACGACAGCAAAAGCGTTATCCGCGCCATTTTGAAAGAGATGAGCCTGGATGACAAGCTGTACAGTGTAAACTTTGTGCTTAACCGTATATCGGCAGCAAAAAACAATTTGGTGTCGTGGATGGAATATCAGAAAAACGACCAGATACAGGCCGACGATATTTCGTCAAACCGCCCTTTGATGGGCACTATTTATCAAACCTATGTGCAGCGCTGTTTCCGCGCCGGAGCTATGGATTTTGATGACCTGCTGTTTAAGACCAATGAGTTGCTTAAGCAATATCCTGACGTACTGAATAAATATCAGCATAAGTTTAAGTATTTGATGGTGGACGAATATCAGGATACCAACTTTTCGCAATATCTTATTGTCAAAAAACTGGCGGCTGTAAATGAAAATATCTGTGTAGTGGGCGACGATGCGCAGAGTATCTATGCTTTCCGCGGAGCGAACATTCAGAACATCCTGAACTTTGAGAAGGATTATCCCGATCTGAAAATTTTCAAGCTGGAGCAAAACTATCGCTCAACCCAAAATATAGTAAACGTTGCCAACAGCATCATCGCCAACAACAAGGAGCAGCTTAAAAAGAATGTATTTTCTGAAAAAGATCATGGCGACAAGATAAAGGTAATGCGCGCCTTTAGCGATAACGAAGAAGGCAAGCTGGTGGCCGAGGAGATCATGCAGCAGCGCAGCTTGAAAGGCATGCGCTGGAATGATTTTGCTATTCTGTACCGTACAAACGCGCAGTCGCGCTCAATGGAGGAGGCTTTGCGCAAGCTGGGCATGCCTTATAAAATTTATGGCGGCCTATCGTTCTATCAACGCAAGGAGATCAAGGACCTTATTGCTTATTTCAGGCTGACGTTTAACCCGAACGATGAGGAAGCACTGAAACGTGTGATCAATTACCCTCGCCGTGGTATTGGGGATACTACGATTGATAAGATCATTGTAGCTGCCGACCAGCATGGTATTACCCCATGGGAGGTTATTATAGCGCCGGAAAAATATCTGGAAGGACGCGTATCCGGCTCAGTAACTGCATTTGCTGTAATGATACAGAGCTTCCAGGTGCTTGCAAAAGGGCAGAGCGCCTATGAGGCTGCTTTATATATTGCGCAGCACTCAGGGCTTTTAAAGGACCTTTATGAAGACAAATCTGTAGAGGGTTTAAACCGCTATGAGAACATTCAGGAGTTGTTGAACGGTATCAAGGAATTTAGCGAACGCGAAGACATTGAGGAAAAAGGCCTGGATGTATTTATGCAGGATGTAGCCTTACTTACCAATGATGATAATGACAAGAATAAAGATGCCGATACGATATCGCTGATGACTATCCATTCGTCAAAAGGTTTGGAATTTCCACAGGTTTATGTGGTTGGGTTAGAGGAAAACCTTTTCCCTTCGCAAATGTCATTAAACTCACGGTCGGACCTGGAAGAAGAGCGCCGGCTGTTTTACGTAGCCGTTACCCGCGCCGAGCAAAAGCTAACCATAAGTTATGCCACTTCCCGCTTCAAATTCGGAACACTTATCAGCTGCGAGCCAAGCCGCTTCCTGGACGAAATTGACGCGCAATACCTGGAACTTGATTTCACTGCCCGCCCGGCGCCCGGTGCAGGAAGCCTGAACTATGATGATGAGCGCTCAGCCTGGAGCCGCAATGACGATAAGTTTTCGAAACCTAAGCCCAAAGCTGTTTCAACTCCTGTTAAAACAACATCTATCCTGGCTAAAGCACATGTTCCGTCGGCTAATTTTAAGCCGTCAGACACTTCAAACCTGCAGGTGGGTATGGAAGTGGAGCACGAGCGTTTTGGATTTGGTAAGGTAATTAGTTTGGAAGGTAACAAGCCCGATATTAAAGCTACCATTTTCTTCAAAGAAATTGGCCAGAAACAGCTGCTTTTAAAATTCGCGAAGCTGAGTATTATAAATTAATAATTAAAAAATTACCCACTTTTCGGGGAAGAAATTCCCCATTTAAATCCACAATTAATAGTATTTAAATACTTATCAGCTTAACAAGCAATCTATTTTTCGAATGGCATATCTTTTGGATAGATGATTGCGGCCCTAACCGTACAATTAACTATTACTGAAATGAGCGACAATCAAAAAAAGAAAACAAATAAGTCAATCGGTCAAAACATTCGCACCTTGCGTCATCAGCGTGGCTGGAGCCAGGAGGATGTGGCTACCCGATTGGGCATTTCGATACCGGCTTTTTCCAAAATTGAAACCGGCGTTACTGACATTAATCTGTCGAGGCTTGAACAGATTGCTGATATTTATGAAATTGATGTGGTGCAAATATTAGATCTTGACACCGAAGAGGTTGAACCAACACCGTCAAACCTTAGTATTGTACAGAAAAAATTAGCAGATCGCGAATTGGAGATTGCCAATCTGCAACGTAAGGTAATTTTACTTTATGAAGAACTGCGCAGCTCAAAAATGGCGGTCCATGTTTAGGCCAACCGTTTGATATAAACGACATTACTGTATATTGTTTGAAAGAATCGGGGTCTAAATATTTTTATAATAGTTAAATTATTTAGCCTTCGATTAACAAACATAGCAAAACTAATAATTCCCTCCCTTTATAACTTTTTAACCAACGTTTGGTTCAGGGTTTGTTATATGAATGCTGAATAAAGCATCAGCAATGTCTAACTACCTGATATCTATCCCCGGAAACCAAAGTAAAGTCTCGGCCACTATCTATGACCTTAAAAGCAAACTGAAGGTAAAGGCTGTTGAATTGGTTAAGGCGACCTATAAGACCACCAAGGGCGAGATAAGCTTTTATGTTACCATAGGTAAAAAAATACTGGCTTTTGAAACCAGCGGTTATAAGAAACATCGCCAGCTGCTCATCCTGCAAATGATTTCATGGTATTGTATATATATGGGTTGGGTTGAGGCGCAGATACACGCCACACTGCCATGTTAATTATAAACCGGTACGGCCCGGATCGTGCAGCATATCGCTCATTTCGATAATCTTCTCGTCAATTTCTGACACACATTTATCCATCATATGGATACATTCCAACTGATCTACCAACCCTTCTTTTTCCAGGTTCATTAAGCCCTTAAGCGTGGCGATAGGCCCGCGTATCTGGTGTGACAGGTATGATGAATACTCGGATAGTTTTTTGTTTTTAACCTGCAGATCTTTGGTCCGCTCATCTATAATCTCTTCGAGGTGATGATTGATCCGGTCGAGGTTGTCTTTCTGTCGCGATATCTCGCTATTCAGTGCCTTTAATTGCGAATTGGTAATTGCCTTACGTTTTACGTTAGCCACTAATAACACAATAACCACTACAAGCAATCCGGCTGTAATGGTTATCGACCAAAATATGACTCTTGATAATTCCTCCTTCTTTTGCTGCGAGACGGCATTAAGCAAACGCTTCTGCTCCTGAAGCAAAAAGTTAAATCTGATCGATGCATTGGAGCGATAGCTTGCACTATCTTCTTTATAAATATTGATCAGGTTCTCTAATGCCGATTTATAGTTTTTTCGCTTTAACTCCATTTCATAAGCAGTATGCTTATAATCGTAAATATCCTTTTCGTTATGAATCAGCATGGAGTAATTACGCCCCTCTTCCAGATACTTTTCGGCTTCTGCATAGTTACCTTCAGACACATATAAGTCTGTAAGCGTAAGATTTATGGCCGCTACCGATGAGTTCATGTCCATAGCTTTGGCCTTATCATGCGCGTCTATCAGGTATTTTTTTGCTTTGACAAAATCGCGCTGGTTATAATAAATAACCCCCAAATCTTCCAGGCATTGAACTAAGATAGTGGTGTTTTTAAGCTTGGTAAACAGCTCATAGCTTTTATTATAATAATTAAGCGCCGCTACATACATATTTTTTCGATTGTATATGTTACCCATATTCAGGTAAAGCGAAGCTATCAACGAGGTATCGTTATGTTTTTTAGCAATGGTTAACGAGCGATTGAAGTAGCCGAGTGCTTTTTCATAATCGACCATTTGATACAGGTTGCCTATGTTATTGTATACTTTGGCACGGCCGCGCTCGTCATTTATTTTATCAAATTGGTTTAGCGCATCAAAATAAAGTTTTAGTGCGCTATCAGGTCGATTCAGATAATATTCGCCTATACCTTTGATGCGGTAAGCCTCGGCCATACCCCGTTTATAATCAAGCTTATTGGCAAGTGACAATGCCCGTTCTGCGTCTTCAACCGTTTCTTTAGGATTTGTTAAACGGTTATCATAACCATTTTTATTTAGTGTATTAACCTCTGTGGTGTCTTTTGATATAACATCTTGATTATCAGCTGCGTAAGTGTTATAAGTAAGTAAAATAAAAAGTAATATTGCGCAGGCTTTCTTCATTAAATCACTTTTACGTCTAATTATGGTGAAAGTTATAAATAATACATTACATATTTCTTATTCCATAAAAAAAGTGTTTTTTAGCTGTCGAAAAGTTTTTAAATGTTTGCTTTGTAATTACCAAAACATATATATCTTTGTTATGTTAAGTATTTGAATATCAAAAATATATAAACGACAAATCAAAAAATAGTTAAACGTTAAATAATTTAAATATAGGAAAAAACAAAAGGGAGAAGTAAGGAAAAGCACCAGATGAGCGTCGGATAAAAACGCGGTAATTGCCCAGGCAAATTCCATAAGCTTGATATATTTATTAACCAATAGTTAATACGAATTCTTTTAAATGTATTTAATATTTTATTTAACAAACAAATTAATAATTATGAAAAATTTAGACTTTATTCTCCTTGTCTCATTGTCGCTCGGAATTTTAACTTCCTGCACAAAAACAGAAAGAACAAAAGAAAAATTTTCGATATTTTCTCTTAATCCATATATCAAAAACAACATTTTTTTGGCGACAGCCGATTAGTTAAAACTTAGCCCTATTACATTAACCATAACCCAGTTCAAAAAATTAAAAGCCATGTTAAAAGTAATCTTCACCGCAGCAATCGTTTTATCAGTAGGCGTATTATCGTTCCTTAAAACCTCAACCCCAACTGTAGAAAAATCAGCTACTCAATCATTAGCTAAAGCGATGGTTAACAGCAAAGCAAACTTGTTGGCAACTGCCGACTAAGGCCCCCCCCAATAACAGGTAAAAACAAGTAAGTATTACATTAATAAGTACACCTAACCTCTTTTATAAAATTACGATTATGAAAAAAATCATTATAGCGTCAGCTATCATGCTGTCAACTGTAGTATCAACTACTTCATTTGCAACCGTTAAAGGCGGCGAGAAAAACACTTTAGGTACTGCCGACAGAAACGGTGAAAAGAACACTTTAGGCACCGCCGACCGCAATGGCGAAAAAAACACACTTGGGACTGCCGACCGCAATGGGGAAAAGAACACCCTTGGCACCGCTGATCGTAATGGCGAGAAAAACACGCTGGGAACTGCCGATCGTAATGGCGAGAAAAACACTTTAGGTACCGCCGACAGATTCTAACAAAAACACACATAACAGCTAACAAACTATAACGCATTATACACTCTGTAAAATCATGAAAAAATTCATTATCGCTTCAGCCATCATTTTATCAACTGCCGTATCAACCTCTGCATTTGCCGCTACTACTATTAAAGAAAAAAACACGCTAGGTACTGCTGACAGAACCGGTGAGAAAAACACTTTAGGTACTGCTGACAGAACTGGCGAGAAAAATACTTTAGGTACTGCCGACAGAACCGGCGAAAAAAACACGCTAGGTACTGCTGACAGAACTGGTGAGAAAAACACTTTAGGTACTGCTGACCGCAACGGCGAGAAAAATACTTTAGGTACTGCCGACAGATTCTAATAACACACATAACAGATAACCACCCTATATATCCCATAAAGTCATGAAAAAATTAATTATTGCTTCAGCTATTATCTTCTCAACTGCCTTATCAACTACTTCATTCGCCGCTACTACTGTTAAAGAAAAAAACACGCTAGGTACTGCTGACAGAACCGGTGAGAAAAACACTTTAGGTACTGCCGACCGCAATAGTGAGAAAAACACTTTAGGTACTGCTGACAGAGCCAGCGAGAAAAATACTTTAGGGACTGCTGACCGCAACGGCGAGAAAAATACATTGGGTACCGCCGATCGCACTGGCGAGAAAAACACACTAGGTACTGCCGACAGATTCTAATAAACACCTAATCAGATAGCCACACTATACATCCAAATAAAGTCATGAAAAAATTCATTGTCGCCTCAGCTATCATCTTATCAACTGCCATGTCAGCTACTTCATTTGCTGCCACTACTGTAAAAGAGAAAAACACGTTGGGCACTGCTGACAGAACCGGTGAGAAAAATACATTAGGTACTGCCGATCGTACCGGCGAGAAAAATACCTTGGGTACTGCCGATCGTTTCTAATTAAAAAAACAAAACCGAACCAACCTTATCCAAATAAGTTTCGTAACCTTTATAACTGTATGAAAAAGTTAATCGTCGCCTCAGCTATCGTTTTCTCAACTGGTATTGCTAATACTTCATTTGCTGCAGCCATTAAGGAGAAAAACACTTTGGGTACTGCCGATAGAACCGGCGAGAAAAGCACTTTGGATACCACTCAATGGACGGCCGGGAAAAATATACCACAGACGGCGGATCGTTGCTAATTATGCTTACAAACTTCTGCCTGCGCTCAACAATTTACAACATATCTATATTTATCAATACAAATCTTATCCAACAAACAGGCATAGCATTTTCAGAAGCCTGACAGTGATAAGATATTAAAGTTATTTTTTATAGATACTTGCCAACTTATTTAGTGACGATCATTTCCTTACTAAGGATTTGGCCCCCTACCTGCATACTATAAATATAAATTCCAGGATTAAGATTAACCAACGGCACGCTGATTACCCGGTATCCCGCATTCTGGTATGAATCATATATGGTCTTAATAAATTTGCCATAAATGCTATACAGGCTAATTACTACGTGCCCCGCCTGCGACAAACTGAAACCTATGCTGGTATGATCAATAGACGGATTAGGATAATTTTGATTAAGACCTACTATTAACAATCTGTCTTCAATAACACGGTTAATAGCATCAAACCAAACATAACTCATCAATTTATAACCCATGGCATTAGGGTGAACATAATCCTGATAGAGCTTATAATCGCGGCCAATGGCGCGGTTCACGTCTGCCAGGTAAACATGATATTCCTTCACCAAACGGCGATATAGGCTGTTGATCCGGCTCACATATAAATTAGCCGTCTTAAGGCGTTGATCGCCCTGGTCATTAAAAAACTGAATGGTGCCTATAATAGGTATCAGCTTATTTTTTAGCGACGTCTCAATATAATACCGCATATTATTTTCAGTATCGCTGATCCTGCCTTTTTTATCTGCTAACTCAATAGCATCATTGGCTCCGATCAATATCACCACAAAACCGGTACGGCGCGCAATAGCTGCAGGGAAACGCGCCAATCCCTGGCTGGTGGTTTCGCCGGCGATGCCGTTTTTAGTAACCGTTACAGCAACTCCGGTATAACAGCTTTCAAGATTTTTTTTCAGATCGGGTTGAAAAGACAGGCCCTTCACCCCTGCCACAGTACTGGCGCCAAAGGTGGTAACGTTGATACTATCTTTACCGTAAAATTTTGATGAAACGCCGCAGACGGGTGTCTGGGCTCTCCCTATCGAAAACAAAAAGGAAAAAAAAAGAGGTAAAAAAATTATCTTACGATAACCCATTTAGTAAGTTTTGGTATCAACATTTAATAAACAAATATAGTAAAAGCGCCCAATCAATAACAACGCCACTGCGTTAACTGTGCGTTAAATATCTAAATATAAACAGCGACAATTTTATTGTTAAATACCCGCTATATTTGCTCAAAACAGAACCATTATGCAAGAGATAAAACAATATATAGAGCAGCATAAACAGCGATTGCTTGACGAGCTTTTTGAATTGCTCCGTTTCCCCTCAGTAAGTGCCGACCCTAAATATAAACCAGATGTCTTAAAAACCGCCGATTATGTTGCTCAAAAGTTGCGCGACGCCGGTGCCGACAATGTTGAGGTATGCCCCACTGCGGGCTACCCTATTGTGTTTGCCGAAAAGATCATTGACACAGATAAGCCAACCGTTTTAGTTTATGGCCATTACGACGTGCAGCCGCCTGATCCGCTGGAACTTTGGAAAACACCACCTTTTGAACCCACCGTTCGCGACGGTAAGATTTATGCCCGCGGCGCCTGCGACGATAAGGGGCAGTTTTATATGCACATAAAGGCTTTTGAGCTGATGATGCAAACCAACACTCTCCCCTGCAACATCAAAATCATGATTGAGGGTGAGGAAGAAGTAGGCTCGAACAACCTGGGCCTGTTTGTTAAAGCAAATAAAGAAAGATTAAAGGCCGATGTTGTGCTGATCTCTGATACTTCAATGATCAGCATGGAAAATCCATCGCTGGAGACAGGCTTGCGTGGCTTATCGTATCTTGAAGTTGAAGTCGTAGGCCCTAACCGCGATCTTCACTCAGGTGTATATGGGGGCGCTGTAGCTAACCCCGCTACCATTTTAGCTAAGATGATAGCCAGTTTGCATGATGAAAATAACCATATTACCATTCCCGGTTTTTATGATGACGTGATTGAACTAAGCAATCAACAGCGCCAGGAACTAAACGCAGCTCCATACAATGAAACTGAGTACAAAAAAGATCTGGACGTTGCCGAGCTATGGGGCGAAAAAGGATATACAACCTTTGAACGAACCGGTACCCGCCCTACCTTAGAGGTAAATGGTATCTGGGGTGGCTATATTGGCGAAGGCGCCAAAACTGTACTGCCTTCAAAAGCCAATGCCAAGATATCAATGCGTTTAGTGCCTAATCAAAGTTCAGAAAAGATCACTCAATTATTTACAGATCATTTTGTTAAGATAGCTCCACCGTCGGTTAAAGTAACTGTTACCCCACATCATGGCGGCGAACCGGTAGTAACACCTACTGATAGCGTAGCTTATCGAGCAGCACAAAAAGCTATAACTGAATCATTCGGCAAAGCACCTATTCCAACAAGAGGCGGGGGCAGCATACCTATTGTAGCCTTATTCGAGGCTGAACTAGGTATCAAAACTGTATTAATGGGTTTTGGCTTAGACAGTGATGCATTGCATTCGCCGAATGAAAAGTATGATATTTATAATTATTACAAAGGGATCGAAACTATCCCGTTATTTCATAAGTACTTTGCGGAGTTGAGCGAAAAATAACATTAGTTATCAAAGATTGGAGATTGGTGCGTTCAGACAACTAATCTTCAATCTTTAAATAATAAACCGCTCGCACCCTTCTAAAAATCCTTCATCAGCGTCGGCCCCGATGCCTGGAGCATCATTGATATGGAGCTTATAACCATCATAAATTACCCCACCAACGCATGGATCAACCAGGTGGCCCAGCATGCAGGTGTCCATATCGTAAAACTTGATATTGGGGCTACTGTAAGCAAAATGAAGTTTGGCGCTCAGGGCAATGCGGCTTTCCAGCATACCGCCCATCATACATGCAATGTTATGTTGCGCGGCGAGGTCATGGATCTGTTTTGCCTCGAATATTCCGCCCGACTTAGCCATTTTAATATTGATGTAATGGCATGATCCGCTTTCAATCTGCTTGCGGGCATCGTGGTGGTTATACACACTTTCATCCGCCATGATTTTTACCGGTGATAATTTCATGAGTTCATTCAATTTATCATCGTACCAGGTACGCATAGGCTGCTCGCAAAATTCAAGGTCGTATTTACCCAGAGCTTGCAATGCAAACACCGCGTCGTCAAAACTCCAGCCCTGGTTTGCATCAACCCTTATCTTCATATCGGCGCCCACAGCTTCGCGTATCTGTTTAATGCGCTCTACATCGTCCACAGCTTTTTTACCTAATTTTACCTTTAAAATATTGGCGCCCGATTTTTTAAAATCGATAGCTTTTTGGGCCATCGCTTCAGGTGTATTAATGCCGATGGTAATATCGCTTTCAACTACTCGGCGCGCACCGCCTAAAAATTGATAAAGCGGCTGATTACTACTTTTTGCAGCGATATCATACAAAGCCATATCAAAAGCGCTTTTGATAGTGCCATTACCCGCAATAGCATCCTGCATCTCCTGTAAGCGGGCCGGAATATCCAATGCGTCTTTGCCTTTCCATAGTTTCGCAAAATCATGGGCGACAGCCAGGCACGTGTCCTGAGTTTCGCCAACAATCATCGGGAAAGCCGAGCATTCGCCTACCCCGTAGAATCCGCCATCGGTATGTACCCTAATAAATACATTCTGCGCATAGCTCATTGTACCGGTAGCAATGGTAAAAGGCTCCATGGCGATACTGAAACGATAAACGTCTATATGAGTGATAATGAGTTGATGGGGCATAAACGAAAATAAAGAAAAAACACCATGTAGAGACCCCAAATATTGCGCCCCTGTATATGTTTGGGATAATATTTGAGACGCAAAATATTGTGTCTCTACGGGTTAAAAAAATCTTGTATCTTTAAAATATAGCATTATATTTGCTGTACTACAAAGATGCAGACTATTGCGTCTCTACAAATTTTCAATTTTAGCCGCCTGTACCCTACTAATCAGGGAAAAGTCGCCTGGCTAATTTAAAACTTTCTTAAAACTACTAATTACATGGCATTAGATAACTCGCCTAAGAATTTTGATTATAATTCAACCAGGAACAAGCTGATCCTGTCTGAATACGGCCGGAATGTACAAAACATGGTAAAGTACATTGTAAACCTGCCGACTAAAGAAGAACGCAACCGCTATGCACAGGTGGTAATTGACCTGATGGGCTTTCTGAACCCTCACCTTCGCGACGTAGCTGATTTTAAACATAAACTTTGGGACCACCTGCATATTATTTCAGATTTCCAGATTGATGTGGACTCACCTTACCCCAAACCAAGCGAGGACGCTATCCACTTTAAACCAGAACCGTTACGCTATCCTAATCAGCGCATCCGCTACAAACACTATGGTAAAACCATTGAGCTGATGATTGAAAAGGCTAAAAGCATTGAGGAACCCGAGCGCCGTAAACACATGGTGCAGGCCATAGCCAATTTCATGAAAATGGCTTATGTACAATGGAACAAGGATTCTGTATCCGACGAGACCATCCTGGCCGATCTGGTGGCGCTATCAAAAGGCGAACTGAAGGTTGACGATACAATTAACCTGAATAAAGTTGAATATCGCCCACAGGCTCAGGCTAATAACAATAATCGCGGAAAAAATAACAACAATCAAAACCGCGGCGGCGGTGGCAGCGGTGGCCGAAACAACAATAATAATCAGCGTAATAATAATAACAATCAGCGTAACCGTAATAACGGCGGTGGTAAGAAGTTTTAGTGCTTCGCAATAAAGTCTGACAGGGTGTCATCCTGAGGCACTCGAACAGGGTGTCATCCTGAGGCACTCGAACAGGGTGAGCATAAAGCCGCCCAAGCTTCGAGAACCTAAGCATGACACCCTTTTTGTGGTGCCTTACCACTTTTTAAATATCACAAACACAGCCAGCACGATTAATCCAAAACCTACAAAGTGATTCCAACCGAAGCGCTCAGTTTTGAAGAAGATGATGGAAAAAATCATAAACACCGTCAGTGTGATAGCTTCCTGAATAGTTTTTAACTGTACTAAAGTAAACGGGCCACCATCGCCTTTAAAACCGGTACGATTGGCCGGCACCTGGAACATATACTCAAAAAATGCCAGCCCCCAGCTAATAAGGATCACTGAAATGAGGCCCAGGTTCTTGCCCCAGTCGTACTCTTTAAATTTAAGGTGCCCATACCAGGCAAAGGTCATGAACGTGTTTGATATAAGGAGGAAGATGATGGTCTTAAGTCCGCGCATAACGCTAAAATAGCAATATCAATTATTGGCCGCGCTTTTTTGCCAGCTCTTTTTTATAAATATCATTCAGCGCCGGCTTGGGTTTAACAAGCAGCAATATTGCCGACCGCCTTTCGACAGCCAAGGTGTCCATAACCTCGTCAAGTTTAGTGCAGCTGTCTGTAATAGGAGCAAATCGCTTTATCTTATCGCCGTTTTCATCGTCGACATAGATAATGTATTTACCATCCAAATTATCTGGTGCCCATAAGGCAAAGCTACTGCTTAACGATACTACCTCAGGTAAATTATACCTGGCGGCAAAGTGGTGTAATGCACCCGCCTCGCCATAATTGTCGACATAAATTTGTGTTATTTTACGTTGTTCGGGCGTTAAGTCGTGATAGGCTTTGGCAACTTTTTGTGTTAGCTCTTCCCAGCCAAACATATCAGCATAGTCCTGGCTGGTAGCATGGTGCTGATGATCCCTTCCCCAAACAGTTATAAAATTAATAAAACGCGTATGGTTGTTAATGAAATCAAAGAAAGATAGCGTGGGTTTTAAAGGCAATACCGGCAATACTGTGGGAAATATCAGCAAGTTTGGTAAAGTGAATAACATGATAACCGCTGAACGCAAAGTAGTGTTCGTCTTTATCCAGCGCTCAAAACCATAGCCGCCGGCGGCAAACAACATAGGGAATGCACCAAACAGGTAATAGTTCTTGCCATTCATATCCAGCAAAAACAAAAATATCAGAACAAACGCAAAAGCAAGCGATTGATACTTACGCAGCTTAAAAGAAAATATCAAAAAGAAAAAGCCGGTTACCCAAACAAACACGGCGACGCCATTAACCATTAGCTCCTGCATGATAAAGTCTGAGAAGCTAACATAGTTAAGCTGTTCTTTTTGCAGGGTGTCCATGTGCGTAAATACCGGCCAATGGTGGGCAATTTGCCAAACCAGATTAGGTAGAATAATCACTACTGCTATACCTGTTGCACCCAAAACATGTTTGTTCCACAAAAGGCGGCGCTGTTTGCTGACGATCAAAGCTAATATCAATGCAACAGCAAAAAACAGCATCGTATATTTGGTGAGCATGCCTAAACCGACCACTACGCCAATAAAATAGAGATATTTTATTGCATGGGTATTGATATGCCTTAGTAACAACCAAACAGTTAATACCCACCACATCTGGTCAAATACCACGGGCTGAAAAAGATATCCGCTGGCGGTAAATGCCGGCGAAAAAATGATAGCCAAACAAGCCAAGGCAATGGCAAATTTCCTCCCTCCTAACTCGACAGTGATTTTTCCGGTGAGCCAGATGATCAATCCGCTGCATATAGTGGTAAATATGCGTGTCGCAAAAACCGAATCGCCGAATAGCGTGGTAGTCAGCTTAGCCAGAATGGCGATAAAGGGCGGCACTTCTTTATAACCCCAATCCAGATGATCACCCAGGGCCAGGTGCAAAAGCTCATCACGATGAAACCCGAAATTAGATATGGCCAGCAAATTCAAGCCTATCTTAATCAATACAAAAATCAATATAAAGTTGGTATAACTTGATTTCCGGTTTTGGTAGGACATGTAAGTTAATAACTGGTTAGCACATAAAGATAGTTTTTTTTGAGGTGAAAGGTGAAAGGTGGCGGTAAAAGGTTTGTTTCGTCTCAATGTAAAAAGGTTAAAGTATATGCAAGCACCTTTCGCCGTTTTACTTAAAAGCCTAAATTTATCTGTTATGAAACTCTATATTAAAAATATGGTTTGCAGGCGTTGTATCATGGCTGTGCAAAAAGTGTTTTTTCATGAAGGCATTACTCCCACAGATATCACGCTGGGCGAAGTACAGTTAAACAGTGAACTACCGGTAAGTGCTATAGAAAAGCTGGATATATCGTTAAAAAAGCTTGGTTTTGAAATTATTGACGACAGAAAAAGCCGGATAATTGAGCGGATAAAAAACCTGATTATCACCTTGGTACACCATAGCGATGGCCCCCTTAATATTAATATATCTGATTATTTGTCTGCCGAGATGAACTACGAATACAATTACCTGAGTAATTTATTTTCGGAAGTGGAGGGCAACACGATAGAGAAATTCTTTATCAGCCAAAAAATAGAAAAAATAAAGGAGCTGTTAACTTATGATGAACTGACGCTTAGTCAGATAGCATTTAAGCTGGGCTACAGCAGCGTAGCGTATCTGTCAACCCAATTTAAAAAAGCTACCGGCCTAACACCCAGTTATTTCAAGGCAATTAAGGCTAATAAACGCAACCGTATTGAAGACCTGTAAATGTTATAACTAATGCACTAAATAGTGTAAAATACAGGCACCATCGCCGGGCTACATTTGTATGTAAATAATAAAATTTATGAAACATACTTATCAAGTAACCGGAATGACCTGTACCGGCTGCCAGGCAAAAGTGCAGCAACTACTTTCAGCTGTGCCTGATGTAATACATGTGGACATCAATCTGCAAAAAGGAGAGGCCGCTATAACAATGGATAAACACATAAGCACTGCTACCTTACAAGATGCGTTGCTGCATTATCCCAAATATCAGCTCACTGAAAAGCACTACGAATATCCCCTGGAGTTACAGAATGACACCATCCACAAACCCTGGCTGCAGACGTACAAACCCATACTATTGATATTTAGTTATATGCTGGCCGTATCGGTCATTGCCGGTTATTACGCCGGTGGCTTTCATGCAATGCTGGCAATGCGCGTGTTTATGGCCGGTTTCTTTTTGGTCTTTTCATTTTTTAAAATGCTTGACCTGGGGGCATTTGCTGATAGTTATGCTATGTATGATGTTATCGCCAGGAAAATAAAGGCATGGGGTTATATTTATGCTTTTATAGAGCTATTGCTTGGCCTGGCATTTACATTAAATATATATCCGTTATTAACCAATAGTATCACTTTGATAGTAATGACCATCAGCATAATTGGTGTACTGCAAAGCGTGCTCAACAAACGCGCCATACAGTGTGCCTGTTTAGGCGCCGTATTTAATTTACCTATGAGTACCGTGACTATCATTGAAGATGGTTTGATGATAGCTATGAGCGTCACAACTATCCTCATACTCATATAACAAAAAAGGTAAAAGGCATGCTTTATGCAGTACCTTTTACCTTTTATATTTCAGTTATATTTCAGAATCAAATGCGTTTAATATCCGCACCCAGAGCCTGTAAACGCTTGTCGATATGCTGGTACCCGCGCTCGATTTGTTCGATATTATAGATAGTTGACTTACCCTGCGCCGATAAGGCTGCTATTAACAAGGAAACGCCCGCACGTATATCAGGCGAGGTCATAGAAATACCGCGTAGCTGCACCTGTTTATCCAGGCCTATAACTGTGGCACGGTGCGGATCGCACAGGATGATCTGGGCGCCCATATCAAGCAGCTTATCTACGAAGAATAAGCGACTCTCAAACATCTTTTGGTGAATCAATACCGAACCTTTGGCCTGTATGGCTACTACCAGGACGATGCTCAGCAAGTCGGGTGTAAAGCCCGGCCATGGTGCATCGGCTATAGTCATTATAGAGCCGTCAATGAAAGTCTCAATTTCATAGTGTTCTTGTGCGGGGATATAAATATCGTCGCCTCTAAGCTCTAATTTAATACCCAGGCGCCTGAACACATCCGGGATCATACCCAGCTCTTTATATTGAACGTTTTTAATAGTGATCTCAGAGCCGGTCATAGCCGCTAAGCCGATGAACGAACCAATCTCAATCATATCAGGCAACATACGGTGCTCTGTTCCGCCGAGGCGCGCTACACCTTCAATAGTCAGCAAGTTTGAACCGATACCGCTGATCTTTGCCCCCATGCGGTTGAGCATTTTACATAGCTGCTGCAGGTATGGCTCACAGGCTGCGTTGTAAATGGTGGTAATACCTTTGGCCAGTACGGCCGCCATCACAATGTTAGCTGTTCCGGTTACAGATGCTTCGTCTAATAAAATATAGGTGCCCTTAAGGTCTGACGCATCGACATTATAAAAGCCGTCTGCCTGATTATAGTTAAATTGTGCGCCCAGCTTTTCAAAACCCAGAAAGTGGGTATCCAGTCTGCGGCGGCCTATTTTATCCCCCCCCGGCTTCGGGATAGATGCTTTGCCAAAACGCGCCAGCAGCGGGCCAACGATCATAATAGAACCGCGCAAACCGCCGCCTTTTGATTTAAAGGCTTCTGACAGGAAGAAATCCTGATCTATATCTTTGGCTTCGAAGGTATAAGTGTCCTCATTAAGACGGTTAACAATTACACCCATATCGCCCAAAAGTTCAATAAGCTTATTTACATCTTTAATATCAGGGATATTGCTGATGGTTATTTTCTCTTCTGTAAGCAATACAGCCGAAAGGATCTGTAATGCCTCGTTCTTGGCACCTTGCGGTGTAATTTCGCCTCTTAACGGCTTGCCACCCTGTATTTCAAATGCGTTTACCATCGGTGATGTCTGATATTTAATAGTTTACAGTCACGGTTTTATCGGGCCGCGCTCTGCACAAAGATTATAAATATATTTCTGTTTTTGGGGATGTAAGTGGGGAATGTTTGAACAAGTACGAATGTTAATTACCACTGTCATTTCGAGAGTAGCGAGAAATCTATACACACGCATTAATGTTGCTTAGCATGTGTATAGATTTCTCCCGTTGGTCGAAATGACAAGTTGGTAAAAAGCACTTTGCTATGCAGATATCGCATTAATAATATCATACTGCGTTATGATAGCAATCTCGCCGTCGTGCTCAACCAATACAGCAATATTATCATTATTGATCATTGCTGATATTTTGTCTATCGACGCATTGGCATCCACAAACGGGAATGACGCTGTTGTGATATCTTTTACCGGATGCGATTTTAGCGACGGATTTTCCAACAGCGCATTCAGTATATCACTCTCGGTTATTTTACCTATCACCATACCGGCCTGCGTAACCGGTATTTGTGATATATTGAGCAACTTGATAGTGTTAATAGCCTCCAATACGGTTTTCTCTATATCGATGGTCACAATCTCCCGGCTTTCTTTTTTGCGAATGATATCTCTGGCCGTTAGTTTTTCTTCTTTCAGGAAACCGCGGTCACGCAACCAGTCGTCATTGTACATTTTACCCAGGTAGCGGGTTCCATGATCGGGAAATATGACCACCACAACGTCGCCTTTCTTAAACCTTTCTTTCATCTGCAATAAACCTGCAATAGCCGAACCGGTGGAGTTGCCGGCAAAGATGCCTTCTTTACGGGCTATCTCGCGCGTCATTAAAGCTGCGTCTTTGTCGCTTACTTTTTCAAAGTAGTCAATCAGGTCAAAGTTTACGTTGGCAGGCAAGAAATCCTCGCCTATACCTTCCGTGATATACGGGTAAACCTCGTTTTTATCAAACTCACCTGTTTCTTTATATTTTTTAAAGACCGAACCATAGGTATCTATACCCAAGATCTGTATAGCCGGGTTCTTTTCTTTCAAATATTTGGCGATGCCTGAAATGGTGCCGCCTGTGCCTACCCCTGCTATCAGGTGCGTAATCTTACCTTCGGTCTGCTCCCATATCTCCGGGCCGGTAGATTCATAATGTGCTTCTGTGTTTGACAGGTTGTCGTACTGATCAGGTTTCCACGAGTTAGGTACTTCACGCTCCAGGCGCGAAGAAACTGAATAGTACGACCGCGGATCCTCAGGATCGACATTAGTAGGGCAAACAATAACCTCTGCACCAAAGGCACGCAGTGCATCAAATTTTTCTTTCGACTGTTTATCGGTGCTGGTAAAAATACATTTATAGCCTTTTATTACCGCCGCAATAGCCAAGCCCATACCGGTATTACCAGATGTGCCTTCGATGATCGTGCCGCCGGGCTTTAGTTTACCACTACGCTCAGCATCCTCTATCATTTTTAAGGCCATGCGGTCTTTAATAGAGTTGCCGGGGTTAGTGGTTTCTATCTTGGCCAATACCGTCGCGGGTATATCTTTAACTATCTTATTTAATTTAACCAGTGGCGTATGGCCTATGGTTTCGAGTATATTATTGTACCACATTGTTCGGTTGATTGTGTTTTGAGGTTGACTAAGTGAATGATTGTGTGGGTAATTATAAAAACAACCACTTAACCCAATCAACTCAATTAACTACTCATTAAAAACGTAAATGTTTCACTGTTAAACCACCATTGATAAGTTGTTTCAGCGATTCGATACCGATCTTTAAGTGTGTCTCCACATATTGCCCGGTAACTTTCGAATCGCTCTCGGTGGTTTTAACACCTTCCGGAATCATTGGCTGATCTGACACCAGAAGTAACGCGCCGGTAGGTATTTTGTTGGCAAATCCGCAGGTAAAAATAGTAGCAGTTTCCATATCTACGGCCATGGCCCGTAAGTCTTTCAAATAGCCCTTAAACTTTTTATCGTGTTCCCAAACACGACGGTTGGTAGTGTAACAGGTTCCGGTCCAATAGTCCAATGAAAAGTCGCGTATGGTAGTTGATATAGCTTTCTGCAAAGCAAACGATGGCAGCGCCGGAACTTCGGGCGGCAGGTAGTCATTCGAGGTACCCTCGCCCCTGATGGCCGCGATGGGCAATATCAGGTCGCCCACGTTATTTTTACGTTTCAGGCCGCCGCATTTTCCTAAAAATACTACTGCTTTTGGATGAATAGCTGTCAGCAGATCCATTACTGTCGCCGCCAGGGGGCTACCCATGCCAAAGTTAATAATGGTAATACCTTTGGCCGTTACGCTTTGCATAGGCTTATCCAGGCCCATAATCGGCGCATTGTTATGCCACTCTGAAAATAGCTGTATATATTTTGAAAAGTTGGTCAGGATAATGTACTCGCCAAACTCCTCTAACGGCCTGCCGGTATAACGCGGCAACCAGTTTACAACAATAGCGTCCTTAGTTTTTAAGCCCTTTTTTACCGGGCTGCTAACCTCTTTGACTTTCGGAAGGTTGTCCCCTTCCTTTTTTATATTGAGTTCTTCGTTCATAAGCCCTCTCTAAATCTTCCCCCCAAGGGAGATTTTTGATTTTTTAATTTTAATTATATAAGCCCTCCCTACCGGGAGGGTTGGTGGGGCTTTTACAGCAAACCCCGGCATAAGCCAGGGTTGCAAGTTATCGTAAACAAAAACAGCCTGAGGCCATGTAATTTTTGTTAAGCCACTTTTAACTTTTTAAGGTCTGATTTTTCAAATTTCTCGTGGGCGTAATCAAGCGTAACGTTTAATTTCTTGGCATCTTTTTTTGATGGGAACTCAAACATGGCATCAATCATAATCGCTTCGCAAATTGAGCGTAAACCACGAGCACCTAACTTAAACTCCATTGCTTTATCTACAATAAAGTCAAGCACCTCGTCATCAAACTCTAATTTAACACCTTCATACTCAAACAACTTTTTGTATTGTTTTAACAACGAGTTTTTTGGTTCGGTCAGGATATTATGCAGCGCTTCCCGGTCCAGCGGGTTCAGATACGTCAGCACAGGTAGACGGCCAATTAGCTCGGGTATCAAACCAAATGATTTTAAGTCCTGCGGTGTAATATATTTATAAAGGTTTTTAAGGTCTACCTCTCCGTCATTACCTTTTAATTTGTAACCAACAGTTTGTGTACGCAAACGGTTAGCTATTTTTCGTTCAATACCATCAAACGCACCACCGCAGATAAACAGGATGTTGCTGGTATTAACGGTTATCATTTTTTGGTCGGGATGTTTACGGCCACCTTGTGGTGGTACGTTAACCATAGTACCCTCCAATATTTTTAATAAGGCTTGCTGTACGCCCTCGCCGCTCACGTCGCGGGTTATAGAGGCATTGTCGCTTTTACGGGCAATTTTGTCAACTTCGTCAATGTATACAATACCTTTCTCGGCGGTGGCTACATCGTAATCGGCCGATTGCAATAAACGGGTTAATATACTTTCGACGTCCTCGCCTACATAACCAGCCTCAGTTAATACGGTGGCATCGCATATACAAAACGGAACGTTCAATATTTTCGCAAGCGTTTTAGCCAGCAAGGTTTTACCGGTACCGGTTTCGCCCACCATAATGATGTTTGATTTTTCAATCTCAACCTCATCTTTGTCAATACGCTGGTTTAAGCGTTTGTAGTGGTTATAAGTAGCAACGGCTAAAATCTTTTTAGCATCGTCCTGGCCAATTACATATTGATCCAGGTGTGATTTTATTTCGGCGGGTTTTAATATTGCCGGTGATGTTGGCGAGGCTTTCACCTTGCGCACTTTCAGTTCCTCGGCTAATATCTCATTAGCCTGATTAACACATTTATCACAAATATGTGCATCCAACCCCGCTATAAGCATCAGTGAATCCTGCTTACCAGCGCCGCAAAATGAACACCTTATCTCTTTACTGTTTTTATTCATTGTGATATCTTGTTAATAGCAAAATTAAGCAATTGCTTTATATAAAGCAATTGGTGAATGGTTGATTAAGTTAACTAAGATAGTGAGTAATTTTACCCCATTATCTTAATCAACTTAATCAACCACTAATTAACCTAATCAAATTATTTTGATTTTGTTTTACTGCCTTTTAAAATTTCATCTACCATACCAAATTCTTTTGCTTCTTCAGCAATCATCCAATGGTCGCGGTCTGACGCATCCCACACCTTCTGGAACGGTGCGCCGCTATGGTCGGCAATGATCTGGTATAATTCTTTTTTCAATTTAGTGATCTCCTGGTAAGTGATCTCGATATCAGATTGCTGGCCTTGCGCACCGCCCGACGGCTGGTGAATCATCACCCTTGAGTGTGGCAACGCCGCTCTCTTACCTTCAGTACCTGCGCATAATAATACGGCGCCCATTGATGCAGCCATACCGGTGCAAATGGTGGCAACGTCGTTTGATACAAACTGCATGGTATCATAAATACCTAAGCCGGCATACACGGAGCCGCCCGGCGAGTTGATATAAATTTGAATGTCGCGTTTAGCATCAGCCGATTGTAAGAACAAGAGCTGCGCCTGTACAATATTAGCATTTTGATCATAGATGGCGTCGCCGAGGAAAATGATACGGTCCATCATCAAACGCGAGAACACATCCATCTGGGCTATGTTCATTGGGCGTTCTTCGATGATGTATGGTGTCATGCCGGTGACGCCCGAAGCAATGCCTGTTGGCAGATTGCTTCTATTTACACCGCCGATAAATTTATCAACGTAAGTACTGCTGATACGATGATGTTTAACAGCATATTTTCTGAATTCGTTTTTATCTGGGTTACTGTTCATGTGTATATGTATTTGCTTTTTGTTGTGATGCGGGCTTGCCCGCGATAAATATAGTTTTTAGTTGAATATATTTTAAATTATAAAGTTTGGAAAAAGTAAAAATACTAATGCCAGCACTCCTTTCACACTTAGCATTTCGACCAGCGGGAGAAATCTATACACGCGCACCCTAAGGTTTGGATGGATTCCTCGCTTCGCTCGAAATATCTGCTGATTTTTTATAAAAAAAAAGCATCCCCTGTTCGAGGATGCTTTTTCTTATCAAGTAACGAGTATATCTTACTTCAATTCTTTAAACTCGTTGTAAGGTATTTCCTTTTTATCCAAAGTAACTACGCTCTTAATATGATCAATTGTTTTAAGGGCTTTTACTTCGTCAAATACTTTATTAGCATTCTCTTTGTTTTGCAGGTATTGTACGGTGTACTGGCCTAATTGCTCCTCTGTTAACGGCGATGGGCTATACATTCTAAACTGTGCGTCAAGGCTCTGTTTTGCGGCTGCAAAAACTTCCTCATACTTAATTTCGATACCGTTATCTTTAATGATCTTGTTCTCAATTAAAGTCCATTTCAGGTTTTGAGCAAAGTCTTTGTAACCACCTTCCAACTCCTCGTCGGTCAGTTTCTCATTGGTAGCTTTTAACCAACGTTTCAGGAAATCATCAGGTAATTCAAACTGAACTTTGTCTATGCTATAAGTATAGATATCGTTCTGCAATCTACGTTCTGCATCCTGGTTCATCATCATTTCCAGCTCTTCGGTTATTTTAGCTGTAAAACCGGCTTCGTCTGTAACCACTCCTGCACCAAATAATTTATCAAAGAACTCCTGGTTCAGATCGCTTTCTTCTAAACGGTTTACGTTTTTAACGGTTAGTTTAAAGTTCGATTTTAAATCAGCCGCTTCGCTTTCGTCGATACCTAAAATGGCAGCAACTTTAGGGGCATCGTTACCGTAGGCTTTCTGGATATCCAGTGTTATTTCATCGTTTTTTTTTACACCGGTCAATGACTTTTTAATTTTCTCGTCTTTGATCTGCTCTAATCTTACTGATGTTGTATTGCTTATGCCTCCATCAAAAACAGAACCATCAGGCGAAAGCTGTGTTAATTGCACATATAACACATCATCCTCTGCCGATACGTCAGGGTTTGTCATTTTGCCATAGCTTCTGCGGATATTTTTAACACGCTCGGCAAGGGTTTCGTCATCAATTTTAATGATGTATTGCGTCAGTTTATCCTTTGATGAAAAATCGATATTAAATTCGGGCGCCAAACCAATTTCATAATTAAATTCAAAATTGTCGGCAAAGTCCCAGTTGTATTCCTGTTTATCGTCCAGCTTTGGCAATGGCTGGCCCAATACTTCAAGCTTTTGCTCAGAAATATAGTTGTTTAATGTATCTGACAATAAGGTGTTCACCTCATCAACCAAAATACTTTTGCCATACATTTTTTTAATGTGCGACGGTGGAACCATCCCCGGGCGAAAACCTGGCATCTTTGCTTTTTTAGCGTGATCTTTAATCGCCTTTTCAACACGTGCCTCATAATCAGCGGGTTCAATGTTTACTTTCAGCACCGCATTCAGGTTATCGATCTTTTCCTGTGTAATATTCATGTTTAGTGGATAATTTAATTTTCAAGTACCTGCGTTATAGCCCGTCAAAACCGGGCCATAAATTTAGAGGTGCAAAGGTACTAATTATTTTTAATTAAGCAGACGTCAGATGTAACTATAAGAAAATCAAAACGTAATGTTAAACCTTATCAAATTTCATAGCCTAATCTCATTCTAATGCTTGTGTAATTATCTTGTTATAAATAAAAATTATATACATTATACCAAAACATGTCGTTAATATTGGCGTGTTATTCTTAACATTTGCCTAACCGGTAGATCACAAAGCATATCGCCCCCTCTCCTAATTTGATCTATTCTTAAAGCAGAATTTACGTCTGGCTATTGCCCTTATTTTTCTTTTTTAACAAGGATTTAACGGTAGTATATCATTTTGAAACCAACTTAACAAATATTAATAAATGCTTTTACTATGTACATTAAAAAACTAACACCTATGAAAAAGTTCTTAAAACCACTGGCCGTACTGTTTTGCGCGGGCTTTATTGCATCGTGCGCGAAAAACACGGCCGTTACGGTACCAAGCGATCCGGAAATTAAAAACCCGATTTCTGATTTCTCCGTAACTCCTGATGCTAACGATGGCTTCACTTTTAAATTTAACAGTCTTGCAGAAAACTTCAGTAAGTTAGAGTGGCGATTTGGTGATGACACCCTAAAAACTGATACCAACCCATCGCATACTTATTTGGCGACAGGTCAATATGTAGTAGATCTGGAAACTTATTCAAAAACCGGGCAGACCTCTCATAAACAAGTTGTGATTAATATTGCGCCAGACAGCGTAATGCAAATAAGCACAGCTAAGACCGGTGTAGACGGACAACTTAAATTCAACGCGAATGTAAAAGGCAACATTCAGTCTATAGCATGGACTTTTAACGCTGTTGACCCCTCTACCAGTGTTGTGACTAAAACTACCAGCAGTGATCTTAATCCGGTAGTTTCATTTGCTTTTGGCAGCTTTAATAGTTTTTCAGTAACTGCTACTACCGACAAAGGAAGCGTGGTAACTATTAGCAGAAACGTTACTACTGAGGGTATAGTTACCGACATTACTCAATCGCGCATAAATTGGTCATCTACTAACGATAACACAGGCAACGCCAACGAAAACGCAAGTAAATTGATTGATGGTAACCCGGATACTAAATTTGGTTTTTACGCCGCATTTCCGGTACCTCAGATATTTCAGTTGCAGTTTGCGTATCCTATTACCGTTAAGTTATACGCCATTGAAAACGGTAACGACTCAGAGAGCACACGCGACCCTAAGGAATGGGTACTTGAAGCATCAAACGACGGCAATACCTGGGATATAGTTGATCATCAAACCCTTACTATAGGCTTTGCTGATTATCTAAAATCAATTGGACAGTCTGCAACAAGATACAAACGGTTCTTTTACTATCCGATCGCTAATCCGAAACCATATTCTATGTACCAATGGAGAATTATAAGCACATTTGGTAATGCTATGCAAATAGAGGAATTGAGACTATACAAATAATAAAACATTGATAAAACAAAAAGCCCGTGTCAATTGACACGGGCTTTTTGTTTTTCAATCTGTGAATAGATTTAATCGGCCACAAATTTTGCCACACTGTTTTTAACCGGCTTCACAGTTCTTAAATAAGCATAAATAGATGCCAGATCGCCTTCGCTCATTCTGGCATAATTATACCATGGCATAATGGTCTGAAATTCATTTTTGCCAACAGGCCGCGCTTTACCCGGGTCTCTAAATGTTTTAAAACGGGTAATGAATGCTTGTTTGCTCCAGCTGCCAATACCTGTAGTCATATCCGGACTAATATTAGCTGAATGTATCTTATGCCCGTTAGCCACAAACTCTTTACCACCGCCAAACTGCAACCCGGCAATAAGTTCGCCTTTATTATCCTGCGAGTGGCACTCCTGGCAGGCAGCCGATTGTACCAGGTACCCGCCATAGCGTACGGTATCTCTCGGGTCGGGGCGTTTACCCAGTGTGGCCTTCTGCGGCATGGTATGCACCAGGATATTCAGCGGGAAATCTAAAGTAGATTTCGGATAATCAGCTTTTATAGGCTTTAATGTACGGATATACGCTATCACGTCATAAATGTCCTCTCTGTCCAATTTTGAGTAGTATGGCCAGGGCATCAGCGGAAAAATAGCTGAACCATTTTTACGCTGACCGGTGGTTATGGCTCTGAACAACTCGCCATCTGTCCAGTCTTTTAAATTGTAAGGAGTAATGTTTGGCACAGTAACATTGCCAGGGAAACCCTCATTAGCTGTAAACTTGTCGCCGCCGATGCCCAGCTTATTGGTATCTATAGGGCCGGCAAATAGTGTCGCATTACGCCGCGAGTGGCAATCAACACACAACAGCACGCTGGTGGCCAGGTATTTGCCGTGAGCTACGCGCTGCGGAGTGATATCAACTTTAATGTTTTCGGGTTCGCCGACATTCGGCAGCGCAAGGGTTACGTAAGAAGCGCCGGCAATAACCAGCACTACTGCAAATATTACCACGTAGGCAATAATCTTTGTTACTTTTTTCATGAAATTGTGATAAATAATTTTGCAGCAAAGCCTTAAGAGAAATTACTGCCGGTTTACAGTATAAAGTTAATCAACTTTTGTAATTGTAGAAACACCTGATTTCTTGCTATTTATAGCTGCCGGATTGCCTTTGTATTTAACAGACGATGCGCCGCTGCTGTTCACTGTAAGTTCATGCAAAACGTTGATCTCAAACTCGCTCGCACCTGATGTTTGCAGGTCATAATTACCCACTATAAAATCAAAAGCGTGTACTTTACCGCCGCCATCCAGGTTAACAACATGCGAGCTGGCCTGGCCTTTTAGGTTAAGCTCAGAAACGCCGCTGGCAGTGGTAGTTACATTAGCTGCGTCAAGTTCCAGGCTGAGCTTGTTAGCACCCGATAGTTTCAGCGCCAGATTCTTAGTTACCAATTTACCCCGGGTGTTAAGGTTCACTGCGCCCGATGCTTCTATCTCCTGCAAATCATGTACGCCAATGGTCACCGCAATCCCGCTACTCGGGCAAATATTTTTACCGGTTTTAATTTTTAATTCGCCACCGCTTATATCGGTACTTATTTCTTTGAGTAAATTGTCGTCTGCGGCTACCGAGACAGCCAACGTGCTATCTTGCACCAGGGTTATATCGTATGCGCCTGATATCTCGAGCTTAGTAAAATCAGCAACCTTGCGCTTTTCTGTAACCACATGGCCAGATCCTCTTAAACACTCGGTTTTGCAGGATGATGTCATTAAAAATATCCCGCCAAACAGGACCACTGCAGTTTGAAAAGCTTTTTTCATGGTATTTATAAATGGTTTACAATAGTTATAAATGAAGTTACAAATAAAAACAGGAGTTGTTAGCTCCTGTTTTTATTAAAATATATATAGAACTTTTGCAAAAGTGTGCGGATGTTTTATAAACTTGCTATTTTTTCTTCGGCCTGAGGTGCGGCTGTACGTTTGCCGCCTACATTAATTACCGTAAGATCTGTTTTGTTTAAAGTAGACGACGGGCTATAAGCTAAGTTATAATCAACTACGCTGCCTGAAAGTTGCGCTTTTGCGCGGTTATTTAAAGTTATGTTGGCATTAAGGGCATCAAAGTTTAATTGAGCCGATGCCTGATTATTTAACACCAGCGTTAAATCAATTAAAGACAGTTTACCGTATGATTTTATAGTTGCATTGTCATAAGCTGTAATTGCTTGTAAATTGCTTACAGTTACTAAAACTACCAGTTTGTCGCCGCTGTATGATGCTATGCGCAACACACCGTCTTTGTCTTGTACCAGTGCGTTTTTTGCGTAATATTTATCATAAACTTTTACCTGGTCGTTGTCGCCATTGGTTATATAAACTTCAACGTTTCCTGAAGCTTCGATTTTATTAATATTGTTGGTTGCAACCAGTACCGGGGTTTCTGTAATATTATTATTTATGGTTGCTGCGCTGCTTACTGATATTCCTAATACTACGGTTAACAGTGTGATAAGAGTTACTATTCTGGTTTTCATGATCTTATTTTTTTGTTGTGAATTTTCTTTTTTAATATTTTAGATACATCCATAAGACTATACCAAACCCAAAAGGTTACGGCCAGATAGTGTAAAAACGACACAATGCCCTTTTTACCCGGTGAACGCCCATTATGTGTCGGTGAAAACGGAAAGAAAATTATTGAGGGATGACAATTAAGTGCTGACTTTCAGCAATATTATAAGTCTAAGTGATTCTTTAAAGATAATAAAACTCGCCGTTGAACTTGATTTTACCGGCGTCCAGCAACAAACGGATAGTATCCAGGCGCTCTTTTTCGCCGCCCGTTTTTATAGATGATATAAGGGTGCTGATATTCAGCGCATCGGCGGTTAGCAGTTGCGCCACTTCATTGGTAATGTCTTCTACTACATCCGTGACGCTTTGTCGGCGCTTTTTTTCAAGGCAAACATCACACACGCCACATTTTTCGGCATCCGGCTCATCAAAATAGGCCAACAACTGTTGGCTGCGGCATTGCTTACGGGTGCAGTAGGCAAACACAGCTTCCATTTTTTTAAGATAAGTGGCTTTGCGCTGCGCTATATATTTTTTGTCGATGTAAACTTCTTTGCTTTGCTGGCGCGGCCTTAAATAAGTAACCTGCGGCTGATCATTCTGCGGCAGATAGGTAAGCACATTAAAGTCCTGCAGTTGCTTTAATCCTTCAATAACCTGCTGCACACTAAGGTTGGCACGGCGGGCCACATCAAACTCCTTCAAACGCACATAGCTCTCAAACGCCCCTCCGTACGATCGAAGCAACGTTTTTATAAAGGCGTCCCAACCGGCATTTTGTATCTGGAAGTTATAGAGCTGCTCGTGCGGCACGTCAAATCTGAATCTCGATGGCAAAAACACGCTCTCGCTGAATGACAGGTATTCGCTTTGCTCTAAAAATTTCAAGGCATTAAGCGTTTTGATCACATCCAGCTGATATTTATTGCAAAACGCCCCTAAGTCCAGATCAAAGCTCAGCCCCTCGCCTGCTCCGTAGGCTATCGAATAGTGACTGGACAACTGGTGATAAACCCGCTTAATCTCATCTACTGAAGGAAAGCTTAATTCAAATATTTTCTCCTGCCGCGCATGGTCGGCATTGTTATATAATAATACAATGTAAGCCTTTTTCTCATCACGACCGCCGCGGCCGGCTTCCTGGTAATAAGCTTCGAGGCTTTCGGGCGGGTCTTTATGAATTACAAACCGCACGTCGGGTTTATCAATCCCCATACCAAAAGCATTAGTGGCTACCATAATACGGGTAGCGTTTTGTTTCCAGCTTTCCTGTTTTTTCGAGCGTTCGTCGGGCGTCAGCCCCGCATGATAAAAATCGGCACCAATACCGTTATCATTATAAAATTTAGCTATCTCGGCACACTCGCGTCGGCTGCGAACATAAACAATACCGCTGCCCTTAACCCCTTTGGGAACATCCAGCAGCTTTCTGAATTTATTCTCCTCATTCTGCACCACGTAGCTCAGGTTTTTACGTTCAAAGCTTTTTTGAAAAACCTGGCTAACTTTAAACAGCAGCTTATCCTGAATATCCTGCCTAACCTGGGCTGTAGCCGTAGCCGTTAATGCCAATACAGGCACATCCGGATGTATTTCGCGCAGATCGGCAATATGCAGGTAGGCAAGTCTGAAATCATATCCCCATTGCGAAATACAGTGCGCTTCATCAACCGCGAACAGATTAACCCGCATATATTTAATACGCTCACGCACCAATTCAGACAGCAACCGCTCAGGAGACAGATAGAGAAACTTTACGTTATTATATATACAGGCATCCAACGCTGTATCAATTTCGCGCTTGCTCATACCTGCTGTTATAGCCACAGCTTCAATTTCCTTTTGTTTCAGGTTTTCTACCTGGTCTTTCATCAGCGCTATCAGCGGCGACACCACGATACATATCCCCTCCCTGGCCATGGCCGGCACCTGGAAACAAACCGATTTACCTCCGCCGGTTGGCAATAACGCCAGCGTATCATACCCTAACAATACAGATTGAATGATATCCTCCTGCATGGGCCGGAAGGCGTCGTGGTTCCAGTACGTTTTGAGTATTTCTTGTATAGTCATTTTAATCCTGACAATGTCAAAACTATTAAAATTATAATGGGTTTTAAGCAGGAATAACCTAAAATGCGCTAATAGTTTTAACTTAGCGGTTGTAAACACACAAACTAATGAAGCTATTTAAACTAACTTCTATACTTTTAGTGGTGGCCGGTGCCGTACAGGCGCAGGCTCCAAAGTGGAATGTTGAGGCCCCGCCGGGAGACCAAAAGAAGGTTACTATTAAGACTGACGAAGGTACCTGGATGAACCTTGATGTTAGCCCTGACGGCAAAACCGTTGTTTTTGATTTGTTGGGCGATATTTATAATGTGCCTATCACCGGCGGTAAAGCTGTTTTACTGGCAGGCGGTAAATCGTACGAGGTACAGCCCCGTTACAGCCCCGATGGTAAATTGATATCATACACCAGCGATAAAGAAGGTGGTGACAATATCTGGGTAATGAATGCCGACGGCAGCAACAAACATTCAATCACTAAGGAATCTTTCAGACTGCTCAACAATGCCAGCTGGACACCCGACGGCCAATACCTGGTTGCACGCAAACATTATACAGGTACCCGCTCTTTAGGTGCGGGCGAAATGTGGCTTTACAACAAAAATGGCGGTGATGGTATACAACTTACCAAACGCAAAAACGACCAGCAGGATGCCGGCGAACCTATCGTATCGCCTGACAATAAATATATTTATTGGAGCGAGGACATGACACCCGGCCCCAGCTTTGAATACAGCAAAGACCCTAACGCGGGTATATATGCCATCAGAAGGTTAAACCGCGAAACCGGCAAAATTGAAACTGTGACCGGCGATGCAGGCGGCGCCTGCCGTCCGCAGATATCTCCCGATGGCAAATTATTAGCTTTTGTTAAACGCGTGCGTTTAAAATCTGTGCTGTATCTGCACAACCTGGACACCGGCGAAGAGTGGCCAATTTATGATGATCTGTCGCACGACCAGCAGGAAACCTGGGCTATTTTTGGTGTATATCCAAACTTTTCCTGGACGCCTGACGGCAGGAACATTGTTTTTTATGCCAAAGGAAAGATCTGGAACCTGGATATAACCTCGTTACAGGCTGTACAAATTCCGTTTGAAGTTTCCTCGCAACAAACTATTACCGATGCGCTGCATTTTCCGCAACGCGTTTTCCAGGAAGAGTTTACCGCCCGGATGATCCGCCAGGTAACTACATCGCCTGATGGCAAAAAAATAGCTTTCAATGCAGCGGGTTATGTTTATACTAAAGACCTGCCGTCGGGCGTGCCTACCCGTATTGATACGTTAACTGACTTTGAATATGATCCATCTTTCAGTCCGGATGGCAAGCAATTGGTTTACGTGTCGTGGAATGATGCGCTGAAAGCCTCGATCAATACAGTCGATCTTACTACTCATGTAGTAACCCGCATTACTGCGGACAAGGGGTACTATTATACACCGAAATTCTCAAATCGCGGCGATAAAATTATTTATCGCCGGGGCGAAGGTAATGAGGTGTTAGGCTTTGCGTTTGGTGTTAACCCTGGCATTTATACCATCCCGGCCGGTGGCGGTCAACCGACCCTTATTATTGACAATGGCCTCAACCCTACTTTCTCGGCAGATGACAGTAAGATCTATTATCAAAGCCGCGAGGGCGGTAAAAAAGCTTTTAAGGTGATGGATGCCAATGGCGGCAACCAGCGTACACTTTATACATCAACTTATGCTACGCAATTTACCCCGAGCCCTGATGGTAAATGGGTGGCGTTTACAGAGCTGTTTAATTGCTACGTAACACCAATGGTAAGTTCAGGCAACCCGCAAGACCTATCGGCTAGTAATAAAGCCTTACCGCTTAACAAGCTGACTAAAGATGCCGGCACCTCATTACATTGGAGTAAAGACAGCCAGAAACTAATATGGGTACTTGGCCCCAAATATTACACCCGCGACATTCACAACGCATTTCCGTTTGTCGACGGCACTCCGCCGCCGCTGGATACGGCCGGAATTGACATCAACCTGAAATTAAAAACAGATGTACCTGACGGTAAGATTGCCTTTACCAATGCCCGCATCATAACCATGAAAGATGACCAGGTGATTGAGAAAGGCACCATCGTTATAGATCATAACAAAATACTGGCCATAGGCAAAAGTGACGATGTACAGGTACCAGAGGATGCTAAAGTTTATGATATCCCGGGTAAAACCATTATGCCGGGTATTGTTGATGTACACGCACACCTGCACCCAAGCCCGGACGGTATTTCGCCGCAACAGGACTGGAACTATTTTGCCAACCTGTCTTATGGCGTAACTACAGCGCATGATCCGTCAAGTAATACCGAGATGGTGTTTAGCCAGTCTGAAATGCTGAAGGCCGGGCGCATGGTAGGCCCCCGCGTCTACTCGACCGGCTCAGTGCTTTATGGTGCCGATGGCGATTTCAAGGTGGTGATCAATAGCCTGGATGATGCGCTTGCTGCCCTGCGCCGCTTAAAGGATGTGGGCGCATTCTCGGTAAAGAGCTACAACCAACCACGCCGCGAGCAGCGCCAGGAGATCATAGAGGCTGCACGCCAATTGCAGATGCAGGTGGTGCCTGAGGGTGGTTCAACGTTCTTTACCAACATGAACATGATCCTGGACGGACACACCGGCATTGAGCACAACATCCCCGTATGGCCGGTTTATAAGGATGTTAAAACACTATGGAACGATAGCAAAACCGGCTATACCCCTACGCTTATTGTAAGTTATGGTACGCAATTCGGCGAAAACTATTGGTATGACCGTACCGAAGTTTGGAAAGATGCGCATTTACTTAACTTCACACCAAGATCAATTGTTGATGCACGCTCGCGCCGCCGCACCACTTCTGAGTATGGCGAATATGGCCATATCGAAGTATCAAAATACGTAAAACAAATTGCCGATGGCGGCACCAAAGTGAACCTCGGCTCGCATGGACAGCTGCAAGGTTTAGGTGCCCATTGGGAAATGTGGATGCTGGCACAGGGCGGCATGACACCGTTACAGGTGATCCGCTGCGCAACTATTAACGGTGCGGCTTATTTAGGCATGGAGAAAGAGATAGGATCGCTGGAAAGAGGCAAACTTGCCGACCTCATTGTGATGAATCAAAATCCGCTGGATGATATCCGCAACAGCAATAACATCAAGTATGTGATGATCAACGGCCGATTGTATGACTCTGACAGCATGAACGAGATTGGCAACCATGAAAAGCTACGTCAGCGTTTCTGGTGGCAAATAAGCCGCGGCGACAGCGTTACGCTGCCAGTAAGCAATACCGAGACTTACCTGTATGGCACCCAGGATGGCGAAGATTAATCTTTGATATATAAAGGGCCGCTAAATGGCACGAATGGCCGGAAGAAATTCCGGCCATTTTTTATGTTTTAAAAAACAGTAATTTTTTTAGGCCGGGTTATTAATTTGAGGTGTTTCATTTTAGATGTTTCACTTCATTTGGTCAAAAAGTCAAAAATAACCATAAGCTATTTATTTTCAGACACTTAATGGTATTTGCCTAAAGTATTTGTACTGTTTCAAAGTGTTTCACTCGTTTTTTACAAATAGCTTATTGTCAATTAGTTAACACGAAAAGTGTTTCAACTGTTTCAAAGTGTTTCACTTTTTTGTGAAACACTTTGCGGTATCAAACAACAAAAAAGCCCCCGATATTCGGAGGCTTAGAACGTTAAATTCAGCTTATCGTTTCTCAATCGGAACATAATCCCTGGTAACGGCGCCAATATATATTTGACGCGGCCGGCCGATTGGTTCTCTATTCTCTTTCATTTCTTTCCACTGCGCAATCCATCCCGGCAAACGGCCTAGTGCAAACAGCACAGTAAACATATCGGTAGGGAAACCAAGAGCACGGTAAATTATACCCGAGTAAAAGTCGACGTTAGGGTACAGTTTACGTTCAACAAAGTACGGGTCTTTCAGCGCCACCTCTTCCAGGCGTTTGGCTATCTCCAACACTTCATCATTGACACCCAGTTTTTCGAGGATATCATCACAAGCTTTCTTAATGATCCTGGCGCGTGGATCAAAGTTCTTATAAACCCGGTGGCCAAAGCCCATCAAACGGAAAGGATCGTTTTTATCTTTTGCTTTTGCAATCCATTTGTCTGTATCGCCGCCGTCTGCTTTGATCTTCTCCAGCATCTCAATAACCGCCTGGTTAGCACCACCGTGCAGCGGCCCCCAAAGCGCAGAAATACCGGCAGATACAGAAGCGTAAATGTTCGACTCGGACGACCCCACAATACGTACAGTAGATGTAGAACAATTTTGCTCATGGTCTGCGTGCAATATCAATAAGGTATTCATAGCACTAACTACAACCGGGTCTATCTGTACATCTTCGGTCAGCTGGCCAAAGGTCATGTTCAGGAAATTGGTTACGTAATCGTACTTATTAAGCGGATACATCACCGGATGACCTAATGACTTTTTATAAATCCAGGAAACTATGGTAGCCATTTTACTCAGCATTTTGATAATGCTCTGATTAAGCTCTTCCTTAGTTTGGTTTGGCTTTAATGATTCCGGATAAAAAGCAGAGAGCGAGCAAACCAGTGATGACAACTGGCCCATAGGGTGTGAATGAGATGGGAAGCCGTCGAAAAACTTCTTCATATCCTCGTGCACCAGCGTGTGGCGACTTATCTCGTATTCAAAATCATTCAGTTGTTGTGCCGTAGGCAGTTCGCCGTAGATCAGCAAATAAGCAACCTCAATAAAAGTCGATTTTTCGGCAAGCTCCTCAATAGGATAACCGCGATATTTCAAAATACCCTGTTCGCCGTCCAAAAAAGTAATTGAACTTTGGGTGGCGCCTGTATTTTTATACCCAATATCAAGCGTTACTAAACCACTTTGATCCCTTAATTTTGAAATATCAATAGCTTTTTCGCCTTCTGTCCCTTCAATTATCGGAAGATCGTATGTTTTATCGCCTATTTTTAGTTGTGCTGATGCAGACATAGAAAGATTGTTAGTATGTGCAACAAATATATACAATCTGCGTATAATTCAGCCGTACCTGCGGTTGTGAAATTGTAAAAAAGTTGTCTTATTAAACTATTTCGTCAAAACTTAGCATTTAGGTATATTCGTAGTCGTAATCATTTTGTAAATTATCTTTTTAATGGCAATTACCTGCGGACCTATGTTACTAATATCGTTTTATTATAGTATAGGCATGCCCCTGGTAGTTTTACTGGTTATGGCTATCTGGATGACAGCCACCTATAAACGGCATATCAGGAACGCAGTTAAACAATACATCACAGGCCTTCCCGACCGATCACAACAACCCAACTCACAACAGCTTAACTCGCTTATTAATTCGCTTGACGATATCATCTTTGAATTTAATGAAGACAAAGTTTGTCTTAACGCCTGGTTCAATGAATTTCAGGAACGTGTTGTTGATCCAAAATCACTGATAGGCAAAAAGGTAGGAGATATATTAACGCCGGAAAAAACCGAAAAATTTAATAAAGCGCTTGACTATGTTATTGCCAACCGCAAACCGACATCATTACAGTACTTGTCTGATTTTGGCACCGGGCGTTGGTTAAATGCCAGGATAACACCCGTTTTCGACCGCGAAGGTAATTATACACACCGCATATCGGCTTCACTGGAAGATATTACCGAGCAACGCCACGCTTCGGAAGCGCTGAAAGAAAAAGAACTATTATTGCTTGAAGCTCAATCTATTGCCAAAATAGGCAACTGGTTATATGAGGCTGCTACAAGAGATACTTATTTATCTGATAATATGCTTTCAATATTGGAAGCAAATGGGTTTCCGAAAGATATTGAGCCGTTTGATTATTATATCAGCCTGGTACACCCTGATGACCGTGAGGAATGCACCGTTTTTTTAAAAACCATTGCCACATCAGGAAGGAAAGAATATGATCATAAGCTCATTACCCCCGCGGGTAGCCTGAAATATATACGCATAATCATCGGCAATAAAGTGTTAAATGATGATGGCATCATAAAAAGGATAGCGGGTGTTATACAAGATATTACCGATATTAAATTATCAGAAAAAGCTATCCGCAAGGGCCGTACTGAATTGATTGAAGCGCAGACTATCGCCAAGATAGGTAACTGGAATTGGCATATTCCTAATAAAACCTTCAGCTATTCTGACGAAGTCATCCACATTTTTGAGGTTGATCCTGCCCTGTTGCAGTTCATGGGCATTAAACGTTTTCTACTCAAACACGTTCACAGAAACGACAAATTCATTTTACAGCATCTGTATAAAAGCGCTGCCAGTATACCAAATTATACCTGTGTCTTCCGCATTAATACACCCGACAATAACATTAAGTATCTGAGTGTTATTATTGGCAAGGTAATACGTAACGAAGATGGTAGCGCCCGCAAAATCATCGGAACCTTACAAGACGTTACTGCCCACAAACTGGTTGAAATTGACTACAAACGCAGCGAAAACAAGTACAAGCTGGTACTTGAGACCATTAAAATGGCAGCTGTCTCATTAGACAATAAAGGCTACGTGACTTTTTGCAACCAGCACCTGGCCAACATGTTGGGCTATAACCAAAAAGATGTGATCGGCATGCACTGGTTTGATAATTTTATTCCGGACGAGTTAAAGGCCGTTATTGGCAATATGCTCACCCAAAATGCCGTGCCAACACAATATACCAATCCTATTGTTTGCCGCAATGGCGAGCAACGTATTATCAGCTGGCAAAACACCATGACTTATGATGAGAATGGTATGCTTAAAGAGACAACAAGTATCGGCGAGGATATCACTGATCAGCAAAAAGCTACCATGGAACTAATTTCGGCTAAAGAGCTGGCCGAAAAATCCTCAAAGTTCAAGTCGGATTTCCTGTCAATCATGAGCCATGAAATTCGTACGCCTATGAACGCCGTTATTGGCACTACCAATTTGCTTTTAGTTGATTCGCCCCGCCCCGAACAAATGGAATATCTTAACATTCTGAAATTTTCGGGCGAAAACCTGCTGGCCATTATCAATGACATACTGGACTATAATAAAATAGAAGCCGGCAAACTGGAGTTAAACGAACTAAAGTTTAACATACATATGCTGGCACAAAAGATCAGGCAAAGCTTTTCGGCAAAGGCGGCGGAGAAGAAACTGACGCTCGATCTTACCATCGATGACACTATACCCGAATTTTTAGTTGGCGACCAGATGCGACTGAGTCAGATATTAAATAACCTGATTAGCAATGCCGTTAAGTTTACCCTGCAAGGCCGTATTGATATCAACCTTAAAACAACGCAGATTAATGATAAACAAGCAACCATACAATTTACGGTTTCCGATACAGGCGTAGGTATCTCTCCCGAAAATCTGACTATGATATTTGATCCGTTTACACAAGAGCCTGTTATACTTAATAATACCGACCATGGAGGCACCGGTTTAGGCCTGGCTATTACGAAACGGCTAATTAATCTGCATAACAGCGATATCATTGTCAATAGCAGCCTGGGCTGGGGCACTACCTTTGCATTTGCTATTACATTTAACTTACCTTATAACGAGCAAAATAAACAGACTACCCCTACTTTTATAAATGCCAAGCCCAACCTTGAAGGCATGAACATACTTATTGTTGATGATAATAAGATGAACCTGCTTATTGCCTCGCGTTTCCTGAAAAAATGGAAGGCCGAAGTTGATGAGGCGCTTAATGGCAAGATAGCCATAGACATGGTTAATAGTAAAACTTACGACCTTATTATCATGGACCTGCAAATGCCTGTTATGGACGGCTTTGAAGCAACCCGAAATATAAAAAAGCAATTACCGGCTATCCCTATCATAGCGCTGACAGCAGACGCGATGCCCGAGACTTACGACAAGGCCCTCGCCGCCGGTATGAGCGATTACCTGAGCAAGCCTTTCGTCCCCGGCATTTTATTTGATAAAGTCTCGAGGTATTATAAACAATAGCCCCTCTGCAACCTTCCTTGTAAGGCAACAAAGCGATAAAAAAATAATAAAATTTAAAGTCTCCCCTAACAGGGGAGATTAAGAGAGGGCGCTAATTCGATCGTATCGCCTCAACCGGATCTAATTTGGAAGCAAACCAAGCCGGAATGATTCCCGAAATGATACCGATACCTACCGAAGTACCTATGCCAATAATTACGTTCTTAAGATAAAGCACAATAGCTACCCCCGACATCCATTTAACCACAAAAGTGCCCAGATAAACCATCAGCAAGCCTATTATTCCCCCCATCAGGCAAAGTATTATGGATTCAATGAGAAATTGCAGCAGGATAAAATAATTTTTGGCGCCAAGTGATTTCTGTATGCCGATAATATTAGTACGCTCTTTTACCGACACGAACATAATATTGGCAATGCCAAATCCACCCACCAAAATAGAGAACAAGCCTATAATCAAACCGGCGACATTGATAATCTTGAACACAATATCCAACTGATCAGAAAGCATCGTACTTTCATTAAGTGCAAAGTTATCATCTTCGTTAGGGCTTAAGCTGCGTATGGAGCGCATCAAGCCTTTCAGCTCGCCTTTTACATCTGCCATTGGGATACCTGCTTTACCGCGTACGATAACTGAGGGACGATACCTTTCGTTCTGTATATCGATTAAGTTACGTGCAAAGTTTAGCGGCAATAGCACCTCCTTATCTGCCGAAATGCCTAGCATGTCCTTACCCTCTTTGGCAAATACACCAATAATAGTTACGTACCGCCCCATTACTTTTATCTTTTTGCCGACCGCATTACCAGCCGGGAACAGATTTTCGGCGATATCATTGCCAACGATTGTCACAGCCGCTCCGGTTTGCGATTCCATTTCAGTAAAATAGCGGCCATCCTGAAAATCTACCGTCCAGGTTTTATCATGATCCTGGGTACAGGCATCAATCTGTGCGCCGTCAACAGTGTTACTGCCGTATTTTATGGTTCGGTTGTCAATATTAACTTCGTACGAAATCGCAGCGGCTGTCTGGCTGCGACGCTGCAGTTCGTAAAAATCACGCAATCTGGGTACGGGCCGCTGCATAAATTTCCACCACGGATATTCGCCGTCTGATGTCCAGGGCCACTTTTCGACGTAAACGCTGTTGTTGCCTAGCTTATCAACGCTCTTTTGCAAATTATCGCGCAGGGTATCTACAGCCGAAAACACCGCTATAATTGTAAAAATGCCTATAGTTACGCCCAGTAATGACAATAGCGTACGTAACCTGTTTTGACGCAGTGCATCAAGGGCGAACAAAAAGCTTTCTCTAAAAAGTTTTAAAAATATCATAATAGATCACACCAGTTTTTTGGGCTGATTTACAGCAATTGTAAACTCATTTAAAAATTTGGTGTTATATAACGTTAGATGTTTATATTGCGGTTAAGTTACAGCAATAAATTAATAACCTAAAATACACTTTACATAAGTTGATGTAACCAAATAACATATCGGTGTAATCTATACAATAAATCCGTGTAATCACCAAATATATTAGTACATTTGCGCCCTGAAAATTCATAAATACAAGCATGAAATTATCTCAATTTAAATTCAATCTACCCGAGTCATTAATTGCACACAACCCATCTGACGTTCGCGACGAATCGCGCTTAATGGTTTTACACAAGGACTCAGGAAAAATTGAGCATAAAGTTTTTAAAGACGTTCTGGACTATTTTGACGACAAGGATGTCATGATCCTTAACAATACCAAAGTATTTCCGGCACGCATGTATGGTAATAAAGAAAAAACCGGCGCTACCATTGAAGTATTTTTGCTGCGCGAGCTAAACAAAGAGCTTCGTTTATGGGACGTATTGGTTGACCCGGCGCGTAAAATCCGCGTAGGGAATAAATTATATTTCGGCGATGACGATCTTTTAATTGCCGAGGTTGTTGACAATACTACGTCACGTGGCCGCACTATACGCTTTTTGTTTGATGGTACTGACGAAGAATTTCGTCGAAACGTAGAAATTTTAGGCGAGACACCGCTGCCAAAATACATTAAACGTAAAGCAACTGCCGAGGATAAAGAGCGCTACCAAACCATCTTTGCTAAACACGAAGGTGCTGTTGCCGCGCCTACGGCCGGGCTGCACTTTAGCCGCGAGTTAATGAAACGCCTGGAACTTAAAGGTGTTGAATTTGCTGAAGTTACCTTACACGTTGGTTTGGGCACATTCCGCCAGGTTGAGGTTGAGGATCTGACCAAACACAAAATGGATTCAGAGCAGATCATTATTGAACAAAAGCAAGCTGATGTTGTAAATAGAGCTATAGAAAACAAGCGCCGTGTTTGTGCGGTAGGCACTACCAGTATGCGTGCTATCGAATCAGCAGTATCTGCAAACAAAAGCTTGAAACCAATTAACGACTGGACGAGCAAGTTTATCTTCCCTCCTTACGAATTCAGCATTGCTAACTCAATGATCACCAACTTCCATACTCCCGAGTCTACCCTATTAATGATGGTTTCGGCGTTTGGCGGTTATGAAAACATCATGAACGCTTATGAAGTGGCAGTTAAAGAGAAATACCGTTTCTACAGCTATGGCGATGCCATGCTGATCATCTGATTTTATTCCCGATAGCTATCGGGATGAGATGGGAGATAAAGATGTGAGATCAGAAATGGTCTCACATTTTTTTTATCTTGGATATGAGATTCATGTTTTTTATTTATTAGCATTATCAGATATTTACACAGAATCTCACGCTTCAAATACATCTCTATCCAACAATGTCTCACATCTCACATCTCACATCTCCTATTTCAAAACGATACGCCATTATAGTTGCGGGAGGGTCAGGCAGCCGGATGGGGTCAGGCATGCCTAAACAGTTTCTATTGTTAAACGGATTACCGGTTTTGATTCATACCTTACTTGCTTTTCAAAACAGCCAATCGAAACCCGAGTTGATACTGGTTTTACCATCAACCTATCATGATTACTGGGCAAAACTTTGCGAAATGCACAATTTTAGTCTGCCGCACCGGGTGGTAAGTGGCGGCGAAACACGTTTTCATTCGGTAAAAAATGGTTTGGATTTAATTTCTGCGGACGAGCCAAGCCTTATAGCGGTACAGGATGCCGTAAGGCCCATGACAAGCCCCGAGACCATTGATAAAGCTTATGAGAGTGCCGCCGAGCACGGCAATGGTGTAGCGGCTGTAAAAAGCCGGGATTCTATCCGTCAATTAAAAAATGATGTATCTGTTGCACTTACGCGAGACGAGATTTATTTAGTGCAAACACCGCAAACCTTCCAGTCTGCACAGTTAAAAAAAGCTTATACACAGGAATATAGCAGCACTTTTACTGACGACGCCAGCGTAGTTGAGGCTACCGGCACCAGGATCTACCTGGTAAATGGAAGCTATAAAAACATCAAGATCACATTTCCCGAAGACATTGCAGTGGTAGAATTATTAATGAATCAGGCCTCGTCTTTAGGCGAATCATAATAAACTAACTTGCCACGGTTACTGCGTACGTCTGCCCAGGTATTAATATCGAACTCAATTAAGCCTACAGCACCGGGCGAAATATCCTGCGGTTGGCCCGATAAATTATAGAACACCTGCGCTATTGCGGGATTATGCCCTACCAATCCTACAAAATCACAACCATCATCCAGTTGGGTAATAACGTCCAACAAATCGTCGCCTGCGGCGTCATAAATACCTGCTATCTCTTCGGCTTTAGCCAGCCCCATATGCTCAGAAATTACATTTGCGGTAGCCAATGTTCGCAGTGCGGGGCTTGAAACTAATATTTGGGGAATGATATTATGCTCTTTTAGCCTGCCTGCCATAATCGCCGCATCCCGCAAACCCGACGGCTTTAATGGACGTTCAAAATCAACATACCCGCCCTCATGAGTAGCTTTAGCGTGGCGTATTAAAAGAAGCTTTTTCATATTAACAAGTATTATTTTAAGAGATACCCTAATCCGATAGTAAACTCCCTGTTTCGTACAACACTTGTACCTGTATCTTGTTGTGGTACCGATGCAATATTATTCAGGCCCAATTTATAACCCATGTTAAAAGTAACATGATTGCGAAACTCAAAGCCTGTTGAAAAATCCAGCCCTGTATCATATCTGCGGGCATCAAGATCTTCGCCAAACTTCAGCTTATCTGTCGATTTGGTGCCCGGTGTTTCATAATCTAATTTGCCGCCAATGCCGCCCGATATATAGCCGCCTGCACCCAAATAAAATATCCCCAGGTTGGTAAAGGTAAATTTGCGCATTATTTCAGCCGGCAATTCCAGGTAGGTTAAATGTACGGTTGTAGTTAACGCATCCTGATAAAACACACCGCCTTTGCCTACTATGCCTAAAGCGCCTTCTAACCAAAAATTATTTTTTACGGGCATTTGTACTACACCTTTGATGTTAAAGGTTTTGATACTACCAGTTGAACGTATTTCTGTATTTTTAATTTGCTGATAAGCGATACCACCCGAAACTTTTGCCCCATAGGTAAGCTTTTGCGCCTGGGCACTTACACTAACTATTCCAATAAGCAGGGTTAGCAAAACAGCTTTTTTCATATAAGCTAACTGTTTATGAATTTCGTTATCAGGCCTTCGTCAATGTCACGCATGCATTTAAAATGTCCCAGGGGGCAGGCAGGTAAGCCAAATTTCGAACACGGCCGGCACTCCAACTCTACGCCTGCAACCAGCACCTCTTTTACTTTGTAAGGCTGTACGCCCAGCAATTCGGGTACAGTACCGCCCCACACAGATACAATAGGCCGTTCAAAAGCTTCCGCAATGTGTGTAAGCCCGGTATCAAAACCAATAATTTTTTTTGCTTTTGACACCAGGAAAACCGATTCATCAAGCGAGCTTATACCACAGGCATTGTAAACTTTTTCGCCCAAAGCAGCGGCTATTTCATCGCCATTAACTTTAACGTCATTACCGCCCAGTAAAACTATCGGCATATTAATTTCTTTGCAAACGCTGATAATCTTGTTATTAGGCATACGTTTGGTAAAATGAGTAGCGCCTATAACAAATGCCACAAAATCATTTTGATGCGACGCTGGCAAGAGTTTCTCAACCTGGTGCGCGGCCTTGATATAATAATCTATCGGTTCATTATCGTTCACAACACCCAGCGCTGCTGCAGCTTTCATATAACGGTCTACCAGGTGTACTGGTGGTACGAGCTTTAAATTAAATTTCAGGCTTAGCCACTTGCGTATAGTTTGCTTTTTGTAAGTTGACGAAGGGACGCCCGTACGCAGCTTAATAAGAGCCGTACGCAGGTTATTATGCAAGTCGACAATATGATCATAACCCTCGGCTTTGATATCTCTAATGGTCTCTGACAGCGTTGGTTTAAGCAACAGCAGCTTATCGACATAAGGGTTGTTCTCGTAGATATATTTAAAAGCAGGTTTGGTGATGAAGTGCACTTCGGCATCGGGCAGCTGTTTTTTCAGGCAACGCACAACAGGCGTTGTATAAATAATATCGCCCATCGAACTGAAACGGATCACCAATATCTTCATTTGCCTTAGCTACCTTGACTTTGAATACGTTGAATAATAGATGTCGACGAGTAACCTTCAACCAGATCAATAGTCTTAACCTCGCCCCCATTATCCAGCACCTCTTTGGCGCCAACTATGTTATCTATAGTATAATCGGCACCTTTTACCAAAATATCCGGCAGCAAAGTACCGATCAAATTTGCGGGCGTATCTTCTTCAAATATTACAACGGCATCCACAAAAAATAACGCGGCTAATAAAGCCGAGCGATTAGCCTGATCGTTTATCGGGCGGCTCTCACCTTTAATACGTTTTACAGAGCTATCAGCATTTAAACCCACCACCAGCCTGTCGCCCAGGTTAGCAGCCTTTGCCATATAGGTTATATGCCCGATATGTAACAAATCAAAAACTCCATTGGTAAACACTACCTTATCACCTTCGCTTCTCCAAAAGTCAACTTTGCTTTTAATGGTTGACAGATCTCCCAGTTTTTCTAAAAGTGCGCGTTCTAAATCTACTCTCATGATTTTTGGGGTTTAATACAGATCATCAACCGCCTGGCAAAGTATATGGCCTATCAGGATATGCATTTCCTGTATACGCGCGGTCAGATCAGACGGAACCACGATATTCAGATCGCACAAACCATTCATCTTGCCTCCATCCCGGCCAGAAAGACCTAAAGTTTGGCAGCCCATCTCTTTAGCGGTTGTAAATGCCCGTAAAACAACTTCACTGTTACCACTGGTTGATATACCGATAAATAAATCGCCGGGCTGCGCCAATGCCTCTACCTGTCGCGCAAAAACATAATCATAGCCATAGTCATTGGCTATTGCTGTAAGGGCAGAGGTATCGGTAGTTAGTGCAATACCAGGCAAAGCTTTACGATTTTTAACAAAACGACCGCTTAGCTCAGCAGCAATGTGTTGAGCGTCGGCCGCACTGCCACCGTTTCCGGCAATTAAAACTTTCTTGCCGTTCTGCAAGGTTGAAGTCATTACCCCGCAGGCGTGCTCAATATGTGGCACCAGGCTATCAATAACCTTTTGTATGGTTTCCTGATGATCTTTAAGTTGCTGTATGACCACTGGCTTATTTCTTTTTGTCTTTAAAAAATTGGGTTATTTCTGGTAAGGATAATGCGTTCAGGCATCTTTCTTTATATAAACCGCCTTTTCTTCCTATTATAACACCGTAGTGCATATCCAAAAAACCCTCATTACGATGCGCATCCGGATTGATGCTCAACCATACGCCTTTATCTAATGCATACTGGTGCCAGCGCCAGTCCAGATCCAGGCGTAAAGGATTTGAATTAATCTCAATCACTACGTTATTAGCAGCACAGGCGTCTATCACTTTTTTATAATCAAAAGTATAACCATTCCGACTTAATAATAATCTACCCGTAGGATGGCCTAATATGGTGGTGTATGGATTTTCAATGGCTTTAATCAGGCGCTCTGTCGCCTTTTCCTCGCTCATCTTTAAGTTACTGTGGACGGATGCCACCACAAAATCAAACTTCTTTAGTATTTCGTCCGGATAGTCCAGCGAGCCATCATTTAAAATATCAGACTCTATGCCTTTAAATACATGGAACCCGTCTAACTTTTTGTTGAGATGATCAATCTCTTCCTGCTGTTGTAATACGCGCTCAATGCTCAGGCCTTTAGCGTAAAAAGCACTCTTACTATGGTCGCTCAACCCCAGGTATTGCAGGTTTAACTGATCGCGACAGTACACCGCCATTTCCTCGACAGTATTTACGCCGTCGCTCCAGGTGCTGTGGTTGTGCAACGTTCCGCGCAAGTCATTGTATGATATTAATTGCGGCAGCTGGTTAGCAGCCGCTTTTTCAATAAAAGTATTCCCTTCGCGCAGTTCAGGTTTAATAAATCCCAATCCTGCTTTTTTGTAGATCAACTCTTCGTTCTCTGGTTGGTCAGCATCATCGCCACCGCGGTTTAGCACCGTTTTCACATGTTCGTCGTTGCCGGTTTTAATAAATAACGTTCTAAAGAACAAACGTTTCTCAACTACACAAAACACCACGCGCAAACCGTTTTCAGTGAGGCCAACTATATGGTCGCCCTCTGGTTTCATGCCAATTGCCAGGTCAGAATGTAAGATGGTTTGGTAAACAATTTCGCAATCGCGTCCGCCTACTATCACTACCAGTTCATTAACTACCTCGCACAGTCTCCGATATTCGCCGGCAAAATCGATCAAAAGATTGGTAAAAGTAAATTTCAACTTGTCCATGATCCTGTCTGCCTCAGGCTCAACCTGCGCATACAAGAACTTGCCTGTACTGGCCATCTTGAATTCTATAGCCTTACCAATGTCCTCCTGAGTCTTTAAACCAAAACCTTTAGCTTCTATCAGGCGGTTTTCGTTGCAGGCATAAAACAATTCACCAACGGTTTCGATATTCATCTCGCGCCATATCACAGCCACCTTTTTCGCGCCGATGCCTTTTATACTCATCATTTCTAATACACCGGGCGGCGTGCCGGCTATCAGCTCGTCCAGTTCCAACATAGTGCCGGTTTGTACCAGCTCAATTACTTTAGTAGCAACACTTTTACCAATGCCCTGTATTTTCTCCAGTTCCTCAAAGGTTTTGCTGGCTATCTTCCCGTTAAATTTATCGACATTAAAGGCCGCGTTGGCTATAGATTTTATTTTAAAAGGGTTTACCTCATGTAATTCCATGAGTTGCGACAGCAAACGAAGTTTCCGGGCTATGGCTTTGTTTTCCATGAGTTGATTAAGTGATAAAAGTACGAAAGGTTTACCTTAGTTCATAGCTTTAGGGCTATCGTTGATGGCGTTCATGGTCAATAGTCATTAGTACCTATCACTGTAAACATGAACAATGATTTGTATAACACCATAAAAACCGTGAACGACCGACTATGAGCTATCAACTATGGACTATCGGCTTATTTCACCACCACATCATACTCCATACGTGCAAGCGGAGTACGCATTGTCGAAGTCAGATTTTTTATTTGCTCGTAAACTGGATAATTTTCGCCGAGTTCTGATTTGAGCATGCGGGTTTTCATTTGTATGCTAAAGCTCTCGCCAAGCTTGTTTAATACACTTTTTTGCTCAGGGTAAGCTACCAACCTATAGTTTTTCAACTTAGCCATCCTGGCGGCAGATTTTACAGCGTCGCTAATGTTACCCAAACGGTCAACCAAACCTAATTTAAGTGCTTGCTCGCCCGTCCAAACGCGGCCCTGGCCAACGCTGTTAATATAAGCTTGCGTTTTATGGCGGCCAACCGCCACAGCTTTGGTAAAATCATCATAGCCATGGTTGATCTGATTTTGCAGAATCTGACGCTCGGCCGCAGTTAAGGGGCGGCTGGTATTTCCCAGATCAGCATACTGGCCGGTTTTAACACCGTCAAAAGTAACACCCAATTTGTCATTAAACAGTTTTTGCATGTTCGGCAAGATGGCAAATATGCCTATTGAACCGGTAATGGTATTTGGCTGTGCAAAGATTGAATCGGCAGCACACGAAATATAATATCCACCGGATGCTGCTACGTCGCCCATTGAAACAATGATAGGTTTAACTTTTTTGATCAGCATTACTTCGCGCCAGATCACATCGCTGGCTAACGAGCTGCCTCCCGGCGAGTTTACCCGAAGTACTACGGCTTTAACCTTATTATCGAGCCTTACCTTTCTGAGAGCTTTAGACGTTGTTTCAGAGCCTATGCTATTGTCATCTCCCTCACCACTTGCTATGTCGCCCGACGCATAAACTACTGCTATGCGGTTGGTCGAAACCTCTTTAGTATCATCGTCATTACCGGCTTTGGTATACTCGCTGATCTCGATGCTATTAATATCATCTTTCTGTTTAACCCCTAATTTACCTTTTAATTCGGCCAATAATTCGTCACGGTATTTCAGTCCGTCTACCAACTTTAGTTTCAAAGCGTCTTCCGGTTGCTGAATACGCGCCTGGTTGGCATAATTAAACAATGAGTCTTGATTAACGCCACGCGCTTTGCTGATGCCTGCCAGGTAATGATTATACAATGAATTAACATATGAAGTAACCTGCTGACGGTTAGCATCGCTCATTTTGGTCAGGATCATCGGCTCTACTGCACTTTTATACGTCCCTACTCTAATTACCTGTGCTTCAATGCCCAGTTTATCCAGCGCACCCTTAAAAAACATCATTTGCGAACTGAAGCCATCAAACTCAAAAATCCCTTTGGGGTTGATGTAAATCTTATCGGCCACAGATGCCAGGTAATAAAATCCCTTGGTATAAACCTCGGCATAAGCAATAATAAACTTACCCGACTTTTTAAAGTCGATAAGTGCATTGCGGATCTCCTCCGTTGTTGCCTGGCCGGATAACATATAGCTTTCATCCAGCAAAATTCCTTTGATGTTGTTATCGGTTTTAGCTTTTCTAATGTTGGCCAGAATGTCTTTTAGTCCGATTGATTTATCGCCATCCAAGCCTAAAAAGTTGAGACTAGCCAGCGGATTATTGCGGGTACGCTCGGCAATTGGATATTTTATATCAATATGTAATATAGAGTTTGCGTCAACCTGTACGCTTTTATCGCTGCTTGCCCCTGCTATCAGTCCCACAATAACAAGTATGATAATTATGGTAGATAAAATTATGCCGACGATTGTAGCCAGCACAAATTTGAAAAATTGCTTCATTTACTATTATAAATATTTATATCTATGCAAACTTAATAAAACCCTACGGTATAATATTAAGAGCACCGTCTATAATATTTGTTACAACAATGAATAACGTTTTTTTGCTTTTGGGCAGTAACCTGGGCGACAGGAAAGAATCTCTGCAGCAGGCTATCATGCATATCTCGTACGATATATCGCCAGATATCAGAGTATCATCTGTTTACGAAACCCAATCGTGGGGCAAAACCGACGAGCCCGATTATTTGAATATGGTTGTTGAGGTAAAAACAGATTTGCCTGCTCAAACTGTATTGGATAAAATATTGTCTATTGAGCAGGTAATGGGGCGGAAACGTGAAGAGAAATGGGGATCGCGGACTATTGATATTGATATTTTATATTTCAACGCTGATATTATTGATATACCGGGGCTGCATGTACCGCATCCTCACCTGCAAAACAGAGGTTTTACCTTAGCACCCCTGGTTGAGCTGGCGCCTCAATTTGTACACCCTGTTTTAAAGAAAACCAATCTGCAACTTAAAAAAGAACTGACAGATGGCTTAATTGTAAAAAAATTATAAATTTGAAGATACAACCTGTAAATATGCCAGTTGACTTAACAAACTTCGACCTTGACCTTTCGCTACTGCAAGAAATTGCCGATGGTAGTGACGAGTTTATTATTGAGTCAATCGATATGTTTTTACAGCAAACTCCGGTATCGCTTAAGGACGTGAGTGATGCTTTTGAAAATCTGGACTGGCCCGCTGCTGCAGCAGCAGCACATAAAATGAAAGCTACGCTGGGCTTTTTTGGCATGTTGAACAGCCAGGCATTAATTCAACATATTGAATTAGCCTGCAAATCAGGTTCGCCGGATGTAATGGATTTGATTGCTAATTTAGACCAGGTTCAAACCTTGATTGCCGTTAACACCAAAGCCCTGGAACAAATAAAAGCAGAGGCTGAAGCTAAGTCTTAAACCTGCTCTAATTTAAAGGTATAGCTTTCCATAATTAAATTAGCTAACAAGCTTTTGCAGGCCAATTCAACTTTTTCGCGAGCTATTTCTTCACTATCAGCTTCAATTTGTAAAGAGATGTGCTTGCCAATACGGATATTTTGAATTTCGGCAAGGCCCAGGTTTTTCATACTGCCTGTTACCGCTTTTCCCTGCGGGTCAAGTATTTCTTTTTTGGGCATTACATCAATTTCAGCTTGAAACGTTTTCATGAAGTGGGTTATTTTTTGTGGACGCTACTGTAGGCTAAGTATTCTTTTTTTGAGTGCCAGCAATATTGTCATTAGCTATTTTAAATTGAACAATTGATAAGGTGATATAGATAAATATAACCACCGGAACAGCCACAAATTTAAAAAATAGTATCAATATTGCCGAAAACAACATCAGCAAATAGCGATAAATATTTTTATTAAAATCTTTGTTCTTGAATTTGAGCGACATGAGTGGTAATTCGGCCACAAGCAGTGCGCACATTACTATTACAAAAGCCGTTAAGCCGTAAGGATTAAGTATATACTTTGCAAGATTGCCATGCTGCTCAATAATCAGTGGAAATGAGGCTATCAAGATAGAATTTGCCGGCGTGGGCAGCCCGATAAATATTTCTGCCTGGCGTGTATCAGTATTAAACTTAGCCAGTCTGAGCATTGAAAATACGGCTACCAGGAATGCGCTGAAATTTAAAAACGGACTAACACCATGTATTTGCGGAGCCTGCAAAAACAATTGGTATAATATTGCCGAGGGTAAAACGCCAAAACTCACCACATCGGCTAATGAGTCCAGATCTTTACCAATACCCGAGAATGATTGAAGCACACGGGCGGCAAATCCATCAAAAAAGTCAAATATAGCTGCCAGGAAAACGGCATAAGCCGCAGTGATTAAATCGCCTTGTACGGCAAATACAATACCTACACAACCGCTAAACAGGTTGCAACAGGTTATGGCATTAGGCACATGCTTTTTTACCCTCTTCTTCATTTCAAGGGATGAAGGTATCAGTATTAACTCAATAAATCAATAACAATTGATTAAGTTAATGATTTGATTGGGTTGATTAAGTGAGCAGTTTACTTTAAAATTTCAACCATCCACCAAATCAACCTAATCAAATTACTCACCAAACTACGAATTCATCGAGATCAGAAACTCCTCGTTAGTTTTTGTACCTCTAACCTGGCTCTGCAAGAACTCCATAGCCTCTATCGAGTTCATATCGGCCAGGTGATTACGTAATATCCAGATACGTTGCAGGGTATCCCGGTCTAACAACAGGTCGTCTCTACGTGTGCTGGATGCTGTAATATCGATAGCGGGGAACACGCGTTTGTTTGATAATTTCCTATCCAATTGCAACTCCATGTTACCGGTACCCTTAAATTCTTCAAAGATAACCTCGTCCATCTTAGAACCGGTTTCTGTCAGCGCTGTCGCGATGATGGTCAGTGAACCTCCATCCTCAATGTTACGTGCTGCACCAAAGAAACGTTTTGGTTTGTGCAGTGCATTAGCATCAACACCACCAGATAATATTTTACCAGATGCCGGGGCCACGGTATTATAAGCGCGGGCCAGGCGTGTAATTGAGTCAAGCAGGATGACTACGTCATGACCGCATTCAACCATACGCTTAGCTTTTTCTAAAACAATATTGGCAATTTTTACGTGACGGTCGGCCGGTTCATCAAAGGTCGATGAAACAACTTCGGCACGTACGCTGCGGGCCATATCAGTAACCTCTTCGGGGCGTTCATCAATTAGCAGGATGATCAGGTATACTTCCGGGTGATTTTTAGCAATAGCGTTAGCTACATCTTTCAATAACATGGTTTTACCTGTTTTTGGCTGGGCTACAATTAAGCCGCGCTGACCCTTACCAATTGGTGCAAAAAGGTCCATGATACGGGTTGAATAGTTCCCCGGATCAGTAAACAGATGCAACTTTTCTGAGGGGAAAAGCGGTGTAAGGTGATCAAACGGTACGCGGTCACGAACCTCGGCTGGTATACGGCCGTTGATAGCCTCGACGCGTACCAGCGGAAAGTATTTCTCGCCCTCTTTTGGTGGGCGGATGCTACCGCGAACGGTATCACCGGTTTTAAGGCCGAACAATTTTATTTGCGACTGCGATACGTAAATATCATCAGGCGAAGTCAGGTAGTTATAATCAGATGAACGCAGGAAACCGTAACCGTCGGGCATAATCTCCAATACACCTTCATTAACAATAACATTGTCAAAATCCAGGTTAATAGCCGGTTCAGCAGCTTTTTGCTGCTGTACGCGACGCTCAAATTTTTGCGGGCGCTCAACACCAGGATCGGCTGATGATGTAGCGGCAATTTCGCCCTCCTGTTGTGGTGATTGGCCTTCGTCATCGGTAGCTGGTAAGCTATCTTCGTTAACCACGGTATCGTCAGCCTGAGGCTCATCATCAGGTACATCAAACAAATTGGTATCATCCAACGGAACCTCGACACGAGGCTTGGTTAGTTTGGTGCTGGTACGTATCCTGTTACGTACTTTTTTCTCTCCGGCTTCTTCTTTTTTGGCTCCGGCAGGTGTATAGTTATCTTCAACAACTTGTTGTTGAGTTCTGGCAGCTTCAATAAGCTGTTGCATTTGTACTATATTGGATATAAGGTCGGGCTTGCGCAATGAGTCAGCATCAGCAACACCTAAACTTTTGGCAATTTCGCGCAACTCAGAAACGAGCTTGTCGTTCAATTCGGTAGTATCAGACATGATATGAATTATGGGTTCAAAAAGGGGTTTTATTGTAATAGTTATGCTTGAGGCTTACAGTTTATGCTCAGATAGTTATTTTGAAAAAGAAATTTTGCAGCTTGTTTTTGCACCGTTAAAACCAGGAATACCAAGATAAATAACGCGGGAATGTAAATTATTCTTTAGTGCAAGAAAAACTCAAAGGAAAACAGTGCAATTCTAATCATTAAAATTAACAAAACAAACTTTTTAAAAAAATATCTTTTCTTACTCAACACTTCAGCTAATTTTTAGTTTTTTTGGCAAAGAAAAATTTCGAAAAAATTTCGCATGATTACACGCCGGCAACTGATAGACCAGATTAAACAGAAGAAATCATTTCTATGCGTTGGATTGGATACTGATATCGATAAGATACCTGAGTTTTTAAAACAATACCCCGACCCTGTTTTTGAGTTTAATAAACGTATTATAGATGCCACTAAAGATCTTTGCGTTGCTTATAAACCTAACTCTGCTTTTTATGAAAGCTATGGCGTGAAGGGTTTGCAAAGCCTTGTAGCTACCAGCAAATATCTGCCTCAGGATACCTTAAATATTATTGATGCCAAACGTGGCGACATCGGCAACACTTCAGACAAATATGCCCGTGCCTTTTTTGACGAGGCAACCTCTGGAATGAGCTTTGACGCTATAACGGTAACACCCTATATGGGTAATGACAGCGTAACGCCATACTTAAAGTATGAGGGCAGGTGGGTAATTATCCTGGCCCTTACTTCGTCTGTAGGCAGTAAAGATTTTCAATACCTGAATACCGGCGACGACTATTTATATGAGGCCGTAATTAAAAAAGCAAATACCTGGGCCGGTGCCGACCGCATTATGTATGTAGTTGGGGCTACCAAAAGTACCGAATTTACCAATATACGTAAATACGCGCCTGATAACTTTTTGCTGGTACCGGGTGTTGGCGCCCAGGGTGGTAGCCTGCAAGACTTTTGCCAATATGGAATGACCAAAGACTGCGGCCTGCTGGTTAACGCATCCCGATCTATCATTTATGCTGGTAGCGATGATGACTTTGCAGATGCTGCACGCGAAGAAGCTAAGAAATTGCAACAGCAAATGGCTGAAGAACTGGAGAAAGCACAAATCATTTAAACCGATTTGTCATTCCATGAGAACCGAGGAGAATCTTATACGCGCGATAAGTAAGCATATAAGATTTCCCGTTATCTCTCGAAATGAAAGATGGTGAAAAGTACCGCCTTGATTCCGGGCTCTTAACCCGTGTTTCTTATTAAAGAATATCCAGTTTCCCTTCTACTGAATCATCTAACGTTTTACCAATAGCTGCACCAGCCAATTGTTTTATAAAGGCAACAGCATTGCCGTTTTTATTATCCCAATAGTGCGCCTCAGTTGGCTCAACTTTTACTACAGCAATGCGCGGATCATTTTCGCCTTCAGTGAACCACGTATTGAGCGTCGCTTTCCAGAACTGTTTAATCTTCTCTTTGTCACGGCTTAGCTCAACGAGCCCGTATACATTCAGATAATCTGAATATTTTGAGCCCTGAAAAAATAATTGTGCCAATGGCTCAGCTTCCAGTTCATGATAAGTGTTACTATCGTTAGCCATTAAAAACCACAGGTTCCCTTCGTCGTCAACATCCTGTACCGTCATAGGTCGCGCCGATACCGGCAAACCGGTTTTAATGTTGCTTACAAAGAAACAGGTGGCGGCACCTTCGGCCAATTGTTTTAGTTTAGCTATAGCTTCCTGACCACTCAGGTCTTTGAAATTATCCTCTGGTTGATTTTGATTAATGCTGTTCATAATCGAGTTTTTAATAGTTTGATGTATTAAAGTCTACCAATTATGGTGCCGCATTTATACTTACGAAGTTTTGTATGTTATTACCCAAACACCACTTTTCGGTGCGGGAATTTCTCAGCATAATTAGCTACCAGATTCTTAATATAATCATTGCCGGGATACGGGGTAATGTAATCCTTAAGTTGCTGCAAATTTTCAACCTGGAAATAATGTGAGATGTAGCCGATACCATAAAACTTTCCCTTTTCTACAAGGATGCAACTATGCTCGTCATCCGTCCTGCCCTCATCGCGGATAGCAAAGGTTGGCAGTGCTTTATTGAGCTCGGCAATAGCCAGGTTTACTTTCATATTATAGATTTCGGCAGGTTCAACGCCGGTGCAGGCGCATTGGTCTCTGGCAATGCCCATACAGGTTTCGGTATTGTTTTGTATAAAACAAAGTTTGGGACACAGATCAAAAATTTCAATTAGCTGATTCAGTATTGCCCTGCCCTCTACCATAGTATTGCAGGTATATAATGCGCCGGTGTATTTACGGTATTTATCTACAGCCAGACGGATATATCCACGCTGATCCTCAAACATGTAAAGTCCATACGCGTGTTCAAAACGCTTTAATGAGCGGTTATATTTCGGCCACAGGCGTTTAATTTCTACGGCCTCCAGCACAAAAGCAATCAGCTCAGTACCGCAAACCTGGTGGGTTATCTGATGGATATTTTTTAAAAACTCCTGCCGCTGCTGGCCGGGGTTATTGCCCGTAAAGTGGCTGTTTACCCGTTTCCTGATATTTTTGGCTTTTCCTACATAAATTACCTTACCCTTTTGATCATGGAAATAATATACGCCCGGCGCATCAGGCAGTTCCTGAACAACTTTTTTTGGTAAATGCGGCGGCAATACCTGCTCTTTCGAGTTTTGCTTCAGCGCTTGTTTAATATGATCGGCCCGGTCATTGCGCATCAGCAGGCTAAACAGTTCGGCTGTCGCTTCGCAGTCGCCCATTGCGCGGTGGCGGCTTTCATTATCAATACCCAGATGCCGGCAAAGCTTGCCCAGGCTGTATGAGGGCAACCCCGGTAGTATCTTTCGGCCTAATCTTACCGTACACAGCTTATTGCATTGCAGTTCATACCCGGCTTGTGACAAGTGATATCGCACAAAAGAATAGTCGAAATTTACGTTATGCGCTATGAATATCTTGCCATGCAATAAGTGATAAATATCGGCAGCTACATCTTCAAAAGGCGGTGCTTCGGCAACCATTTCATTGGTAATGCCGGTTAATGCCCTAATGTAAATAGGTATTTCCCTGCGGGGATTTACCAGTGTATTGAAACGCCTGGTGATCTTTTTACCGTCGTGCAGGCAAATAGCGATCTCGGTAATACCGTTAGCACTGGCATGCCCTCCTGTGGTCTCTATATCTACTATGGCGTACACCTTTCAAATGTAGCAGATTTTACTAATTTTTTTAGTTGAATTAAATAATTTTTATCACCGTAGAGACGTGGCCCCTATGGCAACGAAACTGGGTATGTGGTGGCATGTGTATAGTACCGTGGCTGTGCGTTTTGAAACAGCCCCTATAAACCCAGATCTTCAGCCCCGGGTGTGCAATAAAGCAAAAACGGCCCGCGAAAATCGCAAGCCGTCTCCAGATTTTTAAATCTCCAATCGCTATTTTCCTTTCTTCGCTCCCGTCTGGGCCTGTTGTTGCTGGCGCATCATTTCTTCCATACGAGTGGCGAAGCCAGATTTTTTCTTTTTGTCTTCAGGCTTCTTTTTGTTTTCCTGGATCTGGCTGTGGATTTTCTTGTCGTCAACCATTAAACGAATAATATATTGTTGTAAGAAGGTAAACATGTTAGCCAGGAAGTAGTAATAGTTCAAACCTGCCGGATACCCGTTCAGCGCCCCCAAAAAGATAATTGGAGTGATATAACCAATATATTTCATCTGCCCGCTTACACCCGATATCTGGTTATTGAAATAGGTATAAATCAGTGTGGATATTGTCATCAGCACGCACATCAAACTCAGGTGGTCACCCAGGAATGGGATATTGAAACCAAAAGTGATGAATGAGTCGTAAGTTGAAAGGTCATGCATCCACAAGAAGCTTTGCCCCCGAAGTTCAAACAATCCCGGAAAGAAACGGAAGAATGCAATAACTATCGGCATTTGCAGCACCAACGGCAAACATCCGCCCAGCGGGTTTACTCCGGCTTTCTTATATAGCTTGAGATACTCTTGTTGTAATAGCGTCGGGTTATCATCCCCTACTTTGGCCTTGATCTCATCCATTTCCGGTTTTAAAACCCTCATTTTGGCCATTGAAAGGTATGACTTATAAGTAAGAGGAGATAAAACCAATTTCAAAATGATAGTTAGTGCCAGAATAATCAGACCATAATTCCAGTTAAATTTGGTTAGCACGTTAAATACCGGAATAACCGCAACGCGGTTAATATATTTAAGCGGCCCCCAACCCAGGTTAATTTGTTTTTCAAAACCATGGCCTTCGCTTGCTAACAGCGAGTAGCGGTTAGGGCTAAAATAAAACTCAAACGGATAAGTACCATTGCTGTTACGGGCTACCGTTAAGTTTGCTTTTAATTGTTTAATATCGGCATGGTTGCTGGTATCTGTAGCTACAGACAGGCTTGATTTGCTAAAACCATCTTTGCTTAACAACACGCTCGAGAAGAAGTGCTGCTTAAACGATACCCATTGCAGTTTTTTATCAGCAATATCTTTTATATCGTCCTTAGTATCGCCGAAATAATCAAAATCATTATTAGTATCATAATACTGGATCATTGAATACTGACGGTCAAGTTGCATACTCTTTTCCAGTCTGTGCAAACTGCTTTCCCAGTTCAGGGTAAGGCTGCTTGTGTTGGCAATGACGTTATCCAGGCCGGTAGCTTTAATCACAAAGCCTACTTTATAACCTTCGCCCTTCAGGCTGTATATATAGTCGATATACTGTGTGGGGCTGTAGCTTAAACGCATAGTGATGGACGACGAATCCTGCCCGGCAACTTGTAAACCTTCAGCGCTTGGTGTAAAATAATGGTCGTTAGTATTTACATTGGCAACACCGGCTGCAAAGTTAAAACCAAATTTATTGGCGTCGCCATCAAATAGAATCAGTGGTTTGTTGTCGGCAGTTTTAAACTGCTTTAACTCAACTGAATAAATGCGGCCACCGCGGGTACTTAGCTTTATACGCAGGTCTTTATTTTCAACAGTAACCAGCTTTTCGATACCCTCAAGTGTAGACCCAAAAGGTGCCTTTAAAGCAGCCGAATCAACCGTCTTTGGAGCCAGCTTTGCGGTATCAAGTTTAACTATTTTATTGCTGCCTTGTTTTTTACCTTGTTTTAGCTGCGCCTGTAATTCGGCCTCTTTTTTTAATTGCGCATCAGACGGTTTGAATAACCAGAATGATCCGAAAATAATAATCATGATCAGGAATAATCCTGTAAATGTATTTCTATCCATTTCTATCGTTTCGTACTCAATTACTTACTTCTTACGCGCATAGGCCATTGAAGCGGCGACAAAGTTAATAAAAAGTGGGTGCGGATTAGCAACTGTTGATTTTAATTCGGGATGAAACTGTGCACCCACAAAAAACGGGTGATTTTTAAGTTCGACGATCTCAACCAGATTACTCTCGGGGTTAATACCCGACGGAATCATGCCGGCAGCTTCATATTTCTTAAGGTATTCATTATTAAACTCATAGCGATGACGGTGACGCTCTGTAATATGCTGATGACCGTAAATGGCAAATGCCTTGGTCCCTTTCTTTAAATCGCAGGGATATGAGCCCAAACGCATGGTACCACCTTTATTTATCACTTTTTTCTGTTCCTCCATCATGGCAATCACCGGATTTGATGTGTCCGGATTCATCTCCGTACTGCTGGCGTCTTTTAATCCCAACACGTTGCGGCCAAACTCAACTACCGCACATTGCATACCTAAACAGATACCAAAAAACGGGATATTGTTCTCACGCACATAACGGATAGCCTCTATCTTACCTTCAAAACCCCGCTCGCCAAAACCCGGTGCTACCAGTACACCGTGTAAGCCCTGCAATTTATCGATCGCATTATCTGGAGTTAGAGTCTCTGACGGGATATATGTTACACGCACCTTGCACTCGTTTTTAGCGCCGGCGTGTATAAACGATTCAATGATTGATTTATAGGCATCAGGCAATTCAACATATTTACCCACCAGGCCTATTTTAACTTCGGATGTCGGGTTTTTTAAGCGCCCCAGGAAATCTTTCCAGTTTTCCAGATCAGGCTCTACTTTATGCGCAAGCTTTAACTTGGTCAATACCGTTTTATCCAGTTGCTCTTTCAACATCAGCAACGGTACATCGTAAATGGTCGAAGCATCAACCGATTCAATAACCGCGTTAATGTTTACGTTACAAAACAAGGCTATCTTTTTACGGATATCCATATTGAGGTGATGCTCTGTACGGCAAACCAGGATATCAGGCTGTATACCATACTCCAGCAACATTTTAACCGAGTGCTGGGTAGGTTTGGTTTTCAGCTCGCCCGCCGCAGCCAGGAAAGGTATCAGTGTTAAGTGGATAACCAGCGAGTTACCTGAGCCTATCTCCCATCTGAACTGGCGCACCGCCTCGATATAAGGCAGCGACTCGATATCGCCCACGGTGCCACCTAATTCGGTGATCACGATGTCGTACTTGCCGTCCTCGCCCAGTATGCGGATATTGCGCTTGATCTCGTCGGTAATATGCGGAACTACCTGTACGGTTTTCCCCAGGAAAGCCCCCTCACGCTCTTTATTGATGACATTTTGATAAATACGACCGGTAGTGATGTTATTTGCCTGCGATGTCGGCGTATTTAAAAAGCGCTCGTAGTGGCCTAAATCAAGGTCGGTTTCGGCGCCGTCCTCGGTAACATAGCACTCGCCATGCTCGTAGGGGTTTAATGTTCCCGGATCGATATTGATATAAGGGTCGAACTTTTGAATGGTTACGCTGTAGCCGCGCGCCTGTAAAAGTTTTGCCAGTGAAGCTGAGATAATGCCTTTTCCTAACGAAGAGGTAACACCGCCCGTAACAAATATGTATTTAGTCATCTGAATTTTGATTTTGGCGCCGGTTTTAGGCCTGCACCATTTGTTTGTGTACGGGATACAAAAGTAAGAACTTTTTTGGGGTTTGACGGATGAAATTATAATTATTGAAAAGGCCTTGAGTAATAACCAGTAACAATATTTTATTTAAACAAAACGAGAAATTATTGCTTTTTACATAACTAATAAGAAATGAACCTGCATGAAAAAAACACTGCTACTGCTTACTTTTTTGTTAATAGCCCAAACAAATTTTGCCCGCGTGTCCAATCGCGACGCTTATGCACGATACCTGTACTCGCTCAATATGATGTCAAAACTATTTTCAAAACTTTATGACAATGCCGATATAATTGCCCGCCGGCCCGATCGTATCGGCATGAAAACATTTGCAGTTAATTTTAACAAAAAGGTGGGCGTGCTTATCATCAACCAAAACAACCTGATCAACCTGATAAACCACGGTGGGTTTAAAGACCATCACTTCCCTAACACCTACCGCATCATGCAGCAAAACCTGGTGGATATGAAAAATATACTGCTAAATAATCGTCCGCAGATAGACAACCTCAGGTTGCCCGATTTTAACAGCGCCGAAATTTATAATGTACTCGATTTCAGGATCTATGAAAATGATGAACTATTGCGCCAGGCAGCACAAAACATACGACATAAAGCTTTTAGGCATAAGGTAATTGATAACCTGACGCAAGGCGTTATTTTACTTAATGAGTGTCGCAGTAAGGTGGCGGCTTTGTATAGTAAGATAAAATAATGACGACTGCGCGCCGTGATCCAAATCAGACTTATAAGTCATTTTTAGTGATCCAAAGTGATCCACCAATTCAGGATTAAAAATACAATTTATTCATTATCAATAGTTTGAAAAGCAAGAGTGATCCAAATGATCCAAATTGATACACACTCGCAAAATGGATCATCTGCTGTTATGAGGTATCAGTTTTACGGTCGGTTTGGGTTGATTCTCTTTTATCAGAATTTCAGATTCAATAAATCCTCCGGCGTATCTACCGCATAAGTTTCCAGCTCGGTCTCGGCCACTTTTATGCGATAGCCATTTTCAATCCAACGCAATTGCTCTAAAGCTTCGGCTTTCTCCAGGCCAGAAATCGGCAATCGGGTGATCTCCTGCAAGACATCGGCCCGGTAGCCATAGATACCAATATGTTTAAAGTAAGGGTAAAACTCCAGCCAGTTCTGCGGCTCCTCGTTGCGGATATGCGGTATGGCCGACCGCGAGAAATAAGCCGCCTCGCTCTGTTTGGTGACAATTACTTTCGGTGTGTTGGGGTTATGCAATTCCTGCTCGTCTTTTATGCGTTTTACCAGCGTGGCTATCTGTACATCTGGCGAGTTAAAACAGGTAGCCAGCTTAGCGATCTGCTCCGGGTCGATATAAGGTTCATCCCCCTGAATATTGATCACCACATGATGTTGCGGATGCGCAGCGGCAACCTCGGCGCAACGGTCGGTACCGCTTTGGTGGTCAGATCTGGTCATTACAGCTACGCCGCCAAAATCAGTTACATGCTTATATATCCGGTCATCATCTGTAGCTACGATAACTTCTGTTAAATGATCGCATTTCTTAGCCTGCTCGTAAACCCGCTGTATCATGGTTTTGCCCCCAATATCAACCAAAGGTTTACCGGGAAAACGTGATGATGCGTAACGCGCTGGAATGATACCGAGAATGTTCATATTATAAAAATATTGTCATTGCGAGCGTAGCGCGGCAATGACAAATAAGGAATTAAAACAACCCGTTTATCTCCCGTTCAACCATCTGGATAATAGTACCCAGGTCCTCCGGATTATTGGCAAAGTCAAGGTTATCCTTATCTAATACCAATAGTTTACCCAATTTATAGTTATTGATCCACTTGTCGTATTTCTCGTTCAGTTTTGAAAGATAATCTATGCGGATACCTATCTCATACTCACGGCCGCGGCGCTGGATATTATTTACCAGCGTAGGCACTGACGCTTTTAGGTAAACCAGCAGATCGGGCGGTTTGATGTATTCGGTAATGTTATTAAAAATGGACTCATAGTTTTCGTAATCGCGGGTAGTCATGAGGCCCATATCGTGCAGGTTTTCTGCAAATATGTACGCGTCTTCATAAATAGTACGATCCTGTAAGATATTCCTGCCGCTCTTCTGTATCTCAATGATCTGGCGGTAACGGCTATTCAGAAAATAGATCTGCAGGTTAAAGCTCCAGCGTTTCATGTCGCTGTAAAAATCTTCCAGGTACGGATTATTATCTACAGCTTCATATAACGGCTCCCAGCCATAATTTTTGGCCAGCAACTCTGTAAGCGTAGTTTTACCGGCCCCGATATTTCCAACAATTGCTATATGCATATTGGCTAAAGATATAATTTGAATGTTAAAATTCAAACACCCCTCTAAATCTCCCCAAAAGAAGGGTTTTTAAGAAGTGTTGATTTGTAAGCTGCGCCAGTTAAGCCCTCTCCCGGAGGAGGATTCAGGAGGGCTCCTCAAAAATCCCTGAACCCAATGATTTCCCTCACCTCTTTGATAGTTTTTGAGGCGCTTTCGCGGGCTTTTTCGGCACCCTGGCTGGCCACCTTGCGTAAGTAGTCTGCATTAGCAGCTATGTCATTGATACGTTCGCGAATTGGCGCTGTAGCATTGACCATATCCTCGGCAAGTTGTTTTTTTAGGTCGCCGTAGCGTATCTGCATAGTGTTATACAGATTATCAAAGTGCGCTATAGTGTCCGGCGTTGAAACCACTTTCATCAGGTCAAAAAGGTTTTGTATCTCTTCGGGCTTTTGTTGATTCTCAACTGTCGGGCCGCTATCAGTAACAGCACGCATCACTTTTTTGCGGATAGCCTCAGGTGTATCACTTAAAAATATAGCATTGCCCTCACCTTCCGATTTTCCCATTTTACCCTTACCGTCAAGCCCCGGAATCTTCACCAGATTATTGCTAAAGTTAAAGGCATATGGTTCGGGAAAGTATTCGTGCTTATACAAACGATTAAAGCGGTTACCAAACGTACGAGCCATTTCCAAATGTTGCTCCTGGTCTTTACCTACAGGCACTTTAGTAGCGCGATGGATCAAGATATCAGCTGCCATTAACACCGGGTAAGTTAACAAGCCGGCATTTACATTATCAGGATGCGCGCGTACTTTATCTTTAAATGAGGTACTGCGCTCCAACTCGCCCAGGTAGGCGTTCATGTTTAAATAAAGATATAACTCGGCAACTTCAGGCACGTCCGACTGTACATAAATTGTAGCTTTATCCGGGTCGATACCCGCAGCCAGATACTCTATCAATACGCTTTTTACGTTACTGTGCAGGTTATCGGGCGTCGGGTGTGTAGTAAGCGAATGCAGATCGGCAATGAAAAAGTAGCAATTATATTCATGCTGCATTTTCACAAAATTCTGTATGGCACCATAGTAATTACCCAAGTGTAAATTTCCGGTTGATCTTATTCCGCTGACAACAGTTTCCATAGCGGCGAAAGTAAGTATTTTTTATATTTTTGAGGGCGATGAAAATAATATTGAGAAAAGTACACTGCTATTTGTACATAACATCAGTAGCTTTAACCTATGCAGTGGCTTTTCCGTTTTTATACCTTTTGTCGCGTAACAAGCGTAATTACAAACACATGAACGCCATACGTCGTACATGGGGTTTGGTAAGCTCACTACTGGTGGGTGTTTTTTACAGTTTTGAATATGAAGCGCCTATCGACTGGAACCGGACTTACATCATCTGCCCAAACCATACCTCAAACCTGGATATTACGGCTATGACTATTTTGGTTCGTAACAATCAACATAGCTTTATGGGCAAGGAAGAACTGCTGAATAACTTTATTACCCGCCTGTTCTTCAAGACGGTAGACATACCGGTGAATCGCAAAAGTAAGATGTCATCATACCGCGCCTTTAAAAAAGCATCGGAAGCATTGGCCGAAGGTACTTCGGTAATTATATTTCCCGAGGGGCGTATCCCTCATCAATACCCACCCCAACTGCATGAGTTTAAAAACGGACCATTTCGTATGGCAATTGAACTAAAAATACCGATCATCCCGGTGTCGTCGCCCGATACCTGGCAAGTTTTATGGGATACCGGTCTTAAGTATGGCAGTAAACCGGGAATTTGCCATATATTTGTCCATAAGCCGGTAGAGACAGCCGGTTTAACTGATGATGATGCCGATGAGCTACGCGACCGCGTGCACGCCATCATCCAAAATAAATTAGTATAACATGAATATTGACAGCGAAACCGTAGATAAGATAGCTCACCTTGCCCGCCTTGAACTTTCGGCAACCGAAAAACAGGAAATGATTGGCGATATGAACAAGATCCTTGATTTTATGGCGAAGCTTAACGAAATAGATACCGCCGGCGTTGAGCCGCTGGTATACCTTTCAGACGAGGTCAATGTTTTTCGCGACGATGTAGTTAAACAAGAGATTACCGTTGAAGAAGGCCTTAAAAACGCACCAAAGCATGACGACAAATACTTTTTGGTAGCAAAAGTGATTGGGTAGGTTAGTCGGAATGTCCGAAAAGATAATTTGCAGCTTCGCCTTACTCACTACAGACTTTCGGACTTTCTGACTAACCAACTTCCTGACTAATACTGTAACAATATCCCCCTGTAATTGTCAAAGAACAAAAACGCATGGAGCCACTAATAACCCTTAAAGATATCGGACGCAAATATGTAATAGGTGCCGAAGTAATTCACGCACTTAAGTCGGTATCGCTTACTATAAATAAGGGCGAATTTGTAGCATTGATGGGCCCCTCAGGATCAGGCAAGTCAACCCTGATGAATATACTGGGCTGCCTGGATACTCCAAGCAAGGGAGAGTACATCCTGAATGGCATCAACGTCAGCCACATGACCGACAACGAGTTGGCCGAAGTGCGCAACTCTGAGATTGGCTTTGTTTTCCAGACATTTAACCTCCTACCCCGAAACACCGCTTTAGATAATGTAGCACTGCCGCTTATTTATGCCGGTATCAATAAAGATGACCGAAAGGCGCGAGCAAAAAAGGCCTTGGAAAACGTTGGCCTTGGCAATCGTACCGACCACCGCCCTAATGAGCTGTCGGGCGGACAGCGACAGCGTGTCGCCGTGGCCCGTGCGCTAATTAATAACCCATCCATTATCCTGGCTGATGAGCCTACGGGTAACCTGGATACCAAAACATCTATCGAGATCATGAGCCTGATGGAAGACATTCATGCCAAAGGCAACACTATTATTCTGGTGACACACGAAGAAGATATTGCTATGCATGCCCACCGCATAGTGCGCATGCGCGACGGATTGATTGAGCGCGATTATATCAATACCAACGTGCAGATAGTTGATAGAAGCGGGATTGTGTAGTAATCTTTCTGCGCAATGCCGATTGAAAGGCGATGAGCAATATGAATGACATCCTTTTCATGATCAGGGGTTTACAACCACCAATTTATGAAAGTTGTAGTGCTAAAGCACGAAGCATCCGCCGATCTGTATAATCGCTTTGCCAGCATAGCGCGCAGATCCTTCGATGACAAAAATTGGTTACTCCATCCCACCCCAGCAAGCCTCAGCCATACGCTCGACGAACTCGGCAATATGTAATGACTTTTCGGGAATAATGGGATCGTAGTTACCGATAAGCAGCGTATGGTCGACAATTTCGATTAGGAAATCGTTATCGCGGATGTCCATTACTGCGTTGCGGAAATCGCGGGTCATGCCTGCTGTGGCCTTTAAATAATCGTTAACCACCACATAAAACGTATTGCTGAACGGTTTATCCTCGTCAAAATCGAGTTCATGAGGATGTATAAGCTCTAATATTTTATCAGTCAATGTCTCACGGCGGATAACCACCCCGCCAAAATTATGCTTTAAATAAGTCAAACCCCAAACCTGTGCTTCCTGGTGCTGCGCTACCTGTTTATCACTTAACTTATATTGTACCTGAACAAACAGAATGTAAGAGTCGCCGCAATCGCGCTTGATGACGTAAGAGCCGCGCAGATTAACGTCCGAGCAGTTTCTGAAAGCCTTAAATTGAGGCAAATCAAAATCAATGTGCCCGGTAGGCAGGATGTTAAATTCCTCGCGAAGTTTTTGGTAGGTTTCATTAAAGCGGTTGATATCGTCCTGGCTAAGCCCTTCGGTTTCAAAAGCGTAGTTTTCCATAGAATTGGCTGGTGTTTGTGCTAATGTAGAAAATCTTTTCTATATCCAATTGTCATTGCAAGGAGGAGTGACAAAGCCATCGCGAATAGCTTCGGACACTTTCACCGCGATTGCCACGCTATGCTCGCAATAAAAAATTTATTAATAATGCTGCATTTTCGCACAAGAGCAAACGCAATTAGGATCGCTAATACCAAGCTTGGTTAAAAAATGCTGGTAAAAACCAATACGGTCGGTCATACCGGGATTATTCTCGCCTAACCCACATTCTAAAGCGCCATTAATAATATTAATTACCATTCCAAAACCCGGAGCGCGGCCTGCAGCTTTGTCGGCAGCATTGGGCTGCCACTTGCCTATCATTACGTCATGTGCCGATGGCTTACGTGTTTGCGGTGTCATCCAGAAATAGATAGCGACTTTAAACGCCACAACCGGGTCTTGCGTAATCAGATCTGGATTATTCAGTAATATTTTATGATCGCCAAAAATACAATCGGACGCATAACCGTAATTGCCGTTATAGCTTAATTGCATCGGTCCGCGGCCGTAATATTTCTTACCCTTTGCGGGCGGATATTCATCGCTTTCACCAAAATAATTCAGGGTGGTGTCGGCTTCGTGGGTAAGCATTAATCCGTCGGTGTAGCTGCCATTCATGCCATGACGGGTTTCGTGTGCAACGTTAGCAAAAAAAGCTGCAAGCTCTTTTTTGTTGGTAAGCAGATCGCGTTCGGTGCAGAAATTGCCATAGTCTATGATATAGGTACTATCCGGCTTTGATTTGGCCCAGGCTTCGTTCCAGTCAACATCCCGGCGTATCCTGGTAGTTGTACCGGTTGATTTATCGGTTCGGATAAACTGATACACCGAAACTGCCCTGCGGGTAATCTTCATTTTTATCCTACCCAATTCGTCAATAGCTTTGACAAAAGCGGCGTAGCTATAAAATTTATCGCGCTGCGGAAACAACTCATTGAACTGCTTTTCTGTAACTAAGTTAAATGCAGACGAAGCATTGGTTACGGGTGCTGTTGTATTACCGCAACTTACACTGAACAATACCACGGCAAAAGCCGCTAGCAATATGAATTTAGATGACAGGATGATATGTTTCACAGCGTAAAGATTTGGTATTGATTAATTATTGTAAATATAAAGGCAAGTTTAAAGCAAGCATAATTTAATACGTATTTATTAGCATGTTTAAATCAATATTTATAAATTGCCTGAACACCTCATGAAGATATATACCAAAACAGGCGACAAAGGTTTTACATCATTAATAGGCGGTACACGAGTGCCTAAGCATCACTTGCGCATTGAAAGTTATGGCACCATTGATGAATTGAACAGCTATATTGGTTTGCTATGCGACCAGGATATTGCTGCTCACGACAAAGATTTCCTGAAGGAGATACAAGACAGACTGTTTACCATAGGGGCGTTGCTGGCCTCTGATCCTGAAAAGTCTAAAATGACAATACCCGACCTGTATATTGCAGATATTGAGGCACTGGAAAATGAGATCGACCAGATCAACACCCTGCTGCCCGAACTTAAACATTTTATTTTACCGGGCGGAAGCACTGCCATATCTTATTGCCACATAGGCCGCTGCGTATGCCGCCGCGCCGAGCGGTTGGCGGTGCACCTGGCCGAAGAAAGTGAAGTTGAAGCCAAGGTGATCATTTATCTAAACCGGCTGAGTGATTACTTGTTTACGTTGGCCCGTAAACTGTCAAATGACAACAAAATACCTGAGAACCAATGGATACCACGTATTAAAAAAAATTAAAAAAATATATTGATAATCAAACTAAAAATATTATACTTTTGCCAAAATTGACAGTTTTTAAAAATTAACTAAATCATCGAATAAGAATATGTACTGGACACTTGAATTAGCATCTCACCTGGAGGATGCACCCTGGCCTGCCACAAAAGACGAATTAATTGATTATGCTATACGCTCTGGCGCCCCTGTTGAAGTAATTGAAAACTTGCAAGCATTAGAAGACGATGGTGAGCCTTATGAGAATATTGAAGAAATATGGCCTGATTACCCTACAAAGGATGACTTCTTTTTTAACGAAGACGAATATTAATCGTCTATAAAACTATATAAAAACCCCGCGCCTAACATAATTGGCACGGGGTTTTTAGTTTTGGAATAGTTTTAGATATAAGCCCTCTAATTACTTAATTACTCACAATAAAAACATAATAAAATGAGAGGCTTATTATACATTATCGCAGTGATCCTGATTATAGGATGGGCATTAGGATTCTTTTACTATTCCGCCGGCGGCATTATCCACGTATTACTGGTGATAGCTGTTATAGCTTTACTTTTAGGTATTATCAGAAGAGCCTGACACTGCTCCTAATCCTCCCCGGGGGAGGATTAGGAATGATATTTTTGAAAGATCTTTCTTCAGGACGATCTCTAATTTTATAAAGCCATATTCGAAGCCCCCCTCCCGGAGAGGGTTTGGAGAAGATCTTTAGCATTTATACATCTTCCCCGGCAATGACTTGATAAATCCCTGCATTTCCATATTCAATAAATTCATCGCCAATTGGCTCATGGGCATATTGGTTTTGATGGTAAGGTCATCTATTGCCATTGGGGCGTTGTTTTGTTGCAGGATGTAAAAGATATTCCGTTCATCGTCCGACAGATCTAATGGAAGCAGAAATTGTTCTACAGGTTTCGCATCTTCAGCTCTCTCCCAACCCATGCTGTAAGCCAGGTCGGCCACGCAAGTGAGTAAACTGGCCTTATTATTCCGGATCAAAAAGTTGCAGCCTTCTGAATAGGTATCATTTAATCTGCCCGGAAAAGCAAACACATCGCGGTTATAAGAATTGGCAATTTCGGCCGTGATCAGTGCGCCGCCTTTAATACTCGCCTCCACAACAACGGTAGCATCGGCCATACCGGCCACGATGCGGTTGCGCGCCGGGAAGTTTGCCGGGCCGGCGGGCACGCCCGATGGATACTCGGTTAACAAGCCGCCTTTTTCCAGCATTTTGTCGGCCGTATGTTTATTGGCCGCCGGGTACATCTTGTCTAAACCATGTCCTAAAACGCCTATCGTGCTCATGTTATGTTTCAGGCACTCTTTATGGGCGATGACATCGATGCCATGCGCAAGTCCACTTACTATTAATATATCATATTGCTGCAACTCAGCTACCAGTTCCTGGCAAAGCTCTCTGCCGTAATCTGTAGCGTTGCGGGTGCCAACTATGCTTACAATTTTTCGTGTATTTAAATCGGCGTTTCCCTTACTATATAATAAGATGGGCGCGTCGAAACAATTCTTTAGTCTCTTTGGATAACGCGGGTCTGTATAAAATAAAACGTCGATGTCGTTCTTCTTAACAAATTCCAACTCGGTCGCGGCTTTTTTCAGAGCTTCGTCAAAGTTCAGTTCACGTACGGTCTTCTCGCCGACGCCAGGAACGGTTAACAGTTTATTGGCCGATGCGTTGAATACAGCTTCGGCGCTCCCCAGATGGCTTACCATCACCTTGCCCAATGTAGCGCCGATGTTTTTCAGAAAAGTTATTGCGACCTGGTGTAGTTGTGACATGGTATTAGTGTAAAGGTGCAAAATAAGAGAAGATGGAGGGATGTGCAAATAATTGTGGAAACAGATGTTGTGTTAGCTATTGATTGATTAGTCGTGATCTACATATCGTTAAGGGTGACGTTATACACTATGAGGGCGTTCCCTTTGCCCGCGCTATACGCTCATACTCACAGGCCTAGCCACATTACCCGGTATCCGCTATTATCGCTAAGCGGGCAACATACCATTTATAGAATAATCTCCCCTTTTTATCCTCAAACCAAGCACTTTCAAAAAAAAACTATAAAAATAGTTTGCAGCTGATTCCAGGCTTGATGTCCCCGCCAATACCGACTGGGCCATCAAAAAATGGGGTAATAAAGCTAAAAATGGTGTGAAAATTTTCAGCGGCCATAGTATAGTCACCAAAAAACTGGTTCAAAACACCATTGCACAACCAGATTCTACAAACCTGCAGTTATATGAACAATTTGGTAAAGATTTGGGAGACCATATTAAGTATCCCGCTATAACTCGCGAAAGGAACATCACCGGGAGGGTAATTGCTATTTTTTCAGTTGATGATAATGGAAATCTTCAATATCTGAAAATTGTCAGAAGTATTTCTAATAGCCTAAGCGAAGAAGTATTCAGCGTAATAAAACAGAGCGCCGTTATTAAGAAAATGCCCGGGAACTGGGTAGTTCCGGTATTTTTCACACTTGGCTACGAAGATGGCAGCTTATCAGCTATTTCAATTTCGCTGCCTGCAAGTGAAACTGAGCCAAAGACATTCGAATATAATCCAAACAATATACCCTCACCAAATGGTTTGAAAATATTAAACGAAGTTGTTATCCGTGGCTACGTAAAACTAAAGAAGAACTAAATACCTACCGCTCATCACAATTATTAATGCCGGGCAAACCTCCGGCATTTTTTTCAAACTAAAGTCGGCCTTGTGGTGTTATTTTTAAGTGATCAATATAAACCAATTACCATGCAGACCGACAAAAAAAGATCAATAAAAAAGTCTGCAGCAAAAGTATTGCTGGCCGGCGCATTAAGTTTTGGCGTTGTGGGCTTTGGCAGCGCAGCACTTGCGCAGGCGCCTCCGCCGCCTCAGGCTCCGCCCCCACCCGGCGAGTTGCTGCAGAAGCTGAATCCATTTAAAAAGAAATCAATAACAACCCATAGGAAAGGTAGAAAGGATAAAAAAGACGAGGGGATAATATCGACTGATAACCCACAGACACCACCGCCACCACCAAACCCTATTGACCTGATCAAGAAAAAGAAAATGCCGCCTCCGCCGCCACCTGTAGGAAGTACTAAAGAATTATAATTATTAAAGAAGCAAATTACGCTTTTGCCCCGTAGAGAGGCGATGCATTGCATCTCTGCTATCCCTTTACGTAAATAACCTGTTTAGTATCGAAAAATTCTTCGCTGTAATAATCCTTCAGATAATATTGGGCCACCTCCAGACCTGATTCCCTGATCTCATCGGTGAGGTCGCCGCCTTTCAGGTAAAGTATGCCGTTAGGTAGCTTATTTTTTGAATGTTTACTAAATTTTCCGCTAATCCAGGGATAAAATTCGCCCAGACGGGTTACCGCGCGCGATACAATGAAATCAAACTTTTCATTGACCTGCTCGGCGCGCGAGTGTGCGGCACGAACATTTTGAAGGCCCAAAGCTTTAGCCACTTCCTGCACTACTTTTATCTTTTTACCAATAGAATCTACCAGGTAAAATTTAGTTTCCGGAAATAATATAGCCAGCGGGATGCCTGGAAAACCGCCCCCCGTGCCCACATCAAGCACACTCTCGCCTGGCAAAAAAGGCATTACTTTGGCAATCCCTAACGAGTGCAGCACATGCCGCTCAAACAATTGGTCAATATCCTTGCGGGATATTACATTGATCTGGTTGTTCCAAAACTCATACAGGGCGGGCAATTGTTCAAACTGCTGTTTCTGCTTTTCGCTAAGATTGGGGAAATAAGTAAAAAGCTGCTCAGATGTCATCCCTGTCTAAACGGTTTATGATATTGCCAAGCAGGTATCTGGCTCTGAATAATTGCGCCTTAACGGTACCCAAAGGCAGGTCAAGTTGCTGGGCTATTTCTTCGTATGATAACTCATCAAAATAACGCAGCGTGATCAGCTTGCGGTAACGTGGCGGTAAACTTTGTATCAGCAGCTTTAACTCCTCTGTTTGCTGTTTTTTGATGGATGACTCTTCTGGGTTCAGCGTGTCGGCTTTTATCTGTAATGGTATTTCCTCGCCATCTTCGTCGGTCATGCCGTGTATTGAGGTGGTGTGCAGCTTTTTTTTGCGGATAAAATCGATACAGTTATTGGTTGCCACCCTAAACAGCCAGGTGCTGAAAGCAAACTCAGGCTGGTATTTATCAAGTTTTTCAAAGGCCTTGGCAAAGGTTTCAACGGTAAGGTCCATAGCGTCCTCTTTGTTGTTCACCATTTTCAAAACCATGAAATAAATAGAGTCTTTATAACGCTGCATTAGGTCGGCATATGCCTTCTGACTTCCCTCCCGGGCCTTTACCACCAGGTGAAAATCGTTCTTCGCGTTCTCGGTAAAATTGGAATTTATTTCCATTGAGTAGTTTTTACAAAGGTGCCCACCAGCCCAAAGAAACTGATATAAATGTAATAAACAAAATCAAGAATTGGCAGATACCAGATCTGCGACATGGCATTTAACTTTTTAAACGTCTTGCGGTAAATCAGTATTTGTATTATCCACCTAAACACAAACAAACCCAATGCCAGTATTGGCTCAAAGTAATATACTAAGCAACAAATAAACAACGCATAAAATAAAAGTCCGCTTAAAGCATCCAGACTCAGCATACGGCGGTGACCGGCTTTGTATAGTTTACCTACCCCCATGTGCCTTTTTTTCTGTCTGAATAGCGAACCAAAACTTGATTTGGCATCGGTATACATAAAAGTATCAGGATGTATCTCTATAGTTGTATTGGTAGATGTAGCATTTTGATTCACAAACAAGTCATCATCGCCCGATAGTACATGCATATGCGCTGCAAAACCTTTATTAGCAAAAAATAAGGTTTTAGTATAAGCCAGGTTACGGCCAATACCCATGTAAGCGCCGCCGTTCAAAGCTGCAGACAGGTAATTAATGGCAGTTTTCAGTGTTTCAAAACGAATAATAGCATTTAAAAAACCGCCGGTTTTATAGTAGGGCGAATAACCTAAAACTATCTGCGTATCGCCTGTAAAGCGGGCCGCCATACGGGCAACCCAGTGCTGAGAAGCCGGTTTACAATCGGCATCGGTAAACAGCAAATGCTCGTTTTTAGCAGCCTTTATCCCCAGTGTCAGCGCGAATTTCTTACCGGTTTTAAAGCGGTCGTGCTCGGTTATAGTTACTATTTTTAGCTGCGGATATTGAATTTTCAAAGCCTTAAGCACGTCTTCCGAGTCGTCATACGAGCAATCATTAACCACTACCACCTCAAAATCGGGATAGTCTTGCTGTAAAATATAAGGCAGATTTTCGGCAAGGTTTTTCGACTCATTACGGGCGCTAATAACCACCGATATAGGTATTGTAACCTCGGGCAGCTCATTTGTAACCTTATAGGCCGAAAGCGATTTATAGTTACTAATGAGATAATAAAGCTGGACTATAAATACCAGCAGAAAAACAACGAATAATGTAAGCCGAATATATGTTTCCAATACTTGTTAAATATCCCGCTAAGATAGCGTTTTCAGACAAAGGCTGAAAACGGTGATTGGCAATTAGTTTATTGGTTCACGGTTCATTAGTTCATTTAGTTAACGGGTGGTATCTTTTTAAGGAACGCGTGCCGAGCATCATGCTGAGGCGCTCGAAGCATCAGGGCAAAAGCCAGCGCTCGCCCTTCGAGTGCCTCGGGGTGACACCTCATTTTTAATCGTTCAAACCATACCTTATATAATACCCCCAAGCCAGGCCCAATGAACTAATGAACCAGTGAACCAATGAACCGCCAAAAATGACTATTTTTGGTGCACGAATGAAATTTAAGTTACAAGCACAAGATCCGCTATCTAAAGCACGTGCCGGCGAGATCACCACTGATCACGGTTCCATACAAACCCCTATTTTTATGCCCGTAGGCACAGCCGGCACGGTAAAAGCGGTTCATCAGCACGAATTAAAAAACGATATCCAGGCGCAGATCATCCTCGGAAATACCTATCATTTATACTTGCGCCCCGGCCTCGACGTATTGGAAAGCGCCGGCGGGCTGCATAAATTTAATGGCTGGGATGGCCCGATCTTAACCGATAGCGGCGGCTACCAGGTATATAGTTTAAGCGAAGTACGCAAGATTAAGGAAGAGGGCGTAACCTTTCGCTCGCATATTGACGGGTCAAAACACCTGTTTACACCCGAGAATGTGATGGATATCCAGCGCACTATCGGCGCCGATATTATTATGGCTTTTGACGAATGTACGCCTTATCCCTGCGACTATATTTATGCTAAAAAGTCGATAGAAATGACGCATCGCTGGTTAAAACGCTGCTGCGAACGTTTTGACAGCACCGAACCAAAATACGGCTATAGTCAAACACTTTTTCCTATTGTACAGGGGTCGGTTTATAAAGATCTGCGCGTAAAATCGGCCGAAGTTATCGCATCGTTCGAGCGCGAGGGCAATGCCATAGGTGGTCTTTCAGTAGGTGAACCGGCTGAAGAAATGTATGCGATGACCGAATTAGTCTGCGATATATTACCAGCGCAAAAACCACGTTATTTAATGGGTGTAGGCACACCGGTTAATATATTGGAAAATATAGCTTTAGGAGTAGATATGTTTGATTGTGTAATGCCAACCCGCAATGCCCGCAACGGTATGTTATTTACCAAAAACGGCATCATCAATATCAAAAACGAGAAGTGGAAAAACGATTTTTCGGCTATTGAAGCAGATAGCGACCTGGCCTCGGATAAGTTTTACACCAAGGCCTATTTAAGGCATTTAATACATAGCGGCGAAATGCTGGGCGCACAAATTGCCACCCTGCACAACCTGCATTTTTACTTATGGCTGGTTAAAACTGCCCGCGAAAAAATCATCAGCGGAGAGTTTTACAACTGGAAAAAAACAATGGTTGACCGCTTGGCACAAAGACTATAATGAAGCAATTTTTAGACCGCTACATAACCATAATAGACTGGTATATTATCAAGAAATTCCTGGGCACTTTTGTATTTACCCTGGGGATAGTAATAGGTATATCGGTTGTTTTTGACGTGTCAGAACACCTGGATAACTTCCTCACACACCATGATACGCTGTATGATATTGTGTTTAAATATTACGCGGGCTTCATACCTTTTTACATCAATCTGCTGTCGCCGCTAATTGTGTTTCTGGCTGTAATCTTCTTTACAGCAAAGATGGCCAACCAAACTGAGATCATCCCGATATTGAGCGGAAAAGCCAGCTTCAACAGATTTTTACGGCCTTATTTTGTGTCGGCTACTTTGATATTTGTGGTCTGGTTATTGGCATATTTGTTCCTGATTCCGTATACCAATCACCTAAAGGTAACCTTTGAAAATGCCAACGAATTTAATGGCAACGAACAGAAAAGCCAGGTACATTTAAAGTTGGATAAGCGCACGTACGTATATGTGGATTCTTATGATAACAGCTCACATGTCGGTTATCAATTTGTACTCGAAAAGTTTGACGGCGATGAACTGCGTGAACGTACAATAGCCAATACTATCACTTACGATTCATTAAAAAGAAAGTGGACCCTGCATGATTATTCGGTACGTTATATAAACGGTTTCCGCGAAAAATTATTAGAACATATTCCCCAAAAAGACACAACGCTTGAGCTTTATCCCGCCGATTTTGAAGCCTATGATAACATATATTCGGCCATGTCCCTGCGCGAATTAAACAAAAATATCGTTAAGGAAAAGATACGTGGGGCCGGTAATTTAAAAGACATGGAGTACGAAAAATGGCGCCGTTTCCTATATCCATTTGCAGCCTTTGTGCTTACCTTAATCGGTGTTTCTATATCGTCCAGAAAGGTACGTGGGGGTATCGGGCTACCTTTGGGTATAGGCCTTTTTCTGTGCTTTGCTTATATCGTTGTAGATAAATTTGCCCTGGTTTTTGCTATCAAAAGCGGATTAAATTCCTTTGTAGCGGCGGGTTTGCCAAACGTATTATTCGGCGTATTTGGCGCATATTTATTGTATAAAGCGCCTAAGTAATGGCTAGCCATAACCCAACGAGAATCGCACAGATCAATAAAAACTTATTGATACTCCATTTCACGGTATTTATATGGGGTTTTACAAGCATTTTAGGCGCCCTGATAAGCATTTCTGCGGTACAATTAGTGTGGTTTCGGGTACTTATTGCGCTTCTGTCGCTCTTTTTATACTTTAAATTTAATAAAACAGGCTTCAAAATCGGCTCAAAAAACTTCTGGAAATTGTTCTTTACCGGGGCATTGGTGGGTGGGCACTGGATACTTTTTTTCGCTTCTATCAAGCTTTCGACGGTACCCGTAGCACTGGTTTGCTTATCGTCTATGACGCTTTTTACGGCAATTTTGGAGCCTGTTTTTAACAAAACCCGCATTTCAAAACTCGAAATTATCGCCGGACTATTGATCATTTTGGGGATATATCTGATCTTTAAATTCGAGACTCAATACACTAAGGGCATTATAGCAGGCCTATTGAGCGCCTTGCTTTCTTCTACTTTTTCTATCATTAATTCCAAACAGGTAAAGCAAATCGAGCCGGCAGTCATCTCATTTTTCGAGTTAATGGGGGCCTTTTTCTGGACCAGTTTATATCTTTTTTTTACCGGCGGATTTAACAAAAGCATGATTTTAAAACCCTCGGATATTGGCTACCTTTTGCTTTTGGGTACCATCTGCACATCGCTGGCCTACGTAGCCGGGGTGTCTGTCATGCGCGAACTTTCTGCATTCCGCGTAGCACTGATCACCAACCTTGAGCCGGTATATGGTATCCTGATGTCGTTTGTTTTCTTTGGCGACATCAACAAAATGACGGGCGGATTCTGGATCGGTGCGGTAATAATTTTGTCTACGATCTTCCTTTTTCCCGTGGCAAAAAAGCAAGTGCAAAAGCGTAAAACCGCTTAACACCGCGCTCCAAAATCAGTTAATTTCTATCGTCCGTTTCTCATTATTCTTATGCCATACCTGCCAGTGGGGGATAAACATCAAATGCTATAGACGCATTTTAAGCCGCTCTAAGGCACGCAGCACCGAAAGCACCTCGGTATACATTTAAAAAATTTAGAGCGATTTCAGAGCAAATTTCCGAACGCGATTTGTGTATTGAAATCACTTAAAAATAACTACCCAAAAATACCGCTGGATTATGATATAAATCGGCTTAAATGTCGGTTAAAAAAGTAATTTATAAAATATATTTTATAAATTATATATCTGAAAATCAAACTATTAAAATATCTATCTAAAGTAAAAATTTATATAAAACTACTTATAAGTAAATTCAAAATACTAAACAAATTAGCAACTATCAATTACACCTATAATTTTTATAGATAAACAATTAATAATCAACATGATTATGAATATTACCTAAACAATAAATTCATCAGCGCTAAATCGAACAAAAACCAGTACGCTTAGTGTACTGAAATGGTCATTTTTAAAAATCAGGAAAAATCGGGGGATATTGACGGAGATCAATAAAAGATGAAAACTCGTCTGAAAATGGCAAACCTCGGGAAGGCAATTTGAGCCGGAACCACTGCCCGCGGCTATCAGGAACCTGTCAGAAAAAGTCAAAAAAAAATTGGCGATTTCCGCTATTTAAAAAACTGGCCGGGCCCTGTGTTTTTTTACTTTTAATTTCGACTTTATTTTAAAGCCACTCCCGGGATGCTTTCAATTTTCAAATGGATTTTTATTACCGCTATAAAAATCAGATATTGGTACAAAGTCAAACCAACCTAAAAAGTTATGCGGATAACAACCATGCTAATAATCATCATCACCGTTTTATTAACGGTGGTACTGATGCAAAATACCGAGCCGGTAAGATTCACCATTTTGTTCGGCACCTTCTATGTTTCAAAACTTGCAGCCCTGCTCACCTTCGGAGTGGTTGCATTTATTTTAGGCGTACTGGTGGGTCGCCCAAAAAAGGCACGCAGCATAGCCGGCAGTTATCCGCAGGATAAAGACGACGATGACGACTCTGATACACTAAGTGACGAAGACCGGGAGTACATCAGTCACCCATAAAAATAGCCGCAGACTAAACGTTGTAGAAAATTTGGTTGTCGCCTTCAAGCAAAGACAGATCCGGCGTCTGGTGGAAAATACCGAACACCGACGCACCGCTGCCGCTCATGCTGGCAAAGATGGCTCCGGCCTCATAAAGGGCAGCCTTAACCCCTCTTATAGCCGAGTGGTTGCGAAAGATGTTTTCCTCAAAATCATTTTTGATAAACTTTTTCCAGCTCTCAATCGGCTCGTATATCAGGTCATACAAAGAGTGCCTCCCAGGAGTGGGTTTTACTCCGCTGTAAGCCTCGGACGTTGAGATATGAATGTCTGGCATTACCAAAACAATTGCGTAGCCTGAGAGGTCTAATTTTATTATTTCAAACTCGTCTCCTTTTTCGAAAGCAAACACCGGCCGGTTTTCGATGAAGAAGGCGCAATCGGCACCAAGACGGCGGGCGTAAGTTTGCTGCTCATCGATGGTAAGGCCAAGACTAAATTTGTCATTCATCAGCCGGATAAAAAAAGCAGCGTCGGCCGATCCCCCGCCCAGCCCCGCACCTATCGGGATATGTTTGTGCAAATGGATCTTCACCGGCGGCAAATCAAAATCTTTTTTGAGCATATGATAACCCTTAATGCAAAGGTTGTCCTCCATCCTTCCCGGTATCTCCAGACCTGACGACTCAAAGCTCAACTCGCCGGCTTCGATCACTTCAAGGGCGTCCTTAATTTGAATGGGATAAAAAATGGTTTCGAGATTATGATAACCATCCGGCCTGCGCTCGGTAATATTGAGGCCGATGTTTATCTTTGCGTTTGGAAAAGTGATCATGCAGAAATGATTAACAACGGCTGTTTTTATAAACATCCGTAGGAAGCCAAAAATAGATTTTTTTTATTTGTAGTGCCGGAATAACATTCACTCATCCCGGCATTCACTTATTCACTCATTAAAAAATGAAACAGTATCTCGACCTAATGCGCCACGTAATGGAAACCGGCACCCAGAAGCATGACCGTACCGGCACCGGAACAATCAGCGTATTTGGGTACCAGATGCGTTTTAACCTGGCCGAGGGCTTCCCGCTGGTGACCACGAAAAAACTTCACCTCAAATCAATCATCCATGAGTTGATCTGGTTTTTACAAGGCGATACCAACATTCGTTATCTGAAAGAAAATGGTGTGCGTATCTGGGATGAGTGGGCTGATGCGGATGGCAACCTGGGGCCGGTTTATGGATACCAGTGGCGCTCATGGCCAACGCCCGGCGGCGGCCACATAGACCAGATCAGTCAGATCATTGATCAGATCAAAAACAACCCCGACTCGCGACGCATCATCGTGTCGGCCTGGAACGTCGCTGACGTTAACCAGATGGCCTTGCCGCCATGCCATAGCCTGTTTCAGTTTTATGTGGCCGATGGTAAATTGTCCTGCCAATTATATCAGCGCAGCGCCGACATTTTCTTGGGTGTGCCTTTCAACATCGCATCCTATGCCCTGCTCACCATGATGGTAGCACAGGTGTGCGATCTGGAGTTGGGCGACTTTATTCATACTTTTGGCGACGCTCATATTTACAACAATCACTTTGACCAGGTAAAACTGCAACTCAGTCGCGACCCGCGCCCGCTGCCAACCATGAAACTAAATCCCGAAGTGAAAAATATCTTCGATTTTAAATTTGAGGATTTCACTTTGGAGAATTATGATCCGTGGCCGCACATTAAGGGAGAAGTAGCAGTGTAATACTACGCTTGTCATTGCTAGGGAGGAAACGACGAAGCAATCGCGAACTTTGCCTCCCTGCTATTGCCACACTACGCTCGCTATGACATTATATAAAACTTAACTAATCCATGACCGTATCAATCGTAGTCGCGATAGCTGAAAATCATGCAATCGGCAAAGACAATAAATTGCTTTGGCACTTGCCCAAAGATTTAAACCACTTCAAAGAAACAACCTCCGGCGGCACGGTAATCATGGGCCGCAAGACGTATGATTCGGTTGGCAAACCCTTGCCAAACCGCCGCAACATTGTGATAACCAGGCAGCAAATTGAAATTGCAGGTTGCGAAGTGGTAAATTCTTTACAGGCTGCGCTGGATCTTTGCCGCAGCCAGGATGAGGTCTTTATCGTCGGTGGGGCAGAAATTTATAAACAGGCCATGCCGCTTACCGATAGAATTTATCTGACCATTGTTCATGAAAACTTTGAGGGCGATACCTATTTCCCTGAAATTAAGTCGGATATGTGGAAAGAAACTGGAAGAGCCGATCATGAGCCGGATGAGAGAAACCTGTTTCCATTCTCATTTATCACGCTTGAACGCGCTTAACAACAGACTGTTAAATTTTGTTTTAATTTAAAATTCCATGGTTGCAAAATTTTGTTAGATTTGCCGTCTTGTTTAAAATGCTTATAAACTAATTAATTACATATTATAATTTACAATGCAAGGTAAAGGGGTTATTAAATTTTTCGCCGTAGTGCTAACGATTGTGTGTTTGTACCAGTTATCGTTTACGTGGGTAGCACACAAAGTTGAGAGAGATGCGGTAGCATACGCAAAAGGCGATACTGCTAAAGTTAAAGCTTATCTGGATTCTGTCGCTGAATTGCCGGCTTATCCAGTTCTGGGCCATACTTATCAATATTGTTTAGACAGAGAGCTTGCGTTGGGTCTTGACCTTAAAGGTGGTATGAACGTTACCATGCAACTATCTCTGGCCGAGCTGGTAAAGACCTTATCAAACAATAATCCGGATCCGGCTTTTAATCAAGCGCTGGCAAATGCAACCAATGATACAAAAACCAGCCAGTCTGACTACATTACGTTATTTGTTAATGAATATGAGAAACTGGCGCCTAACGGTAAATTGGCTGCTATCTTCGCTACCAAAGACAACGCAGAGCATTTAAAGTTCAATGCAACAAACAGCCAGGTTGAAAAATATCTGAAAGATGAGGCCGATGCAGCGATTAAGCAATCATACACTGTATTAAGCACCCGGATAGACCAGTTTGGCGTTACCCAGCCTAACATTTCGTTAGAAGCTAACACCAACCGTATCCTGATCGAACTACCTGGTGTAAAAGAGCCGGAGCGTGTGCGCAAACTATTATCAGGTTCTGCTAAATTGGAGTTTTACCAAACTTACGAGATACAGGATGTTTATCCGATGTTAGCTAACGTCGACAACATGCTGTCTGCCAAAAGCAAGGTTGCCGCAAAAGATTCAACCAAAAATACAGTTGCTGCTACTGACGTTAAAAAAGATACTACTGCTAAAAAAGGTGCTTTAGCCTTATTAAACAAAGTACAAAACAATGCTGCCAAGGACACCTCTTTATCAGCCAAATCAAAACTAACAGCTTCTCATCCATTATTTGCAGTATTGCAAATGCCAACTTACCAGGACCAAACCGGCCAGCAGCAATTGCGCCCGGGACCGGTGGTAGGCTGGACCATGCAAAAAGACACCGCCAAAGTAAACGCTTATTTAAACAGCAAAGATGTAAAAGCATCATTGCCGCGTAATATCAAATTTGCCTGGGGTGTTAAACCAATGGAAAAAACCAAAATTTTTGAGTTATATGCACTTAAATTATCAGGTGCAGATAACGGCCCGGTATTGAGTGGCGACGTAATTAACGACGCTCAAAACGACGTCGATCAAAAAGGCAGCCCTGAAGTACGCATGGTAATGAACTCGCAAGGTGCCGAAAAATGGCGCGCAGTTACTGCCGAAGCTTCTCAAGGTAAAAAAGCTATCGCTATTGTGCTGGACGACAACGTCTATTCTGCACCAAGCGTACAAAATGAGATCTCTGGTGGTGTATCATCAATCTCAGGTAATTTTAAAGTTGAAGACACTAAAGACTTAGCCAACGTTTTAAAAGCCGGTCGTTTACTTGTTCCTGCCCACATTGTTGGCGAAGACGTAGTAGGTCCGTCATTAGGTGCCGAATCTATCAACGCCGGTTTGCTGTCGTGTTTAATGGGCTTACTGGTGGTATTGGTGTTCATGATTGCTTATTATAACCGTGCAGGTACAGTAGCGGTTGTTGCGGTAATCATCAACGTATTCTTCCTGATGGGGGTATTAACCAGCTTGCGTGCCGTATTGACCTTACCTGGTGTTGCCGGTATCGTGCTGTTATTTGGTATGTCGGTTGACGCCAACGTGTTGATCTATGAGCGCGTTCGCGAAGAGCTGGCATTGGGCAAATCAATCCGCATTGCTATTAACGATGGTTTCAAACATGCTTTGTCATCAATCTTAGACTCAAACATTTCAACGTTCCTTACAGGTGTTATCTTGTTTGTATTTGGTAGCGGCCCTATCCAGGGTTTTGCAACTACCCTGATGATCGGTATTATAACTTCATTATTCTGTTCACTGTTAATTTCAAGATTGATATTTGAATGGATGATTGAAAAAGGCTGGGATATCAAATTCTCAAACCCATGGAGCTCACATACCTTCAAAAACGCAAACTTTGCCTTCGTTAAAAAACGTGCAAGATTCTATATCTTCTCGGGTACATTTATCGCTGCAGGTATTGTTTCAATGTTTACACAAAACTTTAACTATGGTGTCGACTTTCAGGGCGGCCGTACTTATACCATTGCTTTCCCCGATAAAAGTGCCACTGTCGAAGAGGTGCGCAGCGCAGTTGAAGGCGTTTTGGGCCACGGTACTGCAGTAAAAACTTTAGGTACACGTAAAATCAATATTACTACCAATTACCTCATCGAAGATAACTCGACCACTGCCGATGCGAAAGTTGAAAACACTTTGATTGATGCGTTGAACAAAAAGCCTGTTACCCACATCAGCAAAAAAGATATCCTTGCTCAACAAAAAGTACAGGCTACTATTGCCGACGGTTTGAAAAAATCAGCTATCTGGACAGTAATATTTGCTATCATCATTATTTCGGCTTACATCCTGTTACGCTTCCGCAGATGGCAGTATAGCCTGGCCGCGATGATCGCTACCGCGCATGATGCTTTAATGGTGTTATCGTTCTACTCATTATTTAAAAACGTACTTCCGTTCCTTGATATTGATCAGGCTTTCGTAGCTGCCATTTTGACGGTAATTGGTTACTCAATTAATGACACCGTGGTAGTTTTTGACCGTATCCGTGAATTCTTGAGATTACATCATGCTAAAAACGATGATCCGAAAGAGGTTATTAACAACGCAATTAACAGTACTTTAAGCCGTACTATTATTACAGCTTTAACGGTGTTGTTTGTGTTGATCATCCTGTTCATTTTCGGCGGCGACGTACTTCGCGGCTTCTCATTCTCTCTGTTAATCGGTGTATGTTTCGGTACCTATTCTTCAATATGTGTGGCTACCCCGGTTATTGTCGATTTTGGTAAAAATGATCTTAGATAGACAATAATCTAACAAATATTAAGGCTCCGAAGAACATTTGGAGCCTTTTTTGTTTAACTACTATCCGGATAGCAAACGTGTAACATGAACACATCAGAAAACTCAAAATTCCCTAAGGTAGTTATTATCGGTGGCGGCTTTGGCGGCCTTGAGGTAGCCAAACAACTGGCAGATGAACCGGTAGATATATTAATGCTTGATAAGCACAATTATCATACCTTCCAGCCGTTGCTGTACCAGGTAGCTACAGGTAGTTTAGAGGCCGAATCGATTGCCTTTTCATTACGAAAGAATTTTGCCGGGCAAAAGAATTTCCGATTTCGCATCGCCGAAGTATTGACAATTGACACGGCAAACAATAAGGTAATCACCAATGTAGGCGATGTTTCTTACGATTACCTGGTGATTGCCACCGGATCGACCACTAATTTCTTTGGCAATAAAGACATTGAGCGTTTTGCTATGCCGATGAAATCTATTCCTGAAGCCCTGAATTTAAGGTATTTGGTTTTACAAAACCTTGAAGAGGCTTCATTAAAAGCCACGAAAGAAGAACGCGAACCTTTCCTGACCTTTGTGCTGGTTGGCGCCGGCCCTACCGGTGTAGAACTTGCGGGTGCCCTGGCCGAGTTGCGTAATCATATCCTTGACCGCGATTACCCCGAATTGGAAAAAGAGCACATGAAAGTTTACCTGGTAGATTTTTTACCTAAGGTGTTGGGGCCTTTCTCTGACGAAGGTTCTGAAGCTGCCAGACACTTCCTGACAGAAATGGGCGTTGAGGTAATGCTGGGCGTAAAAGTTGAAAGTTATGACGGCGAAGAAATAAAGTTTGAAGGCGGCAAAACCATCAAAACCAAAAACGTGATATGGAGCGCGGGCGTACAAGGTGTTGTACCTGCAGGCATTGATAAAGATAAAATAGAGCGCGGCAACCGTATAAGTGTTGATACAATTAACCGGGTCAAAGGTTTAGAAAATATATTCGCCATAGGCGACGTGGCAGCTATGATCACCGACGAGACGCCTAAAGGCCACCCTGGCGTGGCACAGGTAGCTATACAACAAGGTAAATTGGCGGGTAAGAATATTGCGCATTTGGTTAAAGGCGAGCCAACCGAGCCTTTTAAATACAACGACAAAGGGTCGTTAGCCACTATAGGCCGAAATAAAGCCATTGCCGATCTGGGCAAGATCAAATTTCAGGGATTTTTCGCATGGCTGATATGGATGTTTGTGCACCTGATATCATTACTGGGTTTCAGAAACAAAGTGGTAGTATTTGTAAATTGGATTAGCAACTACATTGCCAATAATGGCGGCAGCAGGCTGATCATTCGCAGGTTTAAGCGCGAAGAACTACCAAAAAAAGATCTGCAAACCGCCAAAGTTGATTAACTTGCTAATAAATGGACGGCACACCCATTAAATTGACCGAATGCCCCCGCGACGCCATGCAGGGCTTGACTGATTTTGTGCCAACCGATATAAAAGCAGCGTATATCAACCTGCTGTTGCAGGTTGGTTTTGACACCATCGACTTCGGTAGCTTTGTATCGCCCAGGGCCATACCACAGATGCGGGATACCCGCGAAGTATTAAGCAAACTCAACCTTAACCACACAGGCTCAAAATTATTAGCTATTATAGCTAATTACAGAGGCGCTGAGGAGGCTTGCGCTCACCAGGAGATAAGTTATCTTGGTTATCCTTTCTCTGTCTCAGAGACCTTCCAGGTGCGTAATACCAACACGTCGGTAGCCAATGCGTTCGATACTGTTAAAAGCATTCGCGAATTATGTGCTGCAAAAGAAAAAGAACTACTCGTGTATCTGTCTATGGGTTTTGGTAATCCCTACGGGGATGAATGGAACACCGACATTGTTTCACACCGGACAGAACAATTGGTAAACGAAGGTATCGGTATCATTGCCTTGTCTGACACCATAGGTATCGCGACGCCGGAACAGATCAAATTTGTTTATACGCAGCTTAACCGCGATTTCCCAGATACTGAATTCGGCGTGCACCTGCACAGTATCCCAACCACCTGGCGGGAAAAAGTAGAAGCTGCCTACCAAAGCGGCTGCAAACGTTTCGACGGCGCATTGAAAGGCTATGGTGGTTGCCCTATGGCCAAAGACGAGCTTACGGGCAATATCGCTACAGAAAACCTGATTAGCTATCTCGCTCAGCAAAACGCGCTCCCAAGGCTTAATTATGATAAATTACAGGATGCTTTGGATTATTCGGTAAGGGTGTTTCAATAATCAAATAACCTACCATCACGCCATTGCTAGGAATGACGCCTTTATTATTGCCTCTTTACCATTTTAAAATGCTGGATCCCCGCTTCTTCAAACTGCGGGCCTTCAGCTATAAAACCAAACTTTTCATATAGCCCCACGGCTTGTATCTGGGCATTCAGGTAAATGTAGTCAGCGTCGGCAGGCAGATCGGCCAGTACGGCGCGCACCAGTTCTTGCGCTACGCCCTGTCCCCTAAACTGTTGGAGTACGGCAAAACGTTCAAGCTTATAGCCATTTTCAGTTTTGCGCCAGCGCGATGCTCCGGCGGGTTCACCGTCAACAGTAGCTAAAAAGTGTGTCGATTCATCCTCATGCTCCCACTCCAGTTCGGGAGGGCAGTTTTGTTCGCCTACAAAAACCTCGCGGCGTATAGCAAAAACCTTATCAAGATCAGGCTGGTCGTTCACTTTGTTTACTACTATCTTTTTTGGTTCGGGCATCATTGTAATGTTTTTTTGTGCGGTAATTTGAGAGCTTAAAATTATGATTTTCTTCGGCTGCATCAATGGAATGGGTGCAGGTAAGATCATCCTCTTTTTCGGCAAATTTGGCCAGCGCAACGTAAAACTTATGCAGCTGATCCAGCTCTTCTTCGGTAATATCCTCAATATCAACCATACGGTTACTGGCGCCCTGGTGCGATGCTAATAATTCATTCAACTTTAAATGAATAGCTTTTGAATCTTTATTCTGCGATTTCTGAATCAAAAAAACCATCAGAAAAGTAACTATAGTTGTGCCGGTGTTGATAATAAGCTGCCAGGTATCTGAATATTTAAATATTGGCCCGGTAATACCCCAAACAACAATTACGGTTATAGCGGTAAAAAAAGCTGCCGAACTGCCGGTAGCAGCGGTAGCCTGGTTTGAAAACCGTTCAAAAAAATTTTTCTTTTTAGCCATAGTAATTTGTCAAGATAAATAAGATAATAAGGCCGCCATGCCGAATTATTTCGGCATCCCACACGCTAAGCAAAAGCCGTTCACCTTTACGATGGGATGCCGAAACAAGTTAAGCGTGACAACATCCAAGATAACTAAAAAAAAGCGCCAATGTTTTCACACCGGCGCTTAATCCTATTATTAGCTAATAGTTCGTATTATAATTTGTCTGTTGCATTTATACAGTTCAAATCCTCGAATGCTGTGGTTAAACGCGTAACAAAGTTCTCTTCGCCTTTACGTAACCATACACGCGGGTCATAATATTTTTTGTTTGGCGAATCTGCACCTTCAGGGTTACCAATCTGGTCTTGTAAATACGCTTCTTTAGCCTGGTAGTAATCTTTAATACCTTCCCAGAAAGCCCATTGCATATCGGTATCGATGTTCATTTTGATAGCACCATAGCTAATAGCTTCGCGAATTTCTTCCTGGCTTGAACCAGAACCACCGTGGAACACAAAGTTGATCGGTTTTTCTTCTGTCAGGTTAAATTTCTGCTTAACATACTCCTGCGAGTTATGCAGAATAACCGGCTGTAATTTAACGTTACCCGGTTTGTAAACGCCATGCACGTTACCAAAAGCGGCTGCCACAGTAAAGCGCGGACTAACCTTTAACAAATGCTCGTACGAATAAGAAACCTCTTCTGGCTGCGTATATAAACGTGAGCTGTCAACGTCGCTGTTATCAACGCCATCTTCTTCGCCGCCGGTTACACCCAACTCAATCTCCAGGGTCATACCTAATTTAGCCATACGGGCCAGGTATTGAGCAGATATTTCGATATTTTCTTCGATTGGCTCTTCAGACAGGTCGAGCATATGCGATGAGAATAACGGTTTACCGGTTTCGGCAAAGAATTTCTCACCGGCATCTAACAAGCCGTCAATCCATGGTAATAATTTTTTTGCAGCGTGGTCAGTGTGTAATATCACCGCTACACCGTAATGCTCGGCCATTAAATGCACGTGTCTGGCCGCAGATACCGCACCTAAAATGCAAGCTTGCAATTTTGAGTTATCTAACGATTTGCCGGCATAAAACTGCGCACCGCCATGCGATAATTGAATAATTACCGGCGAATTAACCGCCTTAGCAGTTTCCATTACAGCATTAACTGAATTGGTGCCTATAACATTTACTGCAGGCAAAGCAAACTGATGCTTTTTAGCTGCCTCAAATAGTGCCTGCACCTGATCGCCGTGCAAAACTCCTTTATAACTTTTTAAATCCATTTGGTTTTACTTTGTGGGAGCCGAAGGTAAAAAAAATATCCCTTTTTACGCAAAAAAACTCTATAAATGTAACGGAGAACGCAGTTACTTATTGTAACAAGTACACTTATTGCAACTATTCCCGGCAAGGGTGGTTTGGATGTGCAGCGTGTGCAAATGTGCAGATGAGTTTGATTGTTATGCGTAGATGACGGTTAGATGTGAAGATTGGGTTGTGCGCTTGGGTTCCGTGTGTTAATATCAAACAATGAATTTCGAATGTCGAATATCGAAGTACTTCATCATTCAGTATTCATTGTTCGATATTATTTAGGGCGTTCCCTACGGGCCGCGCTATCCGCTCATACTGCGCAGGCCTTATCCACGTAGCCGGTATCCGCTTCAATCGCTAACGCGGGCGGCTCATCCTGTCATCGCTTCGCTGAACCGCCTCTCTTCCGCAAGCGGGAAAAAGGTTGGGTTTACTGCTACATTTCACCAGCGTGTTCATTGCGAGGAACGAAGCAATGACATGGCGGGTTAAGTAAATTACCTCAACCCCCTTTCGGCCGCGGCCGAAAAGAGGGTCGACAAGCGAATGCCGGAGTTTCGGATCGGGTGAATCCACGGCCCTTGCTGCGTTAGCGATTGATAAAGTATAAGCTATGCCCGTATTAATAACCCACAGTATAAACTTTTTCATGACGAATCAAACTGAGAGCGTGATCCAAAAGTGACTTATAAGTCAGAAAAAGTGATCCAAAGTGATCCAGAAAAGCAACTTCTATTTTATATATCACTACAAATCAAATGTTTACGATTAACAAGTGATCCAATTGATCCAAATTGATACACATTCGCGCGTGGATCAGTGCGGGGAGCGCGTTAGCGATAGTAGCGGATACCGGCCACGGAGCCTTAGTGCAGGCCCGTGGCTAAGGCCTGCGCAGTATGAGCGGATAGCGCGGCCCGCAGGGAACGCCATGGGTTATTTAGCATCACCAATTAAACTACCATCCGATATCATAACTGCACCGCCCTTCGCCAGGTGCGCTACCTGCACCGGCCAGCGGTAACTTAAATTTCGTACAATCCCTCACCCGCTTTTCAAAAAAACATACTACAGCAATCGCCGCTTGTATTAATTCTCATCGCATCAGATTTTGGTTTCTGCATTTAAAGCAAACATCTAACAAAATATTTCGTTTCTTTGCAGGTACATTGAAAGAGTTAGACATAGATATGGCTTGGTTTAAACGCGAAATTAAGGGGATAATTACGACCACTGAGGAGAAGAAAGAAGCGCCAGACGGGATCTGGAACAAATGCCCTCAATGTAAAAAACCTTTACACTACTCAGAGCAGGTTGAAAATCAATATGTTTGCCATTACTGCGGTTTCCATTTGCGCATAGGCTCCAAAGAATATTTCTCCGTTTTATTTGATAATAACGAGTTTACAGAGTTGAACCCTGACATGGTTTCGGGCGACCCGCTGAACTTTACCGATACAAAAAAATATACCGACCGACTAACTGAAACTCAGTTTAAAACCGGCTTAAAAGACGCCATTCGTGCTGCGGTTGGTAAAATTGACGGCCAGGATATTGTAATTGCCTGTATGGATTTTAATTTCATAGGCGGTTCGATGGGATCAGTGGTAGGCGAAAAAATAGCACGTTCAATTGACTATGCTATAGCGCATAAAGTTCCGTTCCTGATGATCTCAAAATCAGGCGGCGCGCGGATGATGGAAGCTGCGTTTTCGTTAATGCAAATGGCTAAGACATCGGCTAAGCTGGCATTGCTGTCTCAGGCTAAAGTGCCTTATATTTCTTTATTGACCGACCCTACCACAGGCGGTGTAACCGCATCGTACGCTATGCTGGGCGACATCAATATTGCCGAGCCGGGCGCGTTAATTGGCTTTGCCGGTCCGCGGGTTATTAAAGAGACCATTAAAAAAGACTTACCTAAAGGTTTCCAGACTGCCGAATTTGTGAAGGAACATGGTTTCCTTGACTTTATCATCGATCGCCGGGAGATGAAAGCCGAACTGGCCGCTTTCCTTAAAATGATGAAGAATTGAGCTGGGTATCAGCAAATAAAAAAAGGGATGAACGTTTGTTCATCCCTTTTTTTATTGCTATTACTTGTCATTCTGCACGTAGTTTGCTATGCTCAGGATGACAATGAGTATTTATATTACTCCTGGTCTGGCGCCGTCAATTGGCGGCATGTCTTTTATATAGGTACCTTTTTTCTCGGTCTCTATGTTTGTATGTTGTTTTGGCTGATTAGTTTGTTGCTGTTTGCCAGTGTTTCGGGATTGATTGTTACCCCTGTTTTGATTGTCAGTTTTCATCGCTTTATTGTTTAAAAGGCTGAATAAGCCTTGGTTTATATACCTTCGGTACCGGGCTCATGGCCTACCATGCGCGCAGTACGGCGGCCTTGCGGGCGACTCTCAAAGTCGGCTTTACCGGGGCCAGCCACCGGAAAGTCTTTATGATTTGGCGGCGTTACATCAACATTCTCGCTAAACGAAGAATCGTTAGTATTTTGCTCTTGCTCGCTTTTTATAGCAGCGCCGCTACCTTCGGCCTCGGCTTCATGCGTATTACGATGCTCGCTATCGTTTGCTGATTTTTTTTCCTCGAATTTCATAGGTTTGTTCATTTAGATACACCTATACAGCACCGAAAATCGTGCCAAAACCTATCCTCTAACTCTCTACCGGGGGGAGACTTTGATTGATCGCGAAAAAATATTGAAATGCTTACTATAGCGCTCTCTTTTATAGAGGGTTTGCGAGGGGTGTTAAGCTTTAACCGTAAATAACTCTTTCAGTTTACCGACCACAAAGTCGATCTCCTCCTTAGTATTATACTTAGAAAATGAGAAACGTACCGAAGGACGTGTACTGCTGGCGCCAATAGCGGTTAATACATGCGAGCCAATGTCGGTACCCGAGCTACAAGCACTACCCCCTGATGCTGAAATACCAGCGATGTCCAGGTTAAACAGCAGCATATCGGCGATGTCTGTTTCCGGGAACGAAACGTTTAGTACGGTATACAAACTTTTATCTTGATCGATCTCGCCATTAAATAAAACACCCGGAATATTAGCCTGCAATTGACCGATCATGTATGATTTCAAGCCTTGTATGTAAACATGATGTTGTTCCATATCGGCATAAGCCATTTCTATAGCTTTAGCTAATCCTGCAATACCATACAAATTCTCAGTACCTCCGCGCATGTTACGTTCCTGAGCGCCGCCATATATCAAAGGCTTAATTTTTATTTTATGGTTGATATACAGAAAGCCTACACCTTTAGGTCCATGGAACTTATGTGCCGCACAAGTAAGAAAATGCATTTTAAGCTTACTGAGATCATGCGGATAATGCCCCATAGTCTGAACCGTGTCGCAATGAAATACGGCGTTATACTGCTCGCAAAGGTCTCCTACACGGACAATGTCTGTCAGGATACCAATCTCATTATTGGCATGCATTAGTGATACAAAACTGCGCTCATTATTTTGCAGAATATTCTCAAGCTGATCAAAATCAATATTCCCTTTATCATCAACATCCAGGTAACTTACCTTAACGGTACCGGCCTTTTCCATCGCCTCAAAAGTATGGATAACTGCATGGTGCTCTAAACGCGTGGTAATAGCATGGGTAATATTATTGTCGACCATTCCGCAACGGATAGCCATATTATCAGCCTCAGTGCCGCTGCTGGTAAAAAATATCTCGGCCGGTGAGGTGTGCAGCAGACTGGCTATAATCTTTCGCGATTTTTCAATCAAAGCTCTTGCCTCCCGCCCATGAGCGTGTATAGACGACGGATTACCAAAATGGTTCTCCATTACATTACACATAACTTTCATCACTTCTGCGTCCATCGGCGTGGTTGCAGCGTTGTCCAGGTAAACACGCATCGGGTTGTTATTGAGTTAATGAATTAATGAATTATTGATTTTATAACTCATTAATTCAATAACGTGAATCAGTTAATTTTCTGTTATTGGACTATCGGCCTAATTAAAAAAACAAATCAATAATTCATTAATAATAACTCAGTAATTAATTCAGTTTCAATATTTCCTTTATATCCGCAATAATCTTATTAGCCAGATTATTCGCTACTGTCTCAGAATCGCCTTCAGAATATATACGGATGATCGGTTCTGTGTTTGAACGGCGCAGGTGTACCCATTGTTTGTCAAACTCTATTTTCAGTCCGTCGATAGTTGAATGCGGCTGATCCTGGTATTTAGCTTCTACTTTAAGCAATAGCGCATCAATGTCCATCTCGGGCGTAAGTGTGATCTTATTTTTTGAAATGAAATAATTTGGATAAGAGCCACGCAAATGCGATATCGGCTTGCCATATTTAGCCAGATGAGTCAGAAACAAAGCAATGCCGGCCAGTGCGTCACGGCCATAATGCAGCTCGGGGTAGATCACTCCGCCATTACCTTCGCCGCCAATTACGGCATTAACTTCTTTCATCTTGTTTACCACGTTCACCTCGCCTACTGCAGCCGCATGATATTCGCCGCCGGCTTGCTCGGTAACGTCACGCAGGGCACGGGTTGATGATAAATTTGATACCGTATTGCCGTTTTTATTTTTCAGGATATAATCAGCAACGGCAACCAGTGTGTATTCTTCGCCGAACATATTGCCATCTTCACAAACAAAACACAGGCGGTCCACATCCGGATCGACAGCTATACCCAGGTCGGCATCTTTGTTAAGCACCTCTTTCGACAACGCCGCCAGGTTCTCAGGCAACGGCTCCGGGTTATGCGGGAATTCGCCATCGGGCTCACAGAATAGCTTATATACGGTTTTAACGCCCAATGCTTCCAGCAATGCGGGTACAAAAATACCGCCGGTTGAGTTTACGCAGTCAATGACCACCTTAAAATCCGCTTTCGCTATAGCATCGACATCAACTAACGGCAGCGCCAGTATCTGGTCTATATGTTTTTGCGGATAGCTGTTATCAATAGTTACTTTACCTAATGCATTAACATCGGCATAAGTAAAATTGCTGTTTTCGGCAATTTCTAACACCTCTTTGCCGTCGCCATCGCTAATGAACTCGCCATCGGCATTTAATAGTTTAAGTGCATTCCATTGTTTGGGGTTGTGACTGGCGGTCAAAATGATGCCACCTGCCGCTTTTTCAAGTGGGACGGCTATCTCAACTGTGGGTGTGGTGGACAGGCCGATATCAACAACATCAATACCTAAACCCTGTAGTGTACCAAGCACCAAATTATTAACCATACTGCCCGAAATACGCGCATCACGGCCAACAACTATCTTTTTAAGACCGGTTTTCTTAACTGCCCAGGCGCCGTAAGCCGATGTAAATTTTACAATATCCAATGGTGTTAAACCATCGCCTGCGGCACCGCCAATGGTACCGCGTATACCCGAAATTGATTTTATTAAAGTCAAAACGTTATAATAGTTAATGTGTCGCGAAATTAAAGATATTATGCGAGGATTGATGAAATTAAAGTCATTTTGAAAATTGAGGCTCTAGTTTACGCCTTCCGCAGAGGCGTATTGCGAATATAGCGTAAAATCGCTGCATTGATTGCTTTACCTGTTTTCGTCCGGGAAATCGCTTTTAACTTTTTAAAGGAGAAAAAAGGGCTATTCTGAGCGCCTATCAAAAAATGCAGGCAATAAGTTAGTCGATGTTTTGTCGGTACTTAGTTAACGAATGGCCGCTGGCCAAATTCTATTAAACCTCGCCTGCCAACCAAGAAATTTATTTTATAATATCTATTGATTATTTAAAAAGAAAAAGTGTAACTTAGGTTAACAAACCTAAATGCTTTATTCTTATAATCTTACAGATGAAACCTGAATTTAATCAATTGTTCGCTTGCTTATTAGTTAACACAACACGCGTTCTGATTCCCGGAACACAAGAAGTCTCCAAGCCGCCTGAGCTAACGTAGCGATGCCACTACAAAACCACCTCTGCTAAATGTTGTCAGCAGCAAATTACTGCCGCTTCATTGTTTATACCTTGTTTTAACCAAACGCGACAGCGCCCCTACGCTTTTGTGTAAAACACCTATTCCGTTATGAATATTACAGACCAATCATTTGTTCAGTCTAAGGGAAAATTTGAAGGATTGCGCATTTTTTATCAGAATAAAACCTTTTTTATAATCCCGGCTCTAACTATCTCGATACTTTTAGTATATAAAAGCGTGTTTTCGAACCAGTTCCAAATGCATTGGGACGATCAGTGGGTTATCTTTAATTTCTACACCGAAAACGGCCTCACGCCTACCAATCTCTACGAGATCTTCACGCAGTTTTTTCACGGACAATACTCACCAATCAATCAATTAACATTCACTTTAATTTATGCCGCAGCCGGTTCAACTTACAACCCTGTCTGGTTTCATACTTACAGTGTGATATTACATATGTTCAATGTATTTCTAACCTATTTCTTTATAAGGAATCTACTAACCGCAAGCGGTGAGTTTGACGACAGATCTGTACTGACAATTTCATTTTGCACGGCTTTCATCATGGCAATACATCCATTTTTGGTTGAGGCCGTAGCCTGGATGGCGGCATCCAAAATTTTGCTTTATGCTTTTTTCTATCTGTTGGCCCTCAACAGCTATTTTTTTTATTTAAAAACAAAGCAAATAAGATACCTGGTTCTGATTTTTGTTTTGTTCATATTATCGTTTGGAAGTAAAGAGCAAGCAGTTACCTTGCCGGCGTGCTTGCTGTTAATAGATTATGTATTAAAGAGGAATATCAAGCAACCCAAAATATGGCTGGAAAAAATCCCTTTTGTTTTTTTATCACTGATATTCTGTTATGTTACGTTATTATCCCAAAAAAATTGGGGTACGGGCCTACTAACCCAGAACAATCAATATCCCTTTTACCAAAACATAATTTTTGGAAGCTATGCATTGACAGAATATCTTGTTAAATGTCTAATACCCATTAAATTGAATTTCATGTACCTTTTCCCTAATAAGGTGGGACAACCGGTGCCCTGGAGATTTTGGATGTACCCTCCGGTATTATTAATCATGTTTATCACGCTTCGCGATTTTTTGAGAAGACCTTGGGTATTATTTGCGTTGCTATTTTTATTCTGCACTTAATACTTGTCCTTCACATTATTCCTCTTTCCAGGTTCACTATCGTCGCAGACCGGTATGCTTATATTGCCTCTATAGGTGTATTCTTTTTTATAGCCTATCTTTTCAACAAAGCAACCCGATTGGTAAAATATAAACAAATCAGCATCCTGCTACTCACTATTTATATCGCTTATTTAGGCATTTATACCAACCAGCGTGCCAAAGTATGGCATGATAACAAATCATTAAAAAAAGAAATTTTTGAGGCTATTTCAAAACAACCCAAGTAAACCAAATCATGACACAAACCAACATCATTATAAGTCTGTGTACCCAACCCGAGGGGTGGGTTAAATTTAAATTACAGCACTGGTAACCCCCCTAAGGGGGTTGAACCAGATTTTGAAAACAGAACTTTAAACGAAATCAAAATATAAACATTAAAATCAAAATTATGAACAAATACATCAAAATAGCCGGTATTATTACAGCAGTAGTAGTATTGGTGTGTAATATTGAATATGCTGCTTTTTACAATGTTAAAAACAACCCAAGTGCAGCAAAAGCAGAATGGACATATACAGACACAATTTACCATACTACCACGATTTATTGTGGCAACGAGGGTCAACGAGATATGTTTCCCGGCACGTGGACCTGGGTAGAGAGTACTGAATATAGTAGCACGTATGGTTATGAGAATGGCTTTTATTATTTTGTACCAAACGAAAGCGGAACGATGTGCGGAACAGGCATAGCTGATCCCTATTTCAACTATAATGGTTATGAGATAACAGCACCAAATTATCCAACCTACCCTCTTTAATACACCAATTAATTCGCCGTCATTTCTGATGGCGAATTAATTCTAAAATTTATCACATGAAACCTATCATTGTTATTCTTTTTTTCTTGTCCCTAATGGCCTGTAATTCGGCCCAAAAGGAAACAACAACAACCGACTCGAAAAAAATAAAGATTGATTTAACGGATACGTCCGCAGTAGATATTAAAAAGATCACTGATACTATGTATACTGTGTCGCTACATGGCGGTAGAGGATTTGATTTAAGTCCATTAGTAAATTTTTTCTTTGACGACAACCGGATTATTATAGCTGATCGCATGAAGGGTATTGTTTATCTTTTTAATCAAAAAGGACTATTGCTAAATACCATACATCCTTCAAAACAAACTAATGCCTTAAATAAGATTATATTTAAAAATGTTACCGACGTATTTTATGATGATAATGAAAAATTAATCGAAATATTAGACAGAACAGCTAACGCCGTCTTTAGGTTTAAACCGGACGGGAAAGTATACGACACCCTGAGTTTTGCAGATAGAAAGGCATTGGGTTTTCAATTTGTTAAATCTAAAGACAGGTATGTAAATAAACTACTAAGTGGTAATGCGGATAGAAGGGATGTAGGAGTTTATTATAAACAGGGACAACTTATTAATTATGATGTCCAAGAATTATCTGTAATCCGGTACATGAAGTATCAGAACATTTTGCTTCCACACCCGTTTGATGTTTATAAAGATTCCATATATTATATTCCCATGTTAGGTGATAAAATATATAATTTAAGCACAAAAGATACCAGACCTGAATATAAGCTCGATTATCCGGATATAAACAAGTTGCCTACCGAGATCAAGGTTAAAGATCCTACAGGTGATATCTATGCTTTTTATAGAACAATGAATCACTCGGACGTGCCATACAACAATAGTTCATTATTTATTAATGATAATTGGGTAAGTTTTAAATTTAATTTCCACTCTAAAACCAGTCCCAGAAACGTATTTTATTCAAAAAAGAATAAAAAAGTTTTACAGTTTTCAAGATTTAAAAATAACATAGACGATATTAACCCATACGCACCTATTATCGGGAAATATAAAAACTATTTTGTCCTGGCTAACCAATTGTCCGGCAAACCTTCGGATAATGCCAAAAAGATTACTGAAAAAAGATTTGATCTTATATTTTTTAAATTAAAAAATACATAATTGGTATATTGAATATTCACATATTAATTATAAATCGATAGACATCAATGCAATAAGATTATGAAGACAAAAAATCATTTAATGCTTGTAGCGCTCTTTTTTGCGTTATTAAGCTCTTGTAAAAAAAGCGACTCAACAAAAGACGGCGGACAAACCACCTCTAAAAAGAAATATTTAACGCAAATCATTGCTGTAAACGGATCGACCACTACCATCACTAAATATACTTATGATATTCAGCATAGATTAGCTGCGATAAGTAGCTCGGCCGTTACCGATACTTATACTTATACAACCGAAGGCGTCAAAATAATTAACGAAAGCTTTTCTGCGGGTACCTCTCGCACCTTGGAGTTTCAGTACCAGGATGGGAAAGTTACAACCTGTAACGTGACAAGCTACTCAAGCCCAAGTACCGGAAGTACCAGAACCACTGCAACTTACACTTTTGTGTACTCTGGCGATAAAGTATCAGAGATACATTATGACGGCCACTTAGCTTTATATACTTACGACGGCAACAACAACATTACTGCAATTAAGTTCGATAGCGGTGATACGACTACCTATAGTTATGATAACAAACCAAATATGTTTACTGCTGCCGCTCCTAAATTTGCTTTCATTTTAGCCGATTTTAATGATCGCTTTTCGCCCAATAACATAGTACAGTATACCGGAGCCCGTACCGGCCCGGGAATAACTACGATCAAGTACAACTACGATAGCGATGGTTATCCTAACAGCGCTGCTAAGACAAATGATACAGCGTCTTATTTAAATACTAATTATAGTTACACTTACACAGAGATGTAATAGGTAATGCTTAATCAGTAAACTCCATTGCTTTGTCAGCCTAAGTCGTACTTTATCCGTTATGTTAACTAAAAGACGATTTGGCTTAGAAGAATTGTTGTTGTTTGGTGTGAATGAGACTGCTACGCTTGTATTTGGTATTTTTCATCTAAAGGAAAAAGTACCAGGCCTTCCCACAGCCATGAGCGGGCACGATGCGTTCTATACACTCGAGCATGTGTAGCAATGGTTTATTAAATCTTCCCTGATTGTTCCTATCTTTACCACCTTCAACACAAACACCCATGCCCGATTACTTGCTGCAACTGGACAGGCACCTATTTCATTTCATCAACCATGACCTGGGCAATGCTTTTTTTGATGTGCTGATGCCGGTTTTGCGTAACCGGCTGGTGTGGATACCGCTGTATATTTTTATTTTTGTTTTTTGCCTTTGCCGCTATAAAAAAAGCGGCGCTATTATTATCGTGTTTTTGGCATTGACCTTTGGTGTGGCCGATTTTGGCAGCGCAACCGTCATCAAATCAACTTATAAACGGGTGCGGCCATGTAATGATCCGGCAATGACGGCCACAATTGTCAGTCGCGTGCCTTGCGGTACGGGCTATAGCTTCCCCTCTACCCATGCCAGCGATCATTTTGCCGTCGCGGTTTTCCTGAGTATGGTATTTTACCGTCGATATAAATGGATTTTAGCTGTCGGGTTATTATGGGCAGCAGCCATTAGCATTGCGCAAGTATATGTAGGTGTGCACTACCCTATTGATATTACCTGCGGAGCGATTTATGGCACCTTAACGGGCCTGTTATTGGGCTGGGCATTCTGGAAAATAAACCCCAACTTCAGACATGAAATATAGGTTATTGGGCATATTGATTTTGGTGATGTCGCTGGCAGATCATTTGTATGCCGCTGCTGTCGATACACCGAGATATGATATTGTCAAACTGGAGATCAAACGTTTAAAACGCCAGCGCACGCTCCACATTTATTTCCCGCCAAGTTATTGGAATACGCGTAAAAAGTTCCCGGTTATTTATGTACAGGACGGGCAGACCACTTTTATTGAAGGTGCCTACAATAACGAAAGTCTATATGCCGATTCACTGGTAAATATGATGCCGCCCAATAAACAGTGCATCATCGTGGCCATCCAATCGGGCATTAATTCGGTGCGCATGCAGGAGTATAATCCCTACATTGGTACCAGTGATGCTGCTATTTACGCTGCCTATGTAGCCAAAGATGTAAAGACCTATATCGACACCACCTTCCGCACGCTAAAAGATGCTAAGCATACGGCTATTGTCGGTAGCTCAATGGGCGGATTGATCAGTATGTACATTGCGGCTAAGTATAGTGATATATTTGGGGTTGCCGGGATATTCTCACCTGCTTTTTGGTATGCCCCCATGGTTTATGATGATGTAGCCCGACAAGGCATCAACTCAAAGTCGAGATTCTTTTTCGCCTATGGTGATGCCGAGAATAATGAAGCTGAGTATGCAAACCGGATGCGCACTTTACTGCTACAAAAAAGAATCGGCTCCAAAAACATACCTGCACCTATGGTAGTAAAAGGCGGCAAAGCTAACGAGAAACAATGGCGCATTGACTTCGAAGTATTTTACCGCTGGTTTACCGGGCAGCTTTAATTTGTCCCGATAGGCACCCTAAATTGTCCTTAGCTCACCCTTTAAATGTAAAGTATGCCGCCTAAATTTGATTACCATTAAATTTAAATTATGGAAAATATCAAATTTGATCAAGACATTACAGTAATGTACATCGCAGCGAGCTCATTCCCCAACGGTGTATTGGCAGCTCATCAAAAACTGCATGCGTTATTTACCTATTCGGCCAACAGGAGATATTTCGGTATATCGCGACTGGAGAATGGGGAGATTCAATACAAAGCTGCGGCCGAAGAACTGGAAAGAGGTGAGGCAGAGAAATTAGGTCTTCCAACTCTTATTCTGAAAAAAGGCGACTATCATGCTATTACCATTCATGACTATATGAAGGATATTCCTTCCATACAAAAAACGTTTGACACGCTAATTGCCCAACCAGATATTGATCCCGAAGGTTATTGCGTAGAGGAATACATCACTCAAAATGAAATGCTTTGTATGATCAGAATAAAAGATTAACCACATGCAAAAAATGATCAATCCGGCGTTTCGTGGCAATTAAATTTACCTGATTTTTTTGGCGATGATGTCCTATATCTTAAATCGTGTTTGTTATATAGACATAATTGAAATTATCCTATAACTTTTAAAAGATCAGACAATGAAAGAGTACATGTTAATTTTCAGACATCAGGACGGCAGCAAGATCGCATCGCCAGAACAAATGCAAAAATGGATGCAGGCAACAATGGATTGGCTGAACAGCATTGCCGATAAAGGCAAATACGACGGCAAGGGCGACGGTTTGGTGTTTGATAATGCAAAAGTAGTTCATCACGGTGGTGTCGTGACCAACGGCCCGTTTGGAGAGATTAAAGAAACGTTGGGTGGCTACGTAATTGTCAAAGCCGACTCTATCGATGAGGCCGCCGAATTTGCAAAGGGAAGCCCCATTTTAGGTGGCGATGGCAATACGGTGGAGGTGCGTTTATTAGCCAAAGGCGACGGGGTGCATTAATAAATCCGGCAATTTGCGACAGTGCTTTATGGAGCATCAACAAATTATTCCACATTTATTCAGAACAGAGTACCGGAAGCTAATTTCGGTGCTCTGTCGCTATTTTGGGTTTGACCAAATTGAACTTGCCGAAGATGTAGCCAGCGAAACATTTCTGATAGCGGCTCAAAACTGGGCTATTAGTGGCCTGCCGCCCAACCCTACGGCGTGGCTGTATAGCGTTGCCAAAAACAAAGCTAAAAATCAATTGCAGCGCGGTAAACTGTTTGACAACAAGATCGCCCCGGAAATCCGGGAAACAGCGGCAACACTTTACGCTTACGAGCCCGACCTGTCCCCTCAAAATATCAATGACAGCCAGTTGCAGATGATGTTTGCCATTTGCCATCCGGCTATCTCGGCAGAAGCGCAGGTAAGCCTGGCTCTGCGTATCCTGTGCGGATTTGGCATTGATGAAATAGCTGATGCTTTCCTAACTAACAAAGAGACCATCAATAAACGTTTGTATCGTGCTAAGGAAAAGCTCCGTAAAGATAGGATCAAAATAGAAATGCCTGCTGAAAAGGAGATAGACCATCGTCTTGAGCAGGTACTAACTACTATTTATCTGCTTTTTAACGAAGGCTACTATTCATTGAGCAGCGACACCACGTTACGCAAAGATCTGTGCCTGGAGGCTATAAGACTGTGTACTATGCTGGTTGAAAACACCCAAACCGACAAGCCTGAGGTGCGGGCCTTACTATCGCTCATGTGTTTTCACGCTTCGCGATTTGAAGCGCGGATCAGTAAAAACGGCGAATTAATTTTATACGATGATCAGGATACGTCGCTTTGGGATACTGATCTGATCAGTAAAGGTGCTTATTTCCTAAACTGCTCAGCCAGAGGCCATCAACTGTCACGCTATCATTTAGAAGCCACTATTGCTTATTGGCGAACGCAAAAATTGGATACGCCCGAGAAATGGCAAGTAGTGTTAGGCCTGTATGATCAATTGCTCCAAATAGTCTGCTCGCCTATAGTAGCTTTAAACCGGGTTTATGTTTTGTCTAAAGTTGCCGGGAATAGGGCGGCAATAGCCGAGGTTAATAAGTTGGACCTTACTGACAATCAGTTTTATTTCACTTTATTAGGATACTTGTATACCGGAACTGATGACGCACAGGCTATGCTGAATTTTAGGCGAGCCTTATCACTTGCCAGATCGATGGCAGATAGACATATTATTCAACAGAAAATAGATAACCTATCCCCTTAGCTTATCCAGTAAATCGCTCAATAAACCGGCCTCTTCGGCTGTGAGATTATTTTTGACAAAGTCTTTGGTTTTGAATTCCTTGTCCATGGTCTCAAGCACCTCAAGCCCCTTTTCGCTGATGCGGATATCCACGGCGCGGCGGTCTTTGTTATTGGTGCAACGGGTTATCATCTCCTTTTGCACGAGTCGGTCTACAATCCGCGAGGCATCACTCATCTTGTCAATCATGCGCTCTTTCAGCAGGTTAACAGTGGCCGGTTTAGGGTATTGACCGCGTAAGATGCGCAGAATATTAAATTGTTGCTGCGTTAGGTTATGACGCTCGAAATGACAGTTAAAGGTATTTCTTAACCAACCTTCGGTATACGAGATATTAATAACCGCCTTTTGATAGTTATCTTCAAACTTCGAGTGTATTTCATCGTCTATCCGCATAAACAAATTATTTCAGGTACAAATATCCTAATTTTTCTCTGAATTAGCATCGTCCTGATTTTTACCATATTTCCAGGGGCAATGCTTGCAGCCGCTCTCACAACAAAAGCCCCGTTTTAAATGATAGGCTTCGGTTAAAACCCAAAGGCCGTTTTCATTGATATAATAGTCCTCTCCCTCTTTCACCTTCTCCTAATTCAGTATTTTAACTACAATATTGCAGCCAAAGTGTTCTTTCAGGTATTTACCGTTGCCATGTAAGGTCCAAATTTGTTTGGGACTGACCTTTTCTACAGCACTCAAAATGTCGTTCCAGTCTACATGGTCCGATATAAACAGCGTGTCCTGCTGGTTAACCTGCAAGCTATTCCATCCCGACGCAAACAGTCGCTTAACGCCTACTGCTTTTATATAGCTGTTAAAAGTAAACGGCGGCACCAGATAAACAAATCCATTTTGCTCTTTCATCAATTTACGACCATAAAGCTGATAGTTGCCAAGTTTAAAACCCAGTCGTTCATAGATCTGATTTATAGGCATAATTTTATGATGTACTAACACTTTTTTTTGCGGAGCGTGCTCGTTTATCAATTGAATAAGCCGTTGGCTCTTGCCCATTCCGTAGGCTCCTAAAAGGATATTACTTTTAATATCATTCAGCTTCTTTATTTCAGAAACCGCGTCTGGGTGAATGACGCCGGGATCAGCAAAAGTACTTTCAGTGATCAGCACATCAGCCTTTACCCACTCGATAGGTTCGCAGGTGGCATCGGGCTGAATTTTATAGTCGCCCGTATACAGGTATTTTGCTCCATCATACTCCATCAATATCATAGCCGAACCCAGCATATGGCCGGCGGGAATGAAGGTCAGCGTCACACCCTTAATATTAAATGGCTGATGATAAGCAATGATATTAAAAGCGTGCGCAGCCGAGCGATGGTAACGCAGGTACATGAACTCTTTAGTCGGCTGTGTACAATAAACCTCTTTATTACCGCTTACCGCATGGTCGGCATGAGCATGTGATATGACTGCGTTGTTTACCGGCTGCTGCGGATCAAGATAAAAATCCCCGTATTTACAATAAATGCCGTTAGAGGCTATGGTGATGAAATCGTCGAGAATGTTCATTATAAAGAGCTTTGTCATCGACCAACGGAATAAATTTATACATGCGACCAATTGTATAAGATTCCTCGCTATCGCTTGAAATAATATGCCGGGGGATTTAAGGTGTTGCTAATTGTAAAAATGTTTCATGCAGCTTTAAAACCTGCGGTATAAGCAATTGTGTTTCGTCGTTTTCGATGATATAATCGGCCAGTTCGCGTTTTTTTTCTTGAGTAAGCTGCTTGGCTTCGCGTGCTTCAACCTGGGCAGGGCTTATATCGTCCCGCCGTGTTACCCGTTCTATACGCAGCTTCAATGGTGCTGTAACCAGCAGCGAATAATCGCACATTTTATAGGATGCACTTTCAAATAACAAAGCGGCTTCTTTAATTACATAAGGAGCTTCTTTAATACCTGCAACCCAGATGTCAAAAGCGCGAAAAACGGCAGGATGCGTCAACGCGTTTAGCTTAGCCAGCTGTGCATCGTCATTAAAAACAATATTGGCCAAGTATTTACGGTTAAGGACGCCATCTGTAAAATATGCGGCGTCTCCAAAAGCGTTCCTGATATCAGCAACCAACTGCGGGTCGCCGGTCATCATGTTTTTAGCAGCGGTATCGGCATAAAAAACGGGGATGCCCAAAACTTCAAACAGCTTGCTTACTGTAGTTTTGCCACTACCTATGTTACCGGTTATACCTATTTTAAGCATTACTTTTTAACTATAAAATCAATATTTCCCGGCTCAACGCTTACCAGCTTACAGAAAGCAGGCATGCGTATCACCCTTACGGGCAGCATATTGAAGCCATAATTACGCCATAAATTCAGATCAGCCTGCATCTCAAATAACTCTTCATTAATATCCTCATAGCTATTTAATGAGGTTGTAAAGGTAACTTTTACTTTTTGCGGAAACAGTTTCACATTAAAATATTCAACATTGCCTACCAGCTTAACCGGTAGCTCAAGTGTTTTTTCGGTAAACTCATCAACAGGTATGGTTACTTGTACCGTTTTTGGGTATATACTGATATTACCCTCGGGCGGCGCTTGCAGATTAAGCTGAACGGTAACTTTCTCATTAATATTTTTAAGCACCAAAGAATCCGTACGCCAAACATTGATCTTATCGATCAGGTTACTGGGCCCGCTGATGGTAACGTAAGCCGGCTTAATGACAGCGTTTGCAGACTGTGCAAATTGCTGCATGTATTTGATAGACTTAACCAATTGTACAGGCACGCGCTTAACACTACGATTAGTAAAGTCAAAATACAGGGTGTCCGGATTTATTGCTATAATCTGGTTGCTAATAACCTTTTCGGCATTGATGGCATATAGCTGTCTGCTTAAAATCACAAAATCCTGATTATCCAGCGCACCAAGGTCAACCCGGAGACTGCGGTTTGCCTCCTTCATTTTTGAAAATAACATTTGCCAGCCGGTGCCTTTTACGGTAACATTAACGGTGTCAGACTGCAACGAGTGAAATGCCCGTCTCAGCGGTGCATTTTTAAAGGTGATGATCTCTTTTACGTTGTAATTGTATGTATTTGACAATATAGTAATTATCCAGGCAGCCAAAGCCAGCACCAGGCATGTTATAAATGCCGATATGCGCCTGCGTTCTGCTGCCGATAACTTTAATATTGCCATTTGTCGTAAAGGTAAAAGCTAAAAGGCGAAAGGCAAAAGGCATGGGCATAAAACCTTACCTCTTACCTTTCGCCTTTGCTTAAAAGTATCTTATATTACTTAGATGAAACAGGCGCGTTTATCGCTTTCGTGTCCTCTAACGAGATCGCGTTTTTATTGAAACGAACCTTGTGGCCACCTTCTGTCTCAATCAAAATAGTGGTATCTGCCACTTCTAAAACCTTACCGTGCATACCTGAAGTGGTTATTACTTTATCCCCTTTTTTCAGGTTGCTGGCAAAGGCCTTTTGGTCTTTTTGTTTTTTTACCTGCGGACGGATCATGAAGAAATAAAACACCACGATGATTAATCCAAAAACGATTAATTGCCTCGGATCAAAACCGCCTGCGGCTTGTGCTAAAATAGTTGCTGTCATTTTTTATTTATTAGGTGTAAGTACTTCGCCAAGTAAATGCACAATACTTTGTGCAGGCTGTGAGTTGGCGGTAACTGTAATCAATTTATCCTGTAAACCAGATTTACCCACGCTGTTAAAAGTAACAGAAATAGAACCGGTATCGCCTGGCATAACCGGGCTTTTTGGCCAGTTGGGTGTAGTACAACCACACGAAGCCACCGCCGATACAATAATTAAAGGCGATTTACCCGTATTAGTAAATTTAAAGCTATGACTAACGGATTCGCCCTGCTTTATCTTACCAAAATCATAAGTAGGCGATTCATATTTAATGTCTGAACCATCAGTGGTGTAATTAATATCGGCTTTCTTTTTCTGATTGCAGGCCATTAAGGTGCCTGCCATTAATGTTGCTAAAAGCAGTTTTTTCATATGTTGTGGTATTATTCTATTAATCCTCTGCCTACTTTGTTAATTTTCTTTTCGGCTTTAAGCTCAAATAAAATTTTGTCCAATATACCGTTTATAAACGAATTACTTTTTGGTGTGCTATACTCTTTGGATATTTCCAGGTACTCATTAATAGTAACCTTCACCGGTATCGAGTTAAAATTGATAAACTCGGCAATGGCCATCTTCATAAGCAAAGTATCCATCATGGCGATACGCTCAGGCTCCCAGTTCTGGGTTTTTGCGGTAATGAGCTGCTGGTAGTCTTTATCGTAACGGATAGAAGTTTCGAGCAACTTGATTATAAATTCTCTGTCTTCCTCCCAATTTCCGGTTACCTCGGCCAGTTTATTTTTTTCCGACTCATCAAACTGAAAGTTCTTGAACGTTTTAGCTATTAGCGCTTGCAATACATCTTTATCTACCGACCAGAATATAAATTTTTCTTCAAACACCTGGTCGGCCAGGGTTGATTTAAGGATCACCTTTTTAAAGATGAATTTGATAATATCTTTATCAGTTTGAATGGTATCGCCGGTTTTTTCAAGATACTCAGTATACTCCGGCGAGCTTTTCAGAACGGTAAATAATGTTTTAACCAGCTCGGGCTCAAACGACCATTCTATTTTATATTTTTTCACACCGGCTAAAAACTCTTTATTTTGGCTTAAAGAAAGCGTAAACCGGTTGGTTAATATTTTCTGATTTGCGTTCAGATCCTCTTTTGTTGGTAAATGTTTATGTGCGCGCTCAGTAGCGTCAATTTCGGCATAAGCAACAACTTCAGATATCAGCGATAGCATCCAGATATACATTTCGTATACCTCATCTATGCTTTGCAGTAAGTTTTTTTCCTGTTGCTTGATATTAGACGCATGTGTTTGGTGGTATGCGTATAATGATTGTAGTACTTTTACCCGTAGGTGCCTTCTGTTTAACATGTTGTAAGAACGATTTAGGACTTTTAAATCCTGTGTGGTTGATGTTTATTTTTATTTATTTTTTTAATAGCCGGATTTTACTTTGTTAATGTCGGTAATACGTTTCTCAACAATTTTGTTTGCCGCAACAATGGTGGAAATGTTTTCGGCTTTTGAAAGCTTTAAAACGTTGCGTGTTGCCTCATAAATATTTTCGGTTAACTGCAATGACCGTTTTTTAGCAAAGCCCATTAACTCAGAATAACAATTAATCACTCCTCCGGCGTTGATAACGTAATCGGGGGCAAATATAATACCTTTATCAAGTAATAATTGTCCGTGCATGTCTTCATCCTCTAACTGGTTGTTAGCTGACCCGGCAATAATACCGCACTTTAGTTTATTAATGGTTTGAGTATTAATAGTTCCGCCTAAAGCGCAAGGCGAATAAATATCCGCATCGATATCAAAAATACTGTGATTAGCCACTGCCTCGGCACCATATTTTTTTGATACCTGACGGGTACGGTCCTCGTTAATGTCACTTACGTAAACTTTAACGTTTTCATCGCGCAGCAGCTTTACAAGATGCTCACCAACATGACCTATGCCTTGTACAATAACGCGCTTGCCTGTCAGGCTATCTGTACCAAAAACTTCTTTTACCGACGCTTTAATACCCATAAAGACGCCCATTGCTGCAATAGGTGCGGGATCGCCGCTGCCGCCGATGGTCTCGGGCAAACCGGCCACATGCGCGGTTTCCATGCGGATATGTTCCATATCGCGGGGATTTGTGCCTACGTCCTCGCCGGCAATAAACTCGCCATTCAGATTTTTTACAAAACGACCAAATTTGCGCATCAGCGCCTCGGTCTTTTCTTTGCGCGAGTCGCCGATAATCACCGCGCTGCCGCCGCCCAGATTAAGGCCCGATATAGCGGCTTTGTAGGTCATGCTTCTTGATAAGCGCAATACATCGGCCAAAGCTTCCCCTTCAGTTTTATAAGTCCACATACGTACCCCACCCAGTGCCGGGCCTAATACGGTATTATGAATGGCTATAATAGCTTTTAATCCTGTATCAGGATCGCTACAGTAAACAACTTTTTTATGCCCGCAATCTGCAAGCTGAGTAAATATAGAATCGGTGGAGTTTGCGACTGGCATTATGTATATAAAGGCGAAACAAAAGTAGCTATTTTTTTTATGCAACAAAGGGCGGGCACGAAAATATCGAATATAGAATTTTGGATGCCAATAACGATGAACAATAACTTCAATATTCAGAATGATTATTCGATATTTACTTAGTTTTGAATTATGAGCATCATCACCCAAACCCCGCGGATGATCATCCGCGAATTCCAGCCTGACGAATTGGACGTGTATCTCAATCATTTCAAAGACGAAAGGGTAACACTTCATATCCCGAAACGTACACGTGACGAACGTACTACGATATTTAATATCGCCCGAAACCAATATAATGACACCAAGACCCGCGGCATATGGGGTATGTTTGATGCCGGTACCGGCGACTTCATTGGCAGCTGCCTGCTGCGGCCATTTAATGAAAAGCAGGACATAATGGAACTTGGCTACAGCATGGAGCAAAGATATTGGGGCCAGGGTTTCGGTACCGAAATGGCAGTCGCAATAATTGAACGTGGATTCAGTGATACTAAAGTTTCAGAAATCGTAGCAGTTACTACTTTTGAAAACCATGCCTCGCAACGGGTTTTGGCAAAGGCAGGACTTGTACGCGACGGTAATTTACGTCGAGGTGACGAAGACCTCGCGTTTTTCAGTCTAAAACGTTAATGATTAACCTCCTGCTTTATTTCAAGACTATGAAAAAGACAAAATTAGCACAACCTGTACCACAATTGCCTGTGGCAGACGTGGAAATGGCTCAACTATATTATAAAGACGTTTTAGGTTTCGATATTTCGTGGATTTACCCCGATAGGTCTATCGGGGCAGTAGCGCGAGAAGGAATAAGTATTTTCTTTGCCCGTGCAGATGAACCCATCATCCCAAATATACATTGGATGTTTGCCGACGATATCGACCTAAGCTACGCCGAATTTAAGGGCAGGGGCGCACAAATAATCGACGACATTGAAAACAAACCCTGGAATATGAAGCAATTTGCCATTAGCGATTTAAATGGTCATATTTTTTATATTCATCATGACCTGTAAATCAAAAAAAGTATTTTTGCTTACCGGGCGTTCGCGCAACGGGTTTTATTCATGAAAGATCTTGCTTATCTAAATAAGTTTTTTGTTAAATACCGCTGGCGGCTGTTACCCGGGGTGCTGTTTGTTATCATATCTAACATCTTCAGTGTGCTGCCCGCCCAGGTTATCCGAGTAGCGTTAGACCTGGTAACGGAGAACATTGGCGTTTACCACCTTTTCGCGGGATTTAGCCGGCAGAGTATGGTGTATGATATCTTTGGTGCAAGTTTATTGCTGTTTGGTATTGTCGTATTAGTGCTATCACTTATCAGGGGTTTGTTTTTATTTTTTATGCGGCAAACTATTATCCTGATGTCGCGGCATATTGAGTACGATTTAAAGAACGAGATCTACAACCACTATCAAGACCTGTCGCTGGCCTTTTACCGGCGCCACAACACCGGCGATTTAATGAACCGTGTTACTGAGGATGTAAGCCGTGTACGCATGTACTTAGGTCCGGGTATTATGTATACCATCAATACCGTGGTGCTATTTATACTGGTGATTTACGCCATGCTTACCGTTAATGTAAGGCTGGCTATATTTTCAGTATTGCCCATGCCCATACTGGCGGTAATTATTTATTACGTCAACAATGTTATCAATTTTCGGAGCGAAAAGATACAGGAGCGCCTGTCTGCCCTTTCGAGTTTTGTACAGGAGAATTTTTCGGGCATCCGCATTATGAAATCGTACGTGCGCGAAAACCATGTACGTGAGAAATTTGCCATCGAAAGCGATGATTACAAAACCCATTCCATGGCGCTGGTTAAGGTGCAGGCTGCCTTCTACCCGTTGATGCTGTTTTTGGTAGGATTTAGTAATGTGATCACCATTTATATTGGCGGCGTTGAGGTAATGAAGGGAAATATTACGCCCGGTAACATTGCCGAGTTTTTGGTTTATTTAAACCAGCTTACTTTCCCGGTTATGGCTTTGGGTTGGGTTACTTCATTGATACAACGCGCGGCCGCTTCGCAAAAACGTATCAATGAGTTTCTGCATGAAAAGCCCGATATCGTTTCGCCAGACGTACCTGCCCGTACCATCAATGGGTTAATTGAATTTAATAATGTGTCTTTTGTTTACCCGGATACCGGCATTCAGGCTTTAAAAAATGTGACCTTTACGGCTAACCCGGGCGAGATGGTAGCTATTATTGGCCGTACCGGCTCGGGTAAGTCAACCATAGCTAATTTATTACTGCGGATGTATGATACCACCGGCGGCGAGATATTGATAGACCAGCAGCCGATAAAACGGCTTAACCTGGAAAGCTATCGCTCACAAATTGGTTTTGTGCCGCAAGAGGTTTTCTTGTTCTCAGACACAATTGCCAATAACATAGCTTTCAGTGCTGATGCGCTGGATATGCCAAAGGTTGAACAGGCCGCCAGAGATGCGGCTGTATATAGCAATATCATCGAGTTGGAAAAAGGCTTTGAAACGTTGATTGGCGAACGCGGTATCACCTTATCCGGCGGACAAAAGCAGCGTGTATCTATTGCGCGGGCCATAGTTAAACATCCGCAGATATTGATTTTTGACGACTGCCTGTCGGCTGTTGATACACGCACTGAGGAAGAGATATTGCATAATCTGGGACGTATCATGCAGGGGAAAACAAATATCATTATCGCTCACCGTATATCAACCATAAAAAACGCCGATAAAATTTTGGTACTGGATAACGGCGAAATTATTGAGCAAGGCAATCATCAACAACTCATGCAACAACAGGGAACATATTTTGAACTGTATGAAAAACAATTACTTGAAGAAGAAGAATTATCGGGCAACTAAAAAATATTAACACTTTATACTTAATTCAATAAAAAAAGCTAATAATATTTGTTTTAATACTTGTGGTTTAAAAAATTATTTATATTTATGCCTAACAAAACTAAACTACAACAATACTAAGCATGGGAGATTTTGACAACAGAGAGCGCGAAGAGGTTTTTTCAAAGAAAGTCAGAGCGGGAAAAAGGACTTATTTTTTTGATGTAAAAGCTACACGGTCAAACGACTATTATGTAACTATTACTGAAAGCAAGAAAAGATTAGAGGACGGCGTTTTTATCAAACACAAAATATTTTTGTACAAAGAAGATTTTGAAAAATTTATCGAAGGCCTGAACGGAACTATCGACTACATCAAAGAGCATCAGGAAGTTGTTGAAAAACGTTATGAGTACAGTGATTCGCCCGAAACTGCCAGAGCTACTGCCGATGATGATTTCTCTTTCGAGAATTTATAATAAGCACCAATTAAACCTTTATTATAAACCTAAAGCAAAGCCCCGCCTACCCGGCAGGGCTTTTTTTGCTTCAATTGTTTTAATATTAATAGCCTGTGGCCATATGTGACATGTGCGATGTGAAAATGATGACACCGATAAGAATGAATACATATAGGATCATAATGACGATGGTGGCGATGCCAACAAGCTTAAAAACCGATTTCAGCTTATTTAAACCGTCAGTAACTACGGCAGAGCTGCCAAAAGCAACACCTTCCCTCACCCTGGCACCAAACTGATAAGTGTAAAGCGACACGAAAAAATAAAATATGGCTATCAGAATATAAAAGAATGTCAGAAATCCTCCAGGAGCCATGGCCATCCTGCCGGCCGGTGAGAAGCCTGTTAAAGCTGACATGATTGTGCCAATAAATAAAGCACATAAAACTACAAGCCCGGTACCAATAAAGCCGAGTATGCCCAAAAACCTGGCCCATTTGCCGGCAATAACCAGGTATGATTGTGCATCCTGTAATAAAACGATTCCCTGCGGTTGTGCAGGAGTGTTTGGTTGGTTGGTAAAAGTCTCTTCCATTGTTTAAGATTTAAGTTCTAGATAATTGATTTAGTTCCTTAAATCTAAACAATAATTTATTTAACCAAAAGATTGCTCATAATAATTACTGCGATGCTGAAATAAATGATCAGACCGGTAACATCAACCAGGGTAGCAACAAATGGTGCAGACGAGGTTGCCGGGTCGGCACCCAGCCTCTTTAATAATAATGGAAGCATTGACCCGGCTAATGATCCCCATAGCACTACCCCAACCAACGATACGCCGACTGTAAATGCTACTAACAACCAATGCGGACCATAAATATTGCTAAACTCGCTCCATAGCGCTATCCGTAAAAAGCCTATAGTACCCAGGGCAACGCCCAGCATCAATCCAGATATGATTTCGCGGCGCATAACCCGCCACCAGTCGGCCACAGTGATTTCGCCAAGGGCCATGGCCTGTATAATTAAAGTCGAAGCTTGCGACCCGCTGTTACCTCCACTGGATATAATGAGTGGAATAAACAAGGCCAGTACCACGGCCTTTTCAATTTCGACCTGGAAATAACCCATTGCGGTTGCGGTCAACATCTCGCCTAAAAACAGCACAATAAGCCAGCCCACACGCTTTTTAACTAAAGTAAACAGGTTGATATCCAGATACGGCTCGTCCAAAGCTTCAGTACCGCCAATTTTCTGAATGTCCTCAGTATACTCTTCATTAGCTATCCAAAGAATGTCGTCTACCGTAACAATGCCTAAAAGCACATTCTGGTCATCAGTGACCGGCAGCGCCGTACGGTTATTCATCCTGAATATATTAATAGCTTCCTCTTGCGGGTCGGTAGCTTTCAGAGATATCAGCCTGCCATCCATTAACTGACTGATCTTGGTATCAGGGTCAACCAATAAAATCTCACGAATACGGATATCATCCAACAAAACCCCTCTGTCGCCTAAAACATAAATAACATCAATGGTCTCCGAGTTCTTGCCATATTGCCGAATATGTGCCAATACCCGGTTAACATCCCAGCTTTTTTTGACAGCGATATAATCGGGCGTCATCAAACGGCCAACGCTGTCTTCCTCATAACCCAACAAGGACAAAGCTTCTTTACGGTCGGCCGGCGACAGGTGAACAATGAGCGCTTTTACCGCATCGCCATGCAGCTCGCCAAAAAACGCAGTACGGTCATCGGGTGGCAGCTCAGTTATAATTTCGACCGTCTTTTTCCCTGAAAGTTTTTTGATGATGCGCTCCTGGGTAGGAAAATCAAGGATCCTGAACACATTTACCGCGCGGTTAAGCGACAACGTCTCTATAAAACGGGGGCCATATTGCGGAAGTTCATCTATCAGTTCTTCAACGTCTGATATATTAAGGTTGTTTAGGTATTCGCCAAGTTGTTGCTCGTTATTTTGCTCCAGCAACAACTCAATTTGTTCAACCATTTCTTCCATCATAGGCGTATGTTTTTACATGGGTTTACCGTCTCTGTTTTCTTGCTGCAAAAGTCGTTTATTTTTTCAAATTATAAGGCAGTATTTTCTGTTATCTTTGCAGCCCTCCCAACCCTCGCCGGTACGGAGGGCTTTAATAATGTTTATTAGTTTCACTTTAAAATAAAATAATTAAGTCTCGCCCGGTTGGGGGAAACTTAGAGGGGGCTTATATGGCTTTACAATGTGGTATAGTAGGTTTGCCTAATGTCGGGAAATCAACTCTTTTTAATTGCTTATCAAACGCTAAGGCGCAGGCGGCTAACTTTCCGTTTTGCACTATTGAGCCAAATGTAGGTGTAATAACCGTACCAGACGAGCGGCTAACCAAACTGGTAGAGATTGTTAATCCGAAATCCATCGTGCCTAATACTATTGAAATTGTTGATATTGCCGGCCTGGTAAAAGGTGCCAGCAAAGGCGAAGGTTTGGGTAACCAGTTTTTGGGGAATATACGCGCTACTAATGCCATTTTGCACGTTTTACGGTGTTTTGACAATGACAATGTTATTCACGTTGACGGCAGCGTCGATCCGCTGCGCGATAAAGAGATTATCGATACCGAGCTGCAACTGAAAGACCTGGAAAGTATCGACAAAAAGATACAGAAGGTTGAAAAAATGGCCAAAACCGGCGGCGACAAAGAAGCTAAGAAAACTTTCGAAGTATTGACGGTGGTTAAAGAGCATTTGCTAACGGGTAAATCTGCCCGCACCGCCCCTATTGCCGAAGAAGACCAGGAATATATAGCCGACCTTTTCCTGCTTACTGCCAAACCGGTGCTTTATGTTTGTAATGTAGACGAAGGTTCAGTAAATACCGGGAACGCTTATGTTGAAAAGGTAAAAGAAGCGGTAAAGGGTGAGAACGCCGGTGTGCTGGTCATATCGGCACAAATTGAAGCGGAGATTGCCGAACTGGAATCGTTCGAGGAACGCGAAATGTTTTTGAACGATATGGGACTGACAGAGTCGGGCGTTAACAAGCTGATCAAAGCCGCCTACAAGCTGCTTAACCTGGCTACTTACTTTACAGCCGGTGTACAGGAAGTTCGTGCATGGACTATAACCCAGGGCTTTACCGCACCGCAGGCAGCGGGCGTTATCCACACCGATTTTGAGAAAGGATTTATCCGCGCCGAGGTTATTAAGTATGATGATTTTGTAAAATACAACGGCTCTGAAGCCGCCATTAAGGAAGCCGGCAAATTAGGTGTCGAAGGTAAGAGTTATGTGGTGGAAGATGGGGATATTATGCATTTCAGGTTTAACGTGTAGGTTGCTACGCTTTAGATCAAAGAATCAAGAGCCAGGAGCCCAGATAATAAAACTATCTTGGTTCCTGGCTCTTGTTGTTTAAACCCGATTAGTTTAAACCTGTACTTAGTATTAGCTCTTATTTCTTGGTTCCTGGCTCTTGCGAAGCGTCAGCACCGTAATCTCCGGCCATATGCCTACCCTGCCTTTCAGGCCCAGGAAACCGAAACCTCGGTTAACATAGAGGTATCTGTCTTTTTGCTTATACAAGCCTGCCCATTGCTTGTAAACGTATTTTATAGGGCTCCATTTAAAGCCAAAGAGTTCAATGCCGAACTGTGCACCGTGAGTGTGCCCGGACAACGTCAGATGGATATGTTTTAAGTGGTTCAGCGTCTTGGCTTCCCAGTGCGATGGGTCGTGCGACATGAGGATTTTAAACTGGTCGTCAGGGACATTGGCTGCGGCCTTTTCCAGGTCGCCATATTTGTGAAAACCACCTTTGCCCCAATTCTCTACACCGATAAGAGTGATAGTCTGCCCCTCTTTAGTGATAGTCACTGCTTCGTCCAGTAATAAACGGAAACCAATCTGCTTATGTACATTTTTAAGGCTAATGAGGTTGGCGGCTTTCAGAGCTTTGTTATCCCATTGGGTATAGTCGCCATAGTCATGGTTACCCAGTACCGAATACTTGCCCAGCCGAGCCTGTAAACGCGAGAAGGCAGAAATCCATGGATGCATTTCTGACGCTTTGTTATTAACCAGGTCGCCGGTGAACAGGATAACATCGCTGTGCTGGGCATTTACCAGATCGATACCTTTGTTAACGCCCTTCTCGCTTGTAAAACTACCAGCGTGAATGTCTGAAAGTTGGGTCAGCGTAAAGCCATCAAATGCCTCAGGCAAGTCGGGGAAATACAGCGTATGCCTGTGTACGGTATAGTGGTGTCGCCCACGGGTTAATCCGAATAACAATCCTAAGAACGGGATAACCGCCACTATTAAAGCCAGCTCGCTCACCCAAATGCTGCGCGGCGGAAAACCGCTGAAGGCACGGACCACATCCTCAATCAACAAAACAGGCGTACCCAATATCTTAGGTACAGCCGATAACAGCATCAGTGCCATCACCCAGGACATAGCCCTTGGAGCCGCGCCTCTTTTACGGCCAAATATGGTAAAGACAACGCCGGCCACTATCAATATATCAACCAACCAATAGGCCCAATGCCAGGCGGGATTAGCGGTCAGCGTGCTGACTGCTGTAAAGAAATAAACATCGGCAAACAGCCAAAGTATCAATATGTACAGAACTCTTTTTCTCATTATACAAATGGCAGACGATCAGCCTGCCAAAACATTTTAAACTATTTTGAATATGGCGGCAAAAGTACTAAAAACCTGTATGACGATAAGTTGTTTGACAGATGTTTACATTTAACAGGCAATTAACCGCTGTGGTCAAAGCAATTTTATATATTTGCCGACACAATACTGCTCCCGTAGTTCAATGGATAGAATTATGGTTTCCGGTACCATCGATATGAGTTCGAATCTCGTCGGGAGCACTTTTGAGAAAGCCTTTGGGACTTAACCGAAGGCTTTTTTATTGTGAAAGTGTTCCACTTAAAAAGTGAAACACCTGAAACACTATTTTGTTATAAACTACTAAAAATGAGTAATTTAACAAAACAGAGTGAAACACTTTGGAACAGTAAAAAGATTGCAACCTAAATAACCATTTGTATTACAGCAATTTATGTTTTTTTTGACTTTTTGACCAAATAAGATGGAACACCTTATTATCAATTATTCAGTTTTCGCTCACCAAGCCATTTTACCATTTTGGGGTCGCGATGATCAAAGAAGGCCCTGGTATTGCTGTCCAGCGTTTTTATTATTTCCATTTCTTGAGCAGTCAATTGAAAATCGAGACTATTAAGGTTCTCTGCCATTCTTTCCTTGCGGACCGATTTTGGAATTGCTACTATGTTTCTTTGTGTAAGCCAGCGAAGAATGACCTGGGCAATTGATTTGTTATATTTTTCACCGATAGATTTTAACAGTTCATTATGAAAGATATTGTTCTTTCCTTCGGCAAAAGGTCCCCATGATTCAATCTGAACATTGTTCTCGGTCATGAATTGATGCGCCTCATGTTGCTGATGGAAGGGATGAGTTTCAACCTGGTTAACAGCCGGAACAATTTCATTATGAATAATAAGATCCATAAGCCTGTCAGGATAAAAGTTGCTGACACCAATAGCTCTTATCTTGCCCTCTTTATATAGTTCTTCCAAAGCACGCCATTCGCCGTACACATCTCCATAGGGTTGATGGATAAGATATAAATCCAGATAATCCAATTGCAGTTTTTTTAATGATTTTTCAAATGCCCTTTTAGCCTCGTCATAGCCATTGGATTTAATAAATAATTTGGTAGTGATGAATAATTCTTCCCTTGCAACGCCGCTGGCTTTGATAGCCCGGCCCACAGCTTCTTCATTCATATACGATTCTGCCGTGTCGATAAGCCGGTAGCCTGTTTCAATAGCATCAATAACGCTTCTTTCACATTCGGCCAGGTCTGTCACCTGGAAAACACCGAACCCAAGGATCGGCATTTCCACTCCGTTATTTAGTTTAACTGTTCCCATAGTGTATCATGGTGCAAAATTGATGCCTTTATTAATTAACCCGTAAGCCATTTTGAGAGGCTGCAGATTTTGTCAGTAACACCCTAAGTGAAACACCTTTTTTTAGATACCAGTTAGCAGCGTTGTATTGCCATTGCCGCTATTGCCAGCGTACGATCTGCAGAGATATTGTCCTGAAGTGCCCAGGCGGCTGAAAGGCCGCCCCATGCCGCAATCCACCGCAGGAGCTTGCCACGCTGAAGCCCTGTTACTGCACATACCGTTTCCAGGCGGCGCTCAAATCTTTCTTGCTCAATCAAAATATCCCATGGATTGTAAAACAGGTTAGCATACTCAAAATAACGGTCACCAATTAAGCCTTTTGGATCGATAGCTAACCACCCATGGTTATCGAAATACAAGACATTTCCGTGATGGATATCACCATGCAGCAAAGTTTGCCCGCCAGTTTCATCCAAAAGTTGTTGGCTGATGGCATAACAAGCCTGAAAAGTGCCACCCGCCAGTGAAGCGGCAACGGCGAGCTGCCTGAACCAAACTTGCAGGGGCACCGCGTCAAAAGAAATTACTTTCGGGAAGTTATGAAGATTGTTAATCGCCTGGCAAAGAATCGTTGTAGCTTTCTCATCCTGCCCGGTTTGGGACATTTTAATGAGCGAAGGCTCGGACAGCGCCCTTTCCATGACGATTGCATTATCGTGGCTGCGTAAAACAGGTGCTGCGCCATGACCCCGCCAAAAGGCCATCAACCGGTTACCACGTTGTTCCTCTGTTGCGCAGGCAATTTTGAGCATCGCAGGTTTACTATCACAAATCACAGGCTGAAGCAAGCTGGAATGCGTAACAATGATTTCCCCATCGGCTTTCAAGCACCAAAAGCGCCGGTAATAATCCACTACTTCTAAATTGATCATGGTTCAATGTGCATCTTCTGACACCTGTGGTAGCAACGCCAACAATGGCCAGCGATAAAGTACACGCGACTGGCGTTCGCAACCCCGGAATTAGCTTTATGCTGTAGTTTACAAACGCTATCGCTATTTAAATTCGCCAATCAATATATGACCGCATATCCGCATACCGGCTTTTAATAAGGTAGCCTTCGAAGCTTTGTTGTTAATATTGCATCGTGCGGCCGGAACACGGTTTAGGCGGTAAGCTTCCTTTTTCAGTTCCTGGGTAATGAGGCTGCCAAAGCCTTGTTGCCTTTTATTTTCCTTTACTTCATAATACATATCTATGTACGGAAAATTGTAGTTCCACACATAACCACCATCGGCAACAACTTCACCGTTATGCTCAATAACATATCGGTCTTCGCCTTCTTTTGATTCATCTCTTCTGAATATTGTACCTTGAATTTCAAAATTAGTTTCAAAATCCGCTTCAAACAAAATTGCTTCGGCATAAATGTTCTTGGTATATTCAAACAAGATACCGGCAAGCTGTGTATCATTGCTTTGACATTCAATAAACGGAGCTCCCGAAACCTGCTGAAATTCAGGAAATACCTTATCAGTAAATTTCCGGAACGGCTTTAAGAGATAATATTCAAAGATTGCATCCCTGTCTGCACGGTTATTTTTACCCCAAACCGAACCATAACCAATTGGCGTTTCGTCAATAGTAAAAAGATACGTGTCTGCCCAACCGGCACCATGGCATTTATTATACACAAACTGAAAACGGCTTTCAGCCAGAAACAGATCGCGAAACGGCTGAACCTGGGCAAGAGATGTTTTAATTATTTTTAATTTCATCGCTAATTTATTTTCAGTCCTCCGCTTGTATGAACTTCAGGCAAAATAGGATTATAGATATGGGCCATCTACTACCAACTACCTATTCTGCCGGGCTTTTCTTAGCGATCTTTTTATGAATACCCGCAACTTCCTGTAATGCAGCCGAGCAATAAAACGGACGTAGTTCCATAGCCAGCACGCCGGCTTTTATGGCCGGGTCGGTTTCGGTCAGTGCCCTGGCTTCTTCAATGGTAGCCACGTTGAAAATAAAGATACCTTCTATCGGCTGGTCGTCCATAAATGGCCCGGCAACTACCAGTTTACCTTCGTCAGCCAACCTCATAATGTTTTTCAGGTGACCTTTTTGTATAAATGCCAGTTGCGCGTTGTCTGTTATGTTGACCGGGCCGGTTTTTAAAAAAGCCATAATATATTTGTGCATGCCGTATTCGTCGGCACCCAGTTTTTTGGCCAGGGCGGCATCATAGCCTTGATTAGCTTTGGTGGCATCCTGCGCATGAGCGCCAATAAATATTGCGCTCAATAAAAAGGTGAAGAGGGTCTTGATCATGATGCAGGGGTTTAATCAAATATAATTAAATCCTTATATAATTTTACCATTACAAATTTCGCCCTACCCCTCACATTTCAAACCTATATACTCCTGATCCAAGTTCCACGGCATACTTATCATTCCATTTTTTTGTGAGGACGCTTTTGCCGGAAACATCGGCGAGTTTGGTTTTATGATCGGGCAAAACGAAGGTTGCCGTAGCATTTGCCGGAATTTCGATCAGCACCTCCAGATTGCCGTTTTTATTCTTTTTCCACTCCGAGCGTATTTGACCGTATAAGCTATTATAAGCCGATTTGCAGTACGTTAACCCGCCTTCAGGTTTGGGCGCAATGATGAAATGTTGCAAACCGGGATGCGATTCGTCAGGTTTAATACCGCCTATAGCCGAATAAAACCATTCTACCACGCTTCCAAACATGGGGTGGGTATGCGAACCGCTTCCATTCCACGACTCCCACAACGTGCTGTTTTTATCATTCAACAGGTATCCAAATCCGGGCGCAGTTTTTTGATCCATGAGCTTATAGGCAATATCGTCGCGGTTATTTTCAGAAAGCACTTTTAGCAGCAGCGGCGTACCCAATATCCCGGTATCAAAATGATAATTGAGTTTTTGCAGATGATTAAGCAAAGAATTAAAAACAGCGTCATAATTTTCCTTCGGTACCAAACCAAAAGCTAATGTCAAAACATCAGCGCCCTGCCTGCCCTGCCAATAGGTTTGGGTTGAGGGATTGTACCAGGCTTTATTAAAATTAGTTTTGATTTGCTGCGCAATGGTTTCAAATTTTGCCACGTCTTCGGGCTTACCCAACACCTGTGCTACCTTGCTCATTAAATCAGCCACATGATAAAAATAAGCCGTATTTACCAACGGCTCGGGCAATTGTATCCTGTCAGGCGTACACCAGTCGCCCAGGCACCATCCTTTAGGCTCTTCGTGGCTTATTAAACCGTTTTCGTCGGTGCGGGTTTGCAGATACTCTACCCACTGTTTCATGCCATCATAATGTTGTTTGAGCAACTGAGTATCGCCATAGTAATTAAAGTATAACCAGGGCATGATCACATAAGCCGATCCCCAGGCCGGCCCGCCCCCACCGCCGCCAAATGGCGCCGTATGGGTAACAAAACCCGTCTTTTTATTACGGGCATCGTCCATATCATTAAACCATTTGCGATAAAATTGCGGCATGTTGAATGTCAGCACAGCGCTCTCCATAGCCACCTGGCCGTCGCCGGTATAACCCAGCCTCTCGCGGTGCGGGCAGTCGCTGCTCAGGCTGCCATGCAGATTAGCTTTTTGCGTCTTTAAATAGGCTGCATATATTTTATTAAACAAGGGGTTTGAGCATTCAAAACTTCCGTTGGGTTGTACATTTGTATGCACATCTTTTATTGTGATACTTTCGGCATCGAATGGCACCTGGCCAGACGTAACCTCTATTTTGCGAAAAGCATGCCAGGTAAACCGGGGTTCCCATGTTTCTGTAGGGCCACCTTTTAAAACATAGCTATCTTGTTGCCCGTAATCCTCTCCTTCTTCGCTTATATACCTGATCTTAACCCTACTGCCCCCTGCACCATTAACTTTAATAGCAGCCCAACCGGCAACGGTTTCATCCAAATGATACACGTATACAGAATCATTCAGTTTGCCGTCAAAAGCAGGTTTCAGGCTACGCACAACTTTATCAAATGGCGCCAGTTGCGGGTGCAAGGCACCGGCAGGCGGTTTCATCATGATTGCAGGTTTCCATTGACTATCATGGTAACCGGGCTTGTTCCAGTCGCCTAATTCCAACCGGGCATCGTATTTCTCTCCGGTAAAAATACCGTCTTTAAGCAAAGGCCCGGTAGTTGTTTTCCATGATTTATCCGAACAGATCATTTCGGTTGTTCCGTCCGCATATTGCAGTTCTAACTGGAAGATCAACTTGGGTACATCATACCACATAGTGCCTTCGACGGTTCTGTCACGTTGATTATACCAGCCATTACCCAACAATATGCCGATGGCGTTCTGTTTTTGGAGTATATTGCCCGTGACATCGAAAGTATTATACAGTACCCTTTGCGTAGATTGATCGTCATAAGGGTAAAGCAATTTTTTAAGCGGACGCCTGTCATAATTAGTGACTGCAGGCGCCAATACCTGGTCGCCAATTTTTTTGCCGTTTATAGATAGTTCATAAAAACCTAAGCCGCATACATAAACTGTAGCGCGCTTTAACTTTTTTTTGATGGCAAAATTTTTACGAAAAAATGGCGCCGGATAAGTTACCGCCGAGTCTGGATAAGGATCGGCCAGGGAGCCTATCCATCCCGCCTTCCAGTCTGACGCTTGTAATAACCCCATCGACCACAGGGCGCTACTGCTCCAGTTTGAAGGCTGATTCTTTTCGTCCCAAACCATCACTTTCCAGTACAGCTTTTTCCGAGATGTCAGGGGTTTCCCCTGATAAATGATCTGCGTAGAATTAGATGAATGAACGATCTTACTGTCCCAGTAGTCGCCTTTATTTTGCGCTAACAAGGCGGTGCTGCTGGCTACTATTAGGTGATATGCACTTTGGCCTTTACCGTGGTTAGCAGACGCCAATTGCCAGCTTAACGCCGGATGCTGGCTTTCAACGGCAGTTGGGTTTGATAGATATTCGCATTTAAGACCGATTACGTCAACATTCGGCGACTTACAAATACCAGCGTGAAAAAGGAATAAAGTTAGAAAAGTAAAGAGCATTTTCATTGATGATAAGTTTGATGAGCAATGTACGATTTTTCAGGTGAGTGGGAACGGTGAGCGGGAAGGTGAGAGTGGAATGGATTGCATTGCTATCCGAAGCTGCAAATTTTCGATAGCGATATTAAATGAAACCCAATTTGTTGCGTATGGAGAGGCGATGTATTGGGTCTCTACTCATTCTCCACCATTTACTACTCACCACTTTATTGTCAACCAATGGTAAAGTTGGACTGCTTTTTGAATATATATTTTAGCCGGGTTAAACCTGTGGCATTTTTTTAGTCTATATGAATGACAGCGACAGTAAGCTGGATAAACAAATTATGAAAAGGATATCGAAATATTTAACATTAACAGGCTTAAGCGGATTGCTATGCTTGTTTTTAGCCATCCCTGCTGACGCACAACGCGGGGGCGGTCACGCTGGTGACGGAGGTGGATTTCATGGTGGTGGTGGCGGTTCACATAGCAGTGGCGGTGGCTTTTCGCGCGGCGGCGGTGGCTTTTCGGGCGGCCGTTCGTCTGGCAGTTTCTCTTCTCCGCGGAGTGGTTTTAGTCGTCCTCAAGGCACTTTCTCTTCTCCGAGAAGCAATAATAGTTTCAGCTCACCAAGAACTAATAGTTTTTCATCTCCAAGAACCAATGCTTTCAGCAGCCCGGGGTATCGTGGTAGTGAACATGCCAGAGTAACCAGTCCAACTTTCAGAAGGGGTGGTGTAGGCTCAACTTATCGTGGTGGTTACGGTTCAATACGTGGCGGTTATTACCGTGGCGGACGTTATTATCCGGGTGGTTATGGCCGCTCTTATGGTCGTTCTTACGCCTACCGTTACAGCCCCTGGGCATCTCATTACGGTTATTACTACAACCGCGGCTTTTATGGCCGCCTGTACTATCCCCGATTAGGTTTTAGCCTTGGTGTATTGCCTTATGGTTATTATCCATTTTGGTGGAATGATTTACAGTTTTACTATAGCAGTGGTTACTTCTATCAATACGATAACGGGCAGTACACTGTAGTTGAGCCTCCTATCGGCGCGGCGGTTAACAGCTTGCCGGGTAATGCGCAATCTATCGTGATCAATGGCCAGCAATATTATGAAGCCAATGGTGTTTATTATACGCCAGTTACCAAAGATGATGGTACTGTAGTTTATCAGGTTGCAGGTAAAGATGGCCAACTGGAAACAGGCTCGCCAGATCAGGGTAGTTATGCTCCGGATGACCAGGGCTATTCAGACGGTGGCGGCCAGGTTGCCCCTCCCGCAGGCGGTCAGTCTGCTGTAGCAATGCCCGAGATTGGCGACATATTTTATAGTTTGCCATCTGACAGCCGTAAAATAAAAATAGCCGGGCAAGTTTACTATGTATCCCCTGATGATTTTTACTATCAAAAAATTCAAGACTCTGACGGCAAAACCGCTTATAAAGTAATGGGGACACCAGATAATGCTCCCGGCGAATAAGTCTTAATAGTTAATAATTTCAAATAAGGGTGGGCGCCGGTTAGGTGCACGCCCTTTTTATTTATGTTGAAGATTTAAAAACACAAGCATGACAAACAATTCTGGCCTATGATGTTACTTTGATTAACATTAAATCCTTTGATAACTCATGAGTAAAGTTTGGTTAATAACAGGTTGTTCAACCGGCTTCGGTCGCGAACTGGCTAAAGAAGTACTGCAGGCAGGCTACCGTGCCGGCGTAGCTTCGCGCAATGTTGATGATGTTAAAGACATCATAGCAGAATATCCGGATACCGCCATTGCTGTCAAACTGGATGTAACAGATCAGGCACAGATACAATCGGCAGTAAAGCAAGTTAATGAAAAATTTGGGCAGATAGATGTGCTGGTAAATAATGCCGGCATCGGCTATTTTGGCGCCATTGAAGAGAGCGAAGAACATGAAGTGCGCCGCATGTTCGAGATCAATTTCTGGGGCCTGGCTCATGTAACTAACGAGGTGTTGCCGCTAATGCGTGCTAAACGCAGCGGACACGTTATCAATATAGCTTCCATTGGTGGTTTGGTAGGCTTTCCCGGCGTTGGCTTTTATAATGCTACCAAGTTTGCCGTCGACGGCTATTCTGAGGCACTAGCTAAAGAAACCGCTCCGCTGGGCATCAAGGTTACTGTCGTCAATCCAAGCGGCTTCCGTACCGACTGGGCAGGCCGTTCAGCTAATAACAGTAATGTCAGCATAGCTGATTATAAAGAAACCGCCGAGGCTAACAAGCAAGCTATTCGCGGCTATTCAGGCAAACAACCCGGCGATCCGGTTCGGGCAGCCAAAGCTATTGTTAAGGCGGTTGAGGCTGAAAATCCGCCATTGCATTTATTATTAGGCGTAGCTGCGTTAAAAGGCGCACGCAACAAGCTGGAAGTATTGAAAAAAGATTTTGACGCCTGGGAAGAAACAACCGTTGGCGCAGATTTCCCTCAGGACGAACAATAATTACCTATGGACCTACAACTAAAAGATAAACTGGCACTGATTACCGGCTCAACCGCGGGCATTGGCTACGCCATAGCTAAACAACTGGCCAATGAGGGCGCTAAAGTTATTGTAAACGGACGCACACAGCAACGTGTTGATGGTGCGGTTAAAAGCATCATTGAAGCAACAGGTAACCAGGAAGTAAAAGGCTTCATTGCCGACTTTAGCGACAAAGAGCAAGTAGCTAACTTAATTGCGCAACTACCCGAGGTTGACATTTTGATCAATAACGTAGCCATATTTGAGCCTAAAGCATTTGCCGACATAAGCGATGAGGATTGGCTGAGGTTTTATGAGATCAATGTATTGAGCGGTATCAGATTATCAAGAGTTTATTTCGATAAAATGTTGAAGAAGAATTGGGGCCGTATCATCTTTATTTCAAGCGAATCTGCGGTGCAGATCCCCGAGGAAATGATCCATTATGGCATGACCAAAACCGCACAGATAGCCATAGCACGGGGTTTAGCCGAGTTAACCAAAGGAACCAATGTTACCGTAAACTCGGTGCTGCCGGGGCCTACCTTGTCTGAGGGTGTGGGTGGTTTCATTGAGAACCTGGCAAGAGATCAGCATAAAACCATTGAACAGATCGAGGCCGATTTTTTTAAAACCATGCGGCCGACATCTATTATCCAGCGTTTTCTGACTACGGATGAGGTTGCTAATACGGTTACCTATTTGTCAAGCCCATTGGCTGCAGCTACTAATGGCGCAACGGTACGTGCTGAGGGTGGTTTGTTGAAGGGGGCATTTTAAACCGGATTCTTAATATCCCGCAAAAACTTCGTCCTTAAAGCACCAAAACCATTGCTCGCCCGGTTCGGCAGATATGATGACAGGGTGTCCTGTGGCATGAAAATGTTTGGTCATATGTTTCTGCGGCGAGCTATCGCAGCACAGGGTAATACCACAGGTTTGGCAGGTGCGTAAGTGCACCCAGCTACCTCCAGCTTTAACACATTCTTCGCAAACGTAAGCCCCAGCCTGTTTAAGTTCTGTTATTTCGCGGATATGTTGGCAGGTATCTTCCATCGCCTATAAAATATTAAACGGATTATTACGAACGTGGTTTATCTTGGCTTCAAACATTTCGGCCATTTTACCGGCGCGCCATTTCGCTTCTTCGGCTTTAAGGCCGGTAAACAGTTCATCTACCGTTTGATTAAACAGACTGAGCCACGTGGCAAAATGCTCATGCCCTACAGGCAGCTTTGCATGCGGCGGGAACGGACTTCCCAAATAAGTATGCTCTTCCAATAAAACGGTTTGCCAAAAGCGGTACATCTTTTCCAAATGGTGCGGCCACTGATCCTTTATCCGCTCATTGAATATGGGTGCCAGCAGTTCATTATCGCGTACGCGTTCGTAAAAGGTGTTTACCAGCAATTTGATATCGTCTAATGTCAAAATCTCGGTAGCCATATTATGATTTTGTTTCTGTACTGTTATGGCGTACAGCCGTCATATGGATGGTAAAAGTAGTTCCCTTCTTTTCTGTACTCACCACTTCAATACTGCCACCATGTTTCTCTACTATCTGCTTAACAATACTCAGGCCAAGTCCTACAGATTCTTCACCACGCAAGCCTCTGCGGCTGGCTCTCGAGAAACGGTCAAATATATAAGGCAGCAAACTATCCGGAATACCCATACCAAAATCCTTGATATCAATAAATATCTGCCCGGCATCGTCTACCCGCAACCTTACCTCAACATGATCGCTGTCGCCTGAGAATTTAACCGCATTACTGATCAGGTTATCCATAACGCGCTCCATCTTCTCGGCATTGATATGGGTATAGATGGGTTTGTTAGTACCATAATAAAGGATATTAGTATGACCGGTTTTATTTTTGGCCCACTCGTCTACAATTTTCAGCAGGTACTGGTTAAGTTCAACCTCTTCAATATCAAATACATTGTCTTTGTCGTTGTGTGCCGTTTCAATAAGGTCGTTGATGATAGAAGTAGCCTTGTCGCAAGACATTTTGATCATTTGCACATTTTCCTGGTTATCCTCATTTATCGTGCGGTCGTCCTCCATAATGCTGGCCAACACGCGTATAGCAGTAAGCGGATTACGCAGATCGTGCGCTACTATGCCTAATATTTCATTTTTAAGCCGGCTCGCTGTTTCTATCTCAACGTTCTTTTCTTCGATGGCTTTTAGTTTCAGATAGTTGTCTGCACGGTATGAAAACGAAAATCTTGATATGCAATAAAACACGGTAAGTATCACCACTGACGCCAGATTATTCATAATGATCTCGCTGGTACCCTCCTGATAATAAGGCAGCATGTAGTAAAAACACACACCGGCAGCCGCCACAAGTATTATGGTTTCAAAAAACTCAAACGTAAAAAACACGCCGGCTACCACAATACCTACAAGATACATCAACATCGTATTGCGGGGATTATGCATAGCAAAAAAGGTGGCCCGCATACCAGAAAAGATAATAAACAGCCCGAAAAGGAGCACAAGCAATTGGCTTAGCAGCAGTTTTGGTTTGCCGCGTTCACATTGCGTTATCAATACTATGCTTAATATGCAAAATACAGGGGTTACTATAGATGAAAAGATATTAGCATTGTTAAACTCGTCATAATGTTTAATACTTTGTGTAGGTACATCATAAGCAGTTACAATGAGTCGCAAAGAAATATTTAACAGGAAATAAATCAGACTGATGATCTTAACTGTTTTTAGATTTTGCAGCGTGCTGTAGCTTCTAAAAACAGCGCGATAAACAGAGTTGATCCTTGTGAAAAAATGAACGCGCATTTTAAGTAATTGGCTTAGCTAATATAATGATTAATGTATATACATGTTGCATCATCTATTAAAATGCTTCGCCTACATCAATAAACAATCCCCGCGAACCCTGCGTACCAAAGCCGTAATCTAATGAAATATTGGTTTTTGATACTTTATTGATCTTTATACGCAGCCCCGGACCAAAGCCGGGCTGTATGGCCTGCAACCGGGTGCCCTGGGCTGCCGAGAAGGTTTCGGCATTAACAAACAATACGCCGCCTATCAAGCCGTTGCCGGTTATCCTGAAGCGATATTCGGCCTCGCCGTAAAACATTTGTGCACCACGGAAACGCCCCTGGATATACCCCCTGCCCGTAGCCGAGTTCGAATCCCACGAAATGCTGGGTAAATCAAGATAGCCGGGCGAACCATTTAATATTACCCAATCAAAATTCCATAATGCCAGGACGTTCTCTGAATTAGCCGGCAATTTAAAATATTTCCGGGCGTCAATCATCAGCGATTGCCACCTGGTAGAACTGCCCAGTCGTTTTGCTGCATCGCGATATTGTAAAGAGACAAAGGCGCCACTTGAGGCATTGAGGCCATTATCCCGCGAATCGTACAAAGTGCTCACCGTAAAACCTGATGCTACCGACCGCGACGCTTTGCCGTACAGCAAATAATCGGATATTGTACCGTTTAAATTGCCCTTGTCAGTGATATTGTAATGCCTGTCAAACATGTAACCTATGCCCGCATAAAAGTTACCGCTCAATCTGCGATAGGCTGTTTCATACAGGCGCAAAAACTTATAGTCCATAGGGTCTTCGTTTGCCATTTTTGAACTGCTGCCTAACCCGAAAGTACTCTGCGGATATTTATAAAAACGAAAATCGCCAAGGAAATTATAATGATTGTCTTTGCTCCAGATGCTGGTTTGCACCGGTATGCTGAACTGTTTGTTTTGCGTATAGGACGTACTGGCCACAACTGTTGAAACCCTCGAATCAGGACCTGTGCGAAAAGCCACATTACCCGAAAGTACAATAGCAAGCCTTGATACCAGGGTATAACCAATAGCCGGCACTACAGATACTACAGGTTTTGAAGTTACAGAATCGTAGGCGGGCTTAGCATTTTTATCAATCAGCCGGCCTATTACCTCATATAAGTCTGTTTGTGGTTCGCCTTTGTGCGAAAGCACCAGGGTATCCTGTTTGGGCTTCTTTGCAGCGCTATCGGTGTGTATTTTGACGATAGGAATTTCGCGGTTTTGCTGTGCAAACAGCTGCTTACCAAGCAATAGTAAAGATAAAATACAAAGGCTATAACGTAGTCTCATTCGATATACGCCATTTTTTAGGGCAGATGGCGTGTATTGCTGCTAAGTTAGCAAATGTGCAGATATGCAGATGCCGATGTGCATATTTTTTAGTTTCATTTGCACATCCGCATATCTGCAACATCTACAACATCAAGCAGGTTTAACCGGGCTGCCGATCCAATCTGTGCCCGGCGACAGTCGCTCGCCTTTCATTACAAGCGACAAGGACTCGATGCGCGTATCATCGCCCAACTCGCTGTCATACAAAATAATGGTACCTGAGCCTATGCTGCTGCGCGCGCCTATTTTAACCGGACCAACCTTCATCACCCTATCTTCAAACAAATGCGTCTGCGGACCACAATCCTGGTTCAGGGCGGCATCATCCTGGATGGTCACCATATCAAACTCGGTAATGTCGGTAGTATTCATCCAAACCCGCTTACCTATTTTTACGCCCATCAACCTCAATATTGACGGAAGCCATGGTGTCCCCTGTAACTGCTCTAACAGAAACGGAATGGCCAATGCTTCGTAAGTTGATGTAATAGCCTCGCTTTTCCATACAGCCCAGCTCCACATGGGTTTTTGTTGCGCTTTATATCGCCCCACAAACACCCATTTTAAAACCAGAGGAACCAGAAAAGCAGGTATCCCCATAAAAAATAAATAATAAAATGGAAACAACACGATGATCTTCCACAGCGGCTCGTCAACCAGCAGATCGTGGGCATAAGCAATAAAAAAGATAGAAAAGCAGATAATGGCACTCTCCGGCAAAATAATGCGAATAAACTCTACTGTGCCCCGGGCTATCTTGCGGTAGATGCTGGGGTATAGAGTCAGCTCATCCCCGAAGGGCGTGCTCTCCTGCCTGCGTGGCAACGGTATAGCCGGCGAGCCAAACCAATCGCGTGCAGTACTTTCTGCCTGTTGTTTGTCATCCGGCGGAGTTGACAGTACGCCGATCAGCATATCGCTATTTAACGTGTAGCCCTGAGGTATCAACGCGCTATTGCCTACAAAGCTTTTATTACCGATGGTGGTTTTGCTAAGGATAAGTTGCTGGGCACGAATGTCAGCCTCGCCTAAAGTGACAGCATCGGCTACAAAAGCTCCATCGCCAATTTCCAATAGCGGATGCGTAACACTACTGGCGGTGGATATCTCTGTATTCTTGCCGATTTTAGCGCCCAGCATTCTGAAATAGGCTGCCACATAAACCGTCGCGTAAATGGGGTGCATTACAATCAGGCTTAGTGACATTAGCTGATCTGAAAACCACTTACGCACATAAAACATGCTGTAAACCGAATATTTACCGGGTTTTATACCACGTTGCAGTAATCGCGTTAGCAATATCGTCTCGAACATAAACAGCACGATATACAGGATAGCCAGCTCAGGCACGTGTACCATGTAATTGAAATTATAATCGGGCGCATTATTGTCCATGCGGTTAATGGTAATGATTGTAGGCAGTAAAGGTGCCAGGATGATGAACGGAAAGATCATCATACAAAAAATAAAAATCAGCTTGTATTTACGGCGCTTAAATGTCGATATGGGTTCCGGGTGCGGTAAATCGGCAATTTGCTTAGTCTCCTTTAATTGCGCCGGGCTGCCCTGCCATACCTCTCCCTCTCCGATGGTTTGGCCTGCGGATAGCAGGCTCAGATCTTGCAACTCGCCCCAGGCACGAATATCAGTATCGCCCGAAATGGTTGCGCTGCTGCCAATGTAAGCATGATTGCCGATATGGATGCGCCGCAATTTTAACATACCGTTTTCTACAATGGCATTATTCAGGTTAGTCTGAGAGCTCAGACTTGCATCTGCACCAATAGTGATCAAATCTTCGGCACCAAAGCTAAAATCGCTGATCTGGGCGTCGGGCGCTATCTTCATACCCAACCAACGCAGATAAATAGGATATAAAGGCGTGCCGTTCAAAAACTGCGCGGGCAGTAAACGTTGCATGGCCTTAACAAACCACCACCTGAAATAATAAGTACCCCAAAGCGGGTAATCGCCCTCTTTCATCTTGCCTATCACCAGCCACTTGGTGCCGATAGACAACAGGGTAAATATTGGTGGAATAAATGAGAACAAAACCAGCGATGTAATAATAGAATAGGCTACATTTTCTGTCTCCTGATCAATATAGTAATACCCCAGGTATGGAATAAATATCTGGAAGGCATACAAACCATAAATAAACAGCAATGCCACAGTCTGCGCCGACCAGCATGCCACATATCGGTAAAGTGGTGGTTTTTTGTAAGCCTTTTTAGCCTTGGCTTTAACTTCCGGTTGTTTCGCCCAAACTGAAATCAGGTTACTTAAAGGGCGGTTTAAATAAATGTCTTTTAGCGATGCGCCAGGCAAGTTGGCATCTCTGCGTAGCTGGGATACAAACCCCGCAGCAAGCAGCGAGTGGCCGCCCAGATCATCAAAAAAATCCATGCCTGCGGTTATTTCCTTATTCGGGAAAACATTGCGCAGAACAGCCAAAATACGTTCAGAGGGCGGAGCATTCAGGTCTATAGTATTTTGTGCAATAGTTATTGTGGCAAATGCTTCGGGAACCGGCAAGGCTTTACGATTGATCTTACCACTTGGCATCCGGGGCATTTCATCCAGCTTAACGATAGTGCCGGGCACCATGTACGATGGCAAAGTTTTAGCCAATTCAAGCCTGAACAAATTTTCCTCGATGTCGTTAATACCATCCATCACTACATAACCTACTAACTGATCCTGTCCGCTGCCGTCTTTCTTTACCCCCACCACTGCTGATGCTACGCCCGTGATAGCATTCAAACGCACTTCAATTTCACCAAGCTCTATACGGAAACCACGCAGTTTGATCTGGTCGTCGAAACGGCCGCGCAGGTCCACAGTTCCATCGGCATTAATCACAGCAGCATCGCCGGTGCGGTAAATCCTGTCGCCGGGCAAAATATCCAGCGAGGCAGGTTTAGGCACAAACTTTTGTGCCGTAAGCTGCGGCAACTTTACATAGCCTGATGCTACACCCGGGCCGGTGATAATCAGTTCGCCCTCCTCGCCTATGGGCAGCAGGTTCAGGTTTTCATCAACCACTGCCAGGTTATAATTAGGTAATGGATCGCCAATTATAATCTTATCACCTTTATTGAGCGGGGCTATGGTAGCGGTGACGGTAGTTTCGGTTGGGCCATAACTATTATAAAAATCAATACCCGGGCGGGCCCATTTGGCCAGCACTTGTGGCGTACAGGCCTCGCCGCCGGCATTTACCAGCCGAAGGGCATTTTGGCTATCTTCCATTACGGCAAGCAAGCTTGGTACTGCGTGAAGCACCGTTATATTTTCCTTGCGAATGATATCACCTAGTTCGTCAATTGCTTTTGAAGTGGTATTGTCCGACACCCATATGGTCGCTCCGGCAAAATAACTGATCCAGGTTTCCTCGCACCACATATCAAACGACACTGAAAAACCCTGGTAAACTTTGTCGCTTTCGCGGATATTAAAGACCGATTGCTCTGACCGCACCAGGTGGCAGATCTGTTTCTGACTGATGGGGATACCCTTTGGCTTACCGGTACTGCCCGAAGTATAAAGTACATAGGCAACATCATCAGGCAGCGGCCCTTTTGATAATTTGACATGCTTACCCGCCGCCGGCATTGGCGGTACCAATAGCTGCGGGCAGGACACGTTTAATTTTTGCAGGCTAAATATACCATCGGCACCAACTTCGTCTAAAATAATTTCAACACGTTCGGCTGGAATCTCCCTGTCAACCGGCACATAAGCAGCGCCACTTTTAACAATGCCTAAAATAGCTACGTGCAGCTCTAAGCCGCGCTGCCACCAAACGCCCACCTTGCTACCTCGCGATATACCTTTTTTGTTCAGGTATTCAGCTACCGCATTGCTCCAATGGTCGAGCTCAGCATAGGTAAGCGACTGATCGTGGAAAATAACAGCCGCTTTATCCGCATATCTGGCGGTTGATTTGGAAAACAAGGTAGCCAGGGTTTCTTCGCGAATAAGATCAGGTCGGTTGGCCCCGAGTACGATACTCAGTGAATTCATATAAATATATAGTTACTTTTGGGGTACTGTTTATAACGTGATTAAAGCCTTAGACTCAGCCTGTAGAAAGGCTTTGCTGGTTTAGTCTGATACAATAATGCAGGGATAGTTTAGTCCCTTTTTAATGAAACAACAATATTACAAATGATAGCGGGCTACCATACTCAAATAACTGAACGCTGGCCGGAGGAAGAGCTGCATTATAAACTGAATTTGCTGCCACAACCACTGTGTAATAAGATCATGGCCAAACGGCAGCATCTGGACGTGCAACTATCTGTAACCGGCTATATCATGTTGCTAAAACTGATAGATCATTTTGGTCTTGACCTTAGGTTGGATGACCTGCAATATGGGCAATATCAGCGCCCATTTTTTGCGGGCGGCTTCGACTTTAACATCTCGCACTCGGGTAACCGGGTAATTTGCTGCGGAACAACAAAAGGTAAGCTTGGCGTGGACGTTGAGCTGATGAAACCCGTTACCATTAATTACGATGACTACTTTACCGCTGCCGAGCAGCAAAACATCCGCGCAGCGAAAAGCCCTGACGCCTTATTTTTCAAATATTGGACGCGTAAGGAAGCAGTACTGAAAGCTATAGGCACAGGAGTTTATACGCCTCTATTGGATATTGATGTATCTGACGATGAAGTGCATTATGGCGATGAGGTTTATTACTTATCGTCCATTGATATAGCTGCTGATTTTGCCGGATGCCTGGCTTATAGTGTACAGCAGGATATCGTTTTAAAAAAAGTTATCGTTTAAGTCAATTAGACTACAATGTAAAGTTAATTGGTACGGTGTAAGAAACCCTTACAGCCTTGCCAAATTGATAACCGGGCACCCAGGCCGGCGATGCGGCCAATACGCGAACTGCTTCTTTAGACATTAAAATATCGGGGCTGCTTTTAACCTGGAATTCGGCTAATGAACCATCGGCTAATACCACGAATGTAACAATAACTCTGCCCTGCGTGTGGTTGAATCTGGACACTCCCGGGTAATGAATATTTTGGGACAGATAATTGCCAAAAGCCGGCAATCCGCCAAAAAACTGCGGCATTACACTGCGGGTCGTATAGTCATAAGTTTTGTTTTCGTACACATGTACAGCCCTACCTGATTTTAGTGTTCCGTTATCGTAGCTTTCAGTAAATGTAATATGATGATCTTTAGCGCCGTTATCACCTTTCCATTCGCCGTCTCGCAGGCCGTTTTTAACCTTGCCTTCTTCAAACACGTTCGAAAAATTATTATTGTAAATTTTATAATAACCTTCGCCGTTGGTGGCTAAAACTTTTCCGGTGCTGTCCTGATAATCTAAAAAAAGCTCATTATTGCCGGCTATTTTTTCGTCGTCCCAAAGATACTTTTTGTGGATATATAGTTTACCGTTGGGATAATATTCATATGCATCCCCCTTTTTACGCGCTTCATGGAAATTGCACAGCTCCTGTTTTCTACCGTTCGGATAAAACCATACCGCCTGGCCTTCAAACTGCATATTGTCCCGGTTCCAGCTTTTGGCTACTAACCTGGGAGTTTTGTTTATATAATATTCATTTACATTAAACAATTTCGAGCCTGAATCGGGTTCTGAAACTACGCGGGCAAAATCAGCGCTGTCAAGCTCGTAAACCTGGCGGCCGTTATTTTTAAAAAGTGTAGTGATGCTATGGCTTTGGGCAAATGAGTTTGTAAAAATCATGCCGCATAGCAGCAAAATCAAAGTTATAGGTTTCATTTAAATCATTAAGTTACTGACGCTAATATAATAATTAACTAATACCAATTGGCCCAGTCTTTGCATTTATCCCCCAAATAAAATCAAGATGCCCGAGGGTCCGTCCATCATTATACTTAAAGAAAAGCTGAAGCCCTTTATTGGCAAACGGGTGATCGATGCCAATGGGTATGCCAAAGGCCTAAATGCCGGGTTGCTGATCGGTAAGACCCTTAAAGACGTTAAAACCTGGGGCAAGCAAACGCTGCTTATATTCCCGAAGTTTGCAGTACGGATACACATGGGGCTTTTCGGGTCGTACAAGATTAATGAACCGGTGAAAAAAAATGCCGCACTGCACCTTGCATTCAGCAAGGGTTACGTCAACTTCTCCATTATCTCTGTTAAATTAATTGAACAACCGCTGGACGAGTTATACGACTGGTCGGCAGATATAATGAGTGACCAGTGGGATAACGAAAAAGCCGTCGCGAAGCTGAAAGCCAAACCTAAAACCATGATCTGCGATGCGCTGCTTGATCAGAACATCTTTGCCGGATCAGGCAATATCATCAAAAACGAGGTACTATTCAGATCGATGCTTCATCCTGAAAGCATAATTGGCCATATACCTGAAGATAGGCTTAAAGTATTAATTGACGAGGTGATCGGCTTTAGTCAGGAGTTTTTGAAATGGCGCAAAGTGAACCAGCTTATCCGGCATTTGCAGGCGCATCAAAAAGACATCTGTCCCCGCAACCTAATCCCCTTCTGCAAAGCCGACACGGGTAAGAGTAAACGGCATTCTTACTATTGTGAAAAATGTCAGGATTTGTTTGATTGACAACACATCTTAAAGCGTCATTGCGGTAAGGAACGACGCATTTTTAAATGATACTTCCTATTCCACCACCCTAACCTTCAAAAAGCTCGGGTGCGCTTTAGAGGTGTAGATCCGCTGCGTGGCTTTTTTGAAATCGCTTTCATTGGCTTTCATGATATTCACAAAAGTTTGGGGGTTGCGGTCGATGAGCGGAAACCAGGTACTTTGTACCTGCACCATGATGCGGTGGCCTTTTTTAAAGGTGTGCAGAATATCCTGCAACTCAAAGTTAACCGGCGTTACCTTACCAGGCACAAAAGGCTCGGGGTGCTCAAAGCTGTTGCGATATTTGCCGCGGATAGGCTCGCTGCGCACCATTTGCTCATAACCTGCCATTTTTACCCCTGGGGCAGTGAATTTATTGTTCAGTGCAGTATCGGGATATACATCCAGCACTTTCACTACAAAATCAGCATCAGTGCCGGTGGTTGAGACTTTAAGGTTTGCCCAGATATTGCCGGCAATCGTCACATCCTGATCCAGCACATCGGTTTGATAGCTGATCACATCCTTACGGCCTGCCAGAAAGCGTTGATCGGCCGTCATGTACTCGCGCTGCATGTCCATGGTTTTGCTGCGATCCGCAATGAATGGCACCGGATTGTTTGGGTCAGACACATATTCGTCATAGCTGTCCTTGCTTGTTGCAGGCGGATTGAACGACAGCTTGCCGCCCGGCAAGAAATATAATTGCTTGTCGACCGTATTTTTTGGCGGCCAGGTGTTGTAGGTTCTCCATTGATTAATACCCGTCTCAAAAGTATTTACCGGGGCTAAATTTAAGGGTGTGCCTTTCAGGTAATGACTAAAAAAGTTAAACTCAATATCCTCGCGGTAATGGGGGCCTTGTGCACCTCCAAAATCCACATCGCCTAAATGATCACCATCGCCGCGGGCCCAGCCACCATGCACCCATGGCCCCATAGCAAAATAAACCGGCGTCTGCGGATTTTTAGTCACCAGCGTTTTATACGTGTTGATAGCGCCATACAGATCTTCAGCATCATACCAGCCGCCGGTAACCAGCGTCGGAGTTTTAATATCATGCAGATGCAGCAGCACATTGCGGTCTTTCCAGTGCCGGTCATAATCCGGATGATCAAGCATTTCGTTCCACAGGCGAATGGTGTCTTTGTAATACTTGTCGTTAGTATTTTTCATCGGCCCCATCTTCATAAAAAAGTCGTAGCCATCGTCGGTCTTGCCTTCAAATTGTTTGGCCTTGCGCTGAGTGGGCACGCCATCCTGCCGATTGGTAAAGCCAGGATAAAAGCCAAAATTAGCCACCAGGAAAAACGCACCGTTGTGCCAGCCATCATCACGCCATAAATCGGCAATGGGCGCCTGCGGCGATGCCGCCGCTAAAGCCGGATGGCGGCTCAGCAAGGCCGTTGTGGTATAAAATCCGGGATAGGATATTCCCCATACCCCTACTTTTCCGTTATTGTTTGGGATGTTCTTTATCAGCCAGTCTATGGTATCATAAGTATCGGTACCTTCATCTACATCTTTGCTGGTTTTGTGTATTTCCAGTTCGGGCGTCATTTCCTCGTAAATACCTTCGCTCATCCAGCGGCCGCGTACATCCTGGTAAACAAAAATAAAACCATCACGCACAAAAAGGCCCGACGGACCTAAAGCGCTTTTATAAGCATCAGGTCCGTAGGGTGCCACGCTATAGCAGGTACGATCCATCATGACGGGATACGTTTTTGATCGATCTTTGGGAATATAAACCGACGTGAACAGCTTTTTACCGTCGCGCATAGGTATCTGGTACTCCTGCTTTATATAATTGGCCTTGATATAGGCTGCGTCGCCGGGCGATTGTGCGCACGCTGATTGTATGATGATTATAGCAAAGGCGAAAACGATAAATTTTTTCATATAAGTAACAAAGCATGAAAGTAGATATTTTATTACAAAATGCTTACCAGCATAGCACAAAAAACGGCTTATCGGCTCCCTCGACATCCACCAAAAATATTTTTATATAAATTGTAACAAATTTGTTATAATTTATATTTAGCTTTATATAACCAATCAGTAAAGGAGGGGTAAATTATGAAAAGAGTACTAATGTTATGTTTAGTAGCTTTTGGTATGAGCATGCCCGCGAAAGCCCAATGCCCGATTAACGAAATCTTGACTACTAAAGAACCGCAAGCCATTGCGACCTTAATTGAAGCTAACACCGACTGTATAAGGCAGGCGCTAACACAGAACCCCGAGTACCAGAATTTCAGAGTTTATGTAGATTACCTTTACAACACCTCCACACCGTGGATTTTTCATACTAACCTGGAAAAAGAAAAACTATTTCAGGACTTTTATGCTACCTGGGGTCAGGCTTATCCAAGCATGAGTTCACCGGCTCCCGCTGCACCCGAGTTTTATGCAGCTATAAAAGAAATGGTGGCTACAGACCCCGCTTATTTCGCGCAGCGTAAAGAGACTAAGATCCCTATTAAATATCAACAATGGTTATATGTAAAAAACCTTGTTGCCAAATACGGCGAACGCAATATTATGTTGCTGGCCAATGCTACCGCAAAAATTGCAAACCTGGCTACACCCAGCTATAGCGTATTTGTAGCTAATTAAAACATACGCTTGTCCAGGTCACGTGGGGCAAGTGTAATATGTGTGATGAGTTCGTTAATGAGCGGCGGGGGTAGTGTCCCGTCGCTTTTTTGTATCGCCAACACCCTGCCTCCCCAAACTCTCCCCGGTAGGGAGACATTAGCCCCCTCTAAATCTCCCCCGCGGAAGGGGAGACTTTGAACACTTGTTTAACATTTTAAATAATTGAAGCCCCTCCTACCGGCGAGGGTTTGGTGGGCTGTTTCGCTTTAGCTAAATTTTACCGCAATATCTCGGCAATCTCTTCAAAACCTTTTTCGCGGGCCATGTCTGAGGGCAGTTTACCTCCCTCCATGCGCACATTTACGTCGGCGCCATTTTCCAGCAGCAGTATCAACAGCTCCAGGTTGCCGTTTTGTGCAGCCGAGTGCAGCGGCGTTACTCCCGCTTGCTGCCTGATATTTACCTGCGCTCCGTTATCGATCAACATGCGGGCTATGCTGGTATAATTACCTGCAGCAGCCGAGTGTAACGGAAAAACGTTAAAGCCATTGTTTGAAGGCTGGTTAACATCAGCTCCTTTTAATACCAGGTAACGGGCTACCTCCAACTGCCCGAAATAACAGGCCAGTCCAAGTGGCGTAAAACCGTCATCAGCATATAAATTAATGGCATCCGGATTATTAAAAATAAGATGCGCCACCACATCAAACTTGCCCGCAGCAGCTGCTTCGAATAAACTGATCTCTTCGACATATTTGAGCAGCAAAGCTGTAACTTCCGGCTTTTTAAAGTAGCACGATAACATCAGCGGAGATACATTATGGCTTGTCATTGCGGTGGCCAAAGCGGGTTGTTGCGTGAGCAAGCTGTTAAGTACAGGCAGGTTGCCCTCGGTAATATATTGTTCAAGTAAGTCGACACTCATGTTAGCTCAATATTACCAAAAAAATTAAAATTTCGGCACCTCATTGTTTAATCTATTAACTTTATATTTGCACATACTTCTGTTACATTAGGAATGCCGGTAAAAGGAAATCAGTTTAAATCAAATAGTTTTAAAGAAGAAAATCTGCCTCGACAATCATCAGAAAAAGGGTCGAGAGAAAGAAGTGCCAGGCCAAAAGTTGAGCGCATGCCAACCTTTGATCTGCAGGACGGCCGTTTGATCAAAATCATTGGTCTGTTTTTCCTGCTGATGTCGCTTTTCTTCCTGATTGCCTTTACTTCGTATCTGTTTACCTGGCAACAAGATCAAAGCTATGTATCGGCAGCCAATGGTGGCTGGCACAACCTGTTTACCAGCCAGGCCGAGCTCAAACTAAAAGGCATTGACCCGGTTGAAAACTGGCTGGGTAAATTTGGCGCCCTGCTATCTAACCAGTTCATTTTTGAGTGGTTTGGGGTGGCCTCATTCCTGTTTGTATTTGTATTTTTTGTGATAGGCTATCGTATGCTTTTCAAAGTACGTTTATTTTCGGCTTTGCGCACTTTAGGCTACTCATTTTTCGGGTTGATATTCATATCGGTGGCACTGGGATTTTTTCATGCTTTTATTGACGATACACCGCATTATTTAGAGGGCGGCTTTGGCTACTGGACCAACCGTTTGCTGGACGTGCAGATAGGCCAGTCGGGCACCGGCGGTTTATTGCTGTTTGCTGCGCTTACCGTATTGATCATTGCGTATAACATTGATTTCAAGCTGCCGAAACGGAAAGCTAAAGAAGCATTTGCCCCGTCTGCGCCTGATTTTGAACCTGCCGACGCTTTTAACCATGAGCCGGTTGAACTGGTTGATGAAGAAATATCGCACCCCGTTGAGTGGCCAAAAGGCAGCAATGCCATTAAGCCCGAGGCCTTTACCAATCAGCCCCTGCCACCGGCGGTACAACCGGAGCCTGGTTTTCATGAAACGGTAGTTTTAACGCCCGATGATGAAAATGCCGACCCGGATCTGGGAGAAGATATCCCGCTTACTTTAGAAACAGAGCGCCCCAGCCCCGTGCTGAACGTGGAAAAAGCTGATGACGAAAAAGCGAGGGCACTGGTTGAACAATTTGGCACCTATGATCATAAACTCGACCTGGCATCGTACAAATACCCAACCCTTAATTTGCTGGAAGATTATGGAACGGGCAAGATCGCAGTGAACTCTGAAGAACTGGAAGCCAACAAGAACAAGATCGTCGAGACGCTGAACCATTACAATATCGAGATCGATAAGATCAAGGCTACTATTGGCCCTACGGTTACTTTATATGAAATTATCCCGGCGCCGGGTGTACGTATCTCTAAGATCAAAAACCTGGAGGACGACATCGCGCTGAGCTTAGCCGCTTTGGGCATCCGTATTATTGCCCCTATGCCGGGTAAAGGTACCATTGGTATAGAGGTGCCTAATCAAAACCCCGAAATGGTGTCAATGCGCTCTATCCTGGCTACAGAGAAGTTCCAGAATACAACCATGGATCTGCCTATTGCTTTAGGTAAAACCATATCCAACGAAGTATTTATTGCCGACTTAGCCAAGATGCCTCACCTGCTGGTTGCAGGTGCTACCGGTCAGGGTAAATCGGTTGGTATTAATGCCATCCTGGTATCGCTTTTGTATAAAAAGCACCCTGCCGAGCTGAAGTTTGTTTTGGTGGACCCAAAAAAGGTAGAGCTAACGCTGTTTCGCAAAATTGAGCGCCACTTCCTGGCTAAATTGCCTGATGAGGAAGATGCTATCATAACCGATACTAAAAAGGTGGTGAACACGCTTAACTCGCTTTGTATTGAGATGGATCAGCGTTATGACTTGCTGAAAGACGCACAGGTACGTAACCTGAAAGAATATAACGCCAAGTTTATTAACCGCAAGATCAGCAACCCCGAGAAACACCGTTACCTACCATTCATCGTACTGGTGATAGACGAGTTTGCCGATTTGATGATGACCGCGGGCAAAGAAGTTGAGCAACCTATAGCGCGTATAGCGCAGCTGGCCCGTGCGGTGGGTATTCATTTGGTAATTGCTACACAGCGCCCATCGGTAAATATTATAACCGGTACCATTAAGGCTAACTTCCCGTCGCGATTGGCGTTCAGAGTATTATCTAAGATCGACTCGCGTACCATTCTGGATGCCGGCGGTGCAGATCAGTTGATCGGTCGCGGGGATATGCTGTTCAGCACCGGCAGCGACCTGATACGCCTGCAATGCGCCTTTGTAGATACACCCGAAGTTGAAAAGATATCAGAGTTTATTGGCGATCAGCGCGGCTATCCTACTGCCCTGCTGCTGCCCGAATATGTGGGCGAAGGCGAAAGCAGCAGTGCCAAAGAATTTGACCCTAACGACCGCGACCCGATGTTTGAGGAGGCTGCCCGCCTGATTGTGATGCACCAGCAGGGGTCGACCTCATTGATACAGCGTAAGCTTAAACTGGGCTATAATCGCGCAGGCCGCATTATTGACCAACTGGAAGCCGCAGGTATTGTCGGCCCGTTTGAGGGCAGTAAAGCCCGCGAGGTGCTGTATCCTGACGAATATTCGTTAATGCAATATCTGGAGACTTTGGATAAGGGGTAATATCAATCTTGTCATTGCGTGGAGGAACGACGAAGCAATCGCAGGATTGCATAGTTGGCGATTGCCGCGCTACGCTCGCAATGACATCAACACGAAAACCAAACATCTCACTAAACGTTTTCGACTATAACAAGTCTGACACTATATATGAAAAAGCTATTATTCTATACCCTATTCTTACTTACCGCTACCCAAGCCTTTGCCCAAAAAGATGCGGCGGCCAAAACTATACTAAACCAGGTGAGCCAGAAATATCGTTCGTACAATGTTGTTAAAAGCAATTTCACCTTTACTATAGAAAACCCACGCGCGGGGATGAAAGCAACCCGTTACGGTACGTTGATCACGCAATCAAAGACCAATAAATATAAGGTTACGGTTTATACCGCCGGCAGTCAGAGCGATGTTGAACAGGAAATTATCAGCGACGGTAAAAGTCAATGGACCTACCTGAAAAAAGACAAAGAAGTTCAATTAACCGGGGCTGACAACAGCGATCAAAGCTTTAACCCCGCCAAAATATTCAGTATTTATGAGCATGGTTATAAATATTATTACAGTGGCGATCAAAAATCCGGCGGTAAAACCTACCAGGTTATAGAACTATCGCCAGAGGACGATAAAAGCCAATTCTTCAAGATCAGGCTGCAAATTGATAAGGTAAAGAAACAGATCTATAGCGCACTGGTATTTGACAAAAGCGGCGCCCACTATAACTATACGCTGCGCAGCTTCGCTGCTATTGCCAACGCACCGGCCAGCACTTTTACTTTCGACACTAAAGCGCATCCGGGCGTTGAGGTGGTTGATTTGAGATAGGCGATTTATTTTTTTGAAGGACAGTTTTTTATAGCGAAATTAGTATACCAATTCTGAACCGGTATTGCTATGAAAAAGCTGTTTGTTGTAATTTGCCTGCTGTTTGCCGTTATCAGCGGTTACGCCAATAAAATAGACAGCCTGACTAACGCTACCGATGTCAAAGCGTTTGTCAGCCCCATGCTGTTTAACTATTATTACAGCGGTGTCGACTCAAAATGGCAAGTTAAAAACTGGCTAAAGACAGACCTCAATAATGACAATAAAACTGACCTGGTAGTAACTGAAACCGGTGGTTATCAAACCTTCAATTTTGTGGTGATGGCTAAAAGTGATACTGCTTACCAGCTATCACAGATCAACTATAGCACCGAAGGCGAAAGCATTGATGTTATCAGGATAGATAATAAACCTTATGTGGTTTTTCACGGCTTAAAAGAAACCCATGATATTCGCCAAAGTATACCGCGTACCGATACGCTATCTTATCAATTTGGCAGTTTTGTTGAGCTTAATAAAAACCCTGCACATTATACTATAGAATCAATAACCTGTAGCTCGTCATGGGCATCTCCAAATGGTCGACCAGACAATGTTTTAATAATTAAAAAAAACAAAAAGGCAGCTTATACCGTGAACCGGCCTCATGCGGGTTATATCCTTACAAAAGAAAAACGTTCCCGCAATCCTCAGGGAGATGCAGGAATTTATAGGAGTAAGATAAAAACTGATGAGCTGAAAGATATTTATGGCCTCATCAATTACATTGACATCAAAAAACTAAACGGCAAATATGCTAGTCACTACACTGACCAGAACCATTATGGCATTACTATAAAATTTGCCGATAATAGCCTTAAAACCATTGCTGACTATGGAGGCAGAGGAACTTTTGGTTTGCAGGCTATATTTTCAAAGCTAAATCACATAATTAAAACGACCAACTGGAGGTAACTCCGTCACAACTACGCTATTTTCAAATCAGGCTTTTTCCTTCCCTCAATATCCTTACTTTTGAAAAATGCTCACCTTTACAACGCATACGCTCGAGAAAATAGAAATGCTGTTAAAATCGGCGGGTTATAAGGTGCGTTATGAGAAGGGTAACTTCAAAACGGGGGCATGCCTTTTGCTTAACAGCAGGATGATCGTGGTGAACCGTTTTTCTAATCTGGAGAGCAAGATCCTGTCGCTGGCTGAGCTGTTACGCGAGTTGGAAGTAGATCATAACCTGCTTGACGATAAACAGATCACCTTTTTACAACAACTAAAACAAACCAAGCTGCAACTGTGATCGTAACTTTTTTAGGCACCGGCACCTCGCAGGGCGTACCTGTAATTGCGTGCGGCTGCGAAGTATGTACTTCTTCAGATCCGCGCGACAACAGACTGCGTTCTTCCATACTCATTGAAGCCGGAGATAGAACCGTCGCGATTGATTCGGGCCCCGATTTCAGGTACCAAATGCTTCGGGCCAATGTACAGCGGCTCGATGCAGTGGTTTACACGCACGAGCATAAAGACCATGTTGCCGGTATGGACGATATCCGTGCCTTCAACTTCAAGCAGCAGGAACCCATGAATATTTATGCCGATGCCCGTGTACAAGCGGCGCTGATGCGTGAGTTCCCGTATGTATTTGCCGAGTTTAAATACCCGGGTATTCCGCAGGTTAATATTCACCCTATCGGTCTGGAACCTTTCGACATCGGCAGCATACATTTTATCCCTATTGAAGTTTTGCATTATAAACTACCGGTGCTGGGTTTCCGCATCAATGATTTCACGTACATCACCGATGCCAAAACAGTATCGCCGGAGGAAAAAGAAAAGATCAAAGGCACAAAAATATTAGTCATCAACGCCTTGCAAACGCAAAGCCACATATCACATTTCACGCTGGAAGAGGCTATTGATTTTGCGCAGGATATTGGTGCTGAAACCACCTACTTTACCCATATCAGCCACCGTTTAGGCAAACACGCCGATGTTGAACAAGAACTTCCGCCAGGCATCAAATTAGCTTATGACGGCTTGCAAGTTTCTATTTAACAGAATATCCTGAATTAAAGTTCGATAAAGCTGACATGATCAATACAGCCTTTGTATTGTTTCTGGTAACCGCGATTTTTCAGGTCAAGCCTGCCCCGAATGCGGATCTTTTTATTTTTGATATGCGCATATCCCCCGCCGTCTAACTGAAAAAAACCCTTATGCGTGCCCGACAGGTATAAAGGGCAATCCTGGCTAAAGTTTACCCAAAGTGCTGTATTTGGCTTTAAAATATAAAGGTTGTCATTAAACAAAGCCGACTCTTCTTTTCCCTCCTCATATTTACCAACCACTTCAATATATTTTTTGTCGTAATATTTCAAGCTGTCCATTAAATGTCCGTAGCTTACCTTTTTAAACATCATATGCGCATCGCAATCGCTCATATATGTCTTTTTACTGTCATGGCAAGCTCCAAACAGCATTGCCAAAAGCAATAAAAACATAAAATACCATGAGATAGAAGCTGTCATAGTTCCCGGAATATTTGGTAATATAAATATATGGCGGCTGGTGGGTTCAACGTTTATTATTTTAAATTTGTTACAACGATGAATGTCGTCAATATTTAACACACAACACTATGGAATTTGGCAAAGTTAGCCCTGAAGAATTAGCAAATATTGATTTCGCCCTCCCACTCGACTCCCCCCTTACCTTTGCTACACTTGCTGCAGCAAAGAGCAGTGAGCCAATGCAGGTACACGTGGGTTGCGCTAAATGGGGGCGTAAAGAATGGGTGGGGCAGATCTATCCGCCTAAAACTAAAGACGCCAACTTTCTAGACGAATATGTAAAACATTTTGACTGTATTGAGCTTAACGCCACATTTTATAATACTTATCCGCCCGCTACCATAGCTAAATGGAAGGAAAAGGCCGGCAGCAACCCCAACTTTAAATTTTGCCCTAAGTTTTCGCAAAGCATCAGCCATATAAAACGCCTTAAAAATGCGGAGGAGGTTACTACTGCTTTTTATGAAGGCATCAGTGCCTTTGGCGAAAAGTTGGGCCCGCTGTTTTTGCAGTTAAGCGATAATTTCACACCGAAAAGTTTCCCCGAATTGAAAGCGTATTTAGAGCATTTACCAACCGACGTACCGGTATATGTAGAAGTACGCCATAAAGAATGGTATGCCAATGCCGAAATACGCGTCGCTCTTTTTAATTTGCTGCGCGATTTGAATATCGGGGCTGTAATTACAGATGCTTCCGGCCGGCGGGATTGCTTGCACATGAACTTGCCTACGCCTCATGCCTTTATCCGCTATGTGGGTAATGGCCTTACTCCCGGCGATTATGCACGTGTAGACTCCTGGGTTGAGCGCATTAAACAATGGCGCGACTTGGGTTTGCAAAGCGTCTGGTTTTTTATGCACCAGCATGACGAGCAGTACTCGCCCGTATTGGCCGACTATACTGTAAAACGACTAAATGAAGTGTTGGGCTTAAGTCTGCGCCGCCCACACTTTATTGAGACGCCTAAAAATCTGTTTGCTTAATGTATTTTATCTGTTACGGGATGAAATTTAATATAAACCTAATGTCTTTTGCCACCTAAAGACTAAGATTTGCTTGTACAAAAATTGTAATTTTGCTCATCCACTTTTATGAACGACATTAACACGCTATACCAGCAGGCTATACAGCTTTTGCAGCAATTGATCTCCATTCCGTCTTTTAGCAAAGAGGAAGACCGTACTGCCGACCTGATTGAAAATTTCCTGAAAACGCATGGTATTACGCCTAACCGCAAACTGAATAACCTTTGGGCCCGCAACAAGCATTTTGATGCAAAAAAGCCTACCATCTTGCTTAATTCGCACCACGACACTGTAAAACCTAACTCAGGTTATTGCCGCGATCCGTTTGATGCCGTGACCGAAGACGGCAAGCTATTTGGTTTAGGCAGTAACGATGCAGGTGGGTGCCTGGTGTCGCTGATTGCCGTGTTTTTGTATTTTTATGAGCGTACCGACCTTAAATATAACTTTTGCCTGGCCACTACGGCCGAGGAAGAGATCTCAGGGGTCAATGGTTTGGAGTTGATCATACCGGAGCTGGGCGAACTAAGTTTCGGCATAGTTGGCGAGCCTACCCAAATGCAACTGGCCATAGCAGAGCGCGGACTGATGGTGCTGGATTGTGTAGCTCATGGCAAAGCAGGCCACGCCGCCCGCGAAGAGGGCGACAACGCCATCTATAAAGCTATGAAGGATATCGAATGGTTCCGCACCTTTAAGTTCCCGAAGGAAAGCGATGTGTTCGGGCCTATCAAAATTTCAGTAACCGTTATCAACGCCGGCTCGCAGCACAATGTGGTTCCGGCAAGTTGTAATTTTGTGGTTGATGTACGCGTAACGGATGCTTATCGTAATGAAGAAGTTTTGGAGATCATCCGTCAGCATGTGGGCTGCGATGTGAATCCGCGCTCCATCCGCCTTAAGCCGTCGTCTATAGACCGCGACCACCCGATAGTACAGGCCGGCATAGCACTTGGCAGAACTACCTACGGCTCGCCGACTACCTCAGATCAATCATTATTAGATATTCAATCCATCAAAGTAGGCCCCGGCGATTCCGCCCGCTCACACATGGCTGATGAGTTTGTGTATGTTGATGAGATCAGGGAGGGCATTGAGCTGTATGTGAAAATGCTGGAACAGATGGTTTGATTTACGATTTTTTATGTATAATAACTACCTCATTGTGACGAACAAAGCAATCTTCAAACCTATTTAACGGTTTACCTATCGCTCGTATACCGCTCATGGCCGCGGAGGCCTAGTTACTTTACCTTAGATGCAAAGTAACCAAACATCAAGCCAATCCAATCGCTTCCGCCCGCAAGGCCAGACTCCCGGCCCGGTGGATTGGCCGGCCTTTGCCCGCTTTTTTGAATGTATAAAATGAGCAAGATGTATAATGATTGCATTTACGTCAGCCGGAGGGCTTCGGATGAAAGCAGGTAAAACAATGTCGGCCCCAGTGGGGCTGTCGGGAATGTTGCCTGAAGCACTGGCCAAGTGCGACAACCGGAGGCAACAGGCCCCTGCCCAGGTTTTACCTGATTTGCCGGGCAAAGGCCCATGAGCGCAAAGAAGCGTTCCGGATGACTTGATTTTTGGTTCTTTTCATCAAGGAAAAGAACAAAGTCTTAGCGGTGAATGACCGCTAGGCAAGCAATAAGTAATAAGCTACCGTCATCAAAATATTTAGCATATTTGCAGCATGAGTAAGTTATGGCAAAAAACCACCAATGTTAATGAGCTGGTAGAAAGGTTTACCGTTGGCAGGGACACCGAGTTTGATGCGCAGATGGCTGCATTTGACGTGTTGGGATCGCTGGCACATACGCGGATGCTGGAAAGCATCGGACTAATGAGCGCCGAAGACCTGGACCTGGTACAGCGCGAACTCAAAAACATTTATGCCGATATACAAAAAGGTAATTTTACTATTGAAGCAGGTGTTGAAGACGTGCACTCGCAAGTAGAACTATTGCTTACTCAGCGCATCGGCGACGCCGGTAAAAAGATCCATAGCGGCCGCTCGCGTAATGATCAGGTGCTGGTAGACCTGAAACTATTCTTCAGGCACGAATTGCAGCAGGTTGTCGAAGAAACCCAAACGCTTTTCAAGCAACTAATTACGCTCAGCGAAAAACATAAAGACGTTTTATTGCCCGGCTATACGCATTTGCAGGTGGCTATGCCATCGTCATTCGGCCTTTGGTTTGGTGCTTATGCCGAAAGCCTGGTAGACGACCTTGAACTGCTTTTAGCAGCTTATAAAATCACCAATAAAAACCCCTTAGGATCGGCTGCGGGATATGGATCATCGTTCCCGTTAAACCGCACTATGACCACTGAACTATTGGGTTTTGAAAGCCTGAACTATAACGTGGTTTACGCACAAATGGGGCGTGGCAAAACCGAGCGTATCCTTGCGCAGGCACTATCATCCATCGCTGCGACATTAGGCAAAATGGCTATGGACCAAGCACTCTACCTAAGCCAGAACTTTGCTTTTGTCAGCTACCCGGATGCATTGACCACCGGCAGCAGCATTATGCCGCATAAAAAGAACCCTGATGTTTGGGAGATTATGCGCGGTAAATGTAATCGCTTACAGGCACTGCCGACCGATGTAGCCATGATGACTACTAATTTACCGTCAGGCTATCACCGCGAAATGCAGTTATTAAAAGAGCTGCTGTTCCCGGCCTTTGCCGAGATTAAAGACTGCCTGCACATGGCCACTTTCATGTTGCAAAACATAAGTGTAAATACTAACATTTTGAACGACCCTAAATATGCCTACCTGTTCAGCGTTGAAGAGGTTAACCGCCAGGTGCTGAATGGCACACCATTCCGCGATGCTTACAAACAAGTGGGATTAGCTATTGAAAAAGGCGAGTTTAACCCTGACAAAACGGTTAATCATACCCATGAAGGCAGCATAGGTAATTTAGGCAATGCGCAGATCGCAGAGGCGATGAATAAAGTGGCTGCCCAGTTTAAGTTTGATGTAGTAGATAAGGCGGTGAGCGAGTTGGTGAGATAAAATAGTCAGATAACGACTGTCACCCTGCGGCTCCCGAAGGGTGAGCGTAGGCCTTTACCCTCACGCTTCGGGAGCATCAGCATGTCAGCCCCATTTTGCATTTGATCATGAACGGACAAAACAGAAAAGACATATACCCCGGCCTTGAGGTCGATATCATTCTTAAAAAAGATCAGCGCAGCGGTAAATTAACCCGAGGCATTGTCAAAGACCTCCTTACCAGCGCGGCTTACCACTCGCGCGGTATTAAGGTGCGGCTGGATGATGGCCAAGTTGGTCGCGTGGCTTTTATTGTCGACGAGGAATAGTTTGTATATTGCCCATTGTTGATAACACCTATGGCAAAAAAAATACTCCGCGAAATAAACAAACTTCCCAATAGCGCTTTTTTTAAGTTTGATGCCCACTATCGTGCGTTCATCTCCTTGGTTATTGGTATCGTAGCATTTTTAATAACGCGAACGCATCTTAGCTGGCCTATGGTTATACTTATTACCTGGGTGGCCGTGGCTTTGTGCATGATTATACTGGATTGGATAATCATCTTTAACGCCCACCCGAGCGAGATCCGCAAGATCGCCAAATTACAGGACTCGAGCCGGGCGTTGATATTTCTGTTCGTCATCATAGCATCGTTTGTTAGTTTAGGAGCGATATTGTTTTTATTAAAATCGACCAAAGGCGGTTCCGATGCTCAAATTACCGAACATATTCTGCTGGGTATGGCGTCTGTAATTGTGTCGTGGTGGCTGGTGCATACGCTGTTTACTATGCGTTATGCGCATTTATATTACAGCCCCGACAAGGATGCGCCCAACGAAAAGCTGAAAGGCCTCGAATTTCCGGGTGATGAAAAAAATCCGGACTACCTGGATTTTGTTTACTTCTCATTTGTTATCGGCATGACATTCCAGGTGTCCGATATCGAGATTTCTTCAAAACAGATACGCAGATTAACTTTGATTCATGCGGTAATATCCTTTGCATTTAATACAGCTATCGTGGCTTTGAGCATTAATGTGGTGTCGAGTTTAGTGTAAGCCCCTTTTTAATCTCACACGGCTTACACATCTTCTATCTTTGAATGCCGCTTAGTATCCTTCATTGCCATATAAACTATCAGCGACAAAAACACACATGCGGTTACATACCAGTAAAACCATTCCTGGTGATTTTCATTCTTAAAGACCAGCGCCAATGGCTCGGCCGTACCGCCAAATATCGATACCGCTAATCCGTAAGGAAACCCTACGCCTAAGGCCCGCACATGCGCCGGGAACAGCTCTGCTTTTACTACGGCATTGATAGAAGTGTATCCGCTGGTAATGATCAAGGCTGCCATAATTAGTGTAAAGGCTGTCCAGAAATCTCTGGTCTGACCCAGGGCGGCCAAAATTGGCACTGTTGCCAGGGTGCCGCCTATGCCAAAAGCCATCAGCATAGGTTTACGACCTATCTTATCAGACAGCATACCAAACAGCGGCTGTAGCAACATAAACAAAACCAGTGTCAGGGCAGATATCAGTGTCGCCTGGCTTTTGCTAAAACCGGAGGTGATCACCAGAAATTTTTGCATGTAGGTGGTAAAAGTGTAAAAGGCTACGGTACCGCCTATGGTTAAGCCTACCACGGTGAGCACTGCTTTGGGATGTTTGACGAGTTCTTTTATCGTCCCCCGGGTGGATATGGGTTGATGATGATTGGTGAGCACAACCGACTCCTGCAAACTGCGACGCAGGTACATTACGGATATGGCCAGCACCGCACCAATAGCAAACGGAATGCGCCATCCCCAGGTGTATAGCTGTGCATTAGTTAAAAAGGCTTGTTGCAGCAGCACCAACACACCCAGTGCAATGAGCTGCCCTGCTATCAATGTTACATATTGAAAACTCGAATAAAACCCGCGATGCTTACGGCCGGCCATCTCACTTAAATAAGTGGCACTGGTACCATACTCGCCGCCGACGCTTATGCCTTGCAACATGCGGGACAGTGTCAGGATGATGGGCGCCGCCACGCCTATTTGCTTATATCCTGGTATTATAGCAATGATAAAGGAGCCTATACTCATCATCAAAACCGACAAAGTAAGTGCGGCTTTTCGGCCGTGCTTATCTGCATAAGTACCCATTACCCACCCGCCTATCGGCCGCATTAAAAAGCCTACCGCAAATACACCCGTAGCATTGAGCAGTTGTACGGTCTGATCGCCTTCCGGAAAGAAAGTTCCCGCAAAATACAAAGCGAAGGCCGAGTACGCATACCAGTCATACCACTCCACCAAATTACCCAATGAGCCGCCGATGATGGAGCGGATACGGTCAGCCTTAGTTTGAGGTTTAATGGGCGTGGCAGGTATGATGGTTTGCATAATTGTTATCGAGGTGAATTTATAAAAATTTATACCAATCGTTATATAGCAACACGTCATCCGATGCTGCTTGGATGACGTGATTAATTATTGATATTTTTTAAATATCTTAGTTCATGCTTTTCACCGAAGACCTATTGCACTATATCTGGAAATTCAGGCTGTTTGACCGCGCCGATTTGCGTACTACTTCTGGTGATGCAATCGAGGTACATTCGGCAGGACTACATAACACCGACTCAGGACCTGATTTCAGTAATGCCCGCATCAAAATTGGTGATACGATGTGGGCCGGGAATGTCGAACTGCATTTATCATCGTCCGACTGGAAAAAGCATAACCACACCGCCGACAATGCTTACAACAACGTGATCTTACATGTGGTTTATAGAGATGATGAGCCGGTAAGCGGTACCGATGGCCACGCGATACCGACACTCGAATTAAATGGTCGCATTCCTGAAGAATTATATAGCCGCTATCATAAGTTGGTCTACGGCAATCAAACGGTTATTCCTTGCGAAAGCAGCATCGGCAAGCTCGATGATTTTACGCTGAAAACCTGGTTTACGCGGATACTGATTGAGCGGTTGGAAAAGAAGTCGGAAACAGTAATTAAAGCACTTGAACTTAACCGGGGAGACTGGGAGGAAACTTTCTACCAGTTCCTGGCGGCTAACTTCGGTTTTAAAACCAACGCCCTGCCCTTTGAGCTCATGGCTAAATCGCTGCCGCAAAATATACTGGCTAAGCATAAAAATAACGCGTTACAAATTGAGGCGCTCATATTCGGGCAGGCCGGGTTTCTGACTGATGACTTGCAGGACGCATATCCGCGCAAGCTAAAAACTGAATATGATTTCTTGGGCAAGAAGTTCAGCCTCACGCCTGTCGACAACCACCTCTGGAAATTTATGCGAATGCGCCCTTTGAATTTTCCGACTGTGCGGCTGGCGCAGTTTGCTGCGCTGGTGGTCAATTCAAATCATTTATTCTCCAAAATACTCGATATTAAAGAGGTTAAGCTGTTGCAAAAACTTTTCACAGACATCCGGGTTAACCAATATTGGGACGATCATTACCAGTTTGACAAGCCATCGAAACCTGCTTCAAAAAATATCGGGCAATCGTCTGCTAATTTATTGTTGTTAAATACTTTATCATTATTTTTGTTCAGTTACGGTAAATATAATCAGCAGCAATATTATATCGACAGAAGCCTAAAACTACTGGAAAGCCTGCCCGGCGAGCAAAATAATATCATCGCCGATTTTGACAGTTTAGGGGTAAAAGCCGGCTCGGCATTTGAGTCGCAGGCTCTGTTAGAATTAAAAAATTATTACTGCAATTATAAGAAATGCCTGCAATGCAGCGTTGGTAATAAAATACTAAAGCAAGTTTAATTTAGATATGTTACAGCGAATACTCACTTTTTTTGAACGTAATTCCTTTGGAGTTTGCACTTACCTGGGCGAGCGCTTTAATATCTCTACATCAAAGCTCCGACTGTTTTTTATCTATACTTCTTTTCTATCGGTTGGCTTTCCGCTGATAGTTTACTTCTTTGCAGGCATAGTGCTTGATTTCAGGAATTATATTAAACGCCGGCATACCCGGACCACTGATTTTTTGTAGGCAATTTTATAACTTAATTGTCATTTCGAGCGATAGCGAGAAATCCATACAAGGATATTCACGTTTTACATCAATAGTCTTTCCTGGTCGAAGTTTATCTTCGACCTAAAATGTATTAAGCTTTCAGCTGGGCCGGCAGGATACTCTGATTATAAGACAAATCCGACCGGCACGAATATTTATACCATATTTAATTGAATATGTATGGATTTCTCCCGTTGGTCGAAATGACAACCGGGTGTATCGTTGATCGCAATTTGTAAAACCAATTCGCTAATTTTATGGTTAACCTTTAGACGAAAAGTATTGCGTCTTTACGATTATACCTTAGCATGGCATTTATTGATTACTACGAAGTTTTAGGCGTCAGCAAAACGGCTACCGAGAAAGATATCAAGGCTGCTTACCGTAAGCTGGCGCGCAAATATCACCCCGACCTGAATCCTAACGATGAGCAGGCGCACAAAAAATTTCAGCAGCTAAACGAGGCTAATGAGGTTTTGAGCGACCCCGACAAACGCAAGAAATACGACCAATACGGCGAAAACTGGCAGCATGGCGAGGCCTATGAGCAGGCACGGCAACAACAAGCCCATCAGCAACGCAGTTATGGAGGCGGTGGTGGTCAGGCCTTTGATTTTGAAGGCTTCGGAAGCGGTGACGATTTCTCCGATTTCTTTCAGTCGATGTTTGGCGGCGGTGGCGGCAGTGGAAGTCGGCGACAGACGAAATATCGTGGACAGGATTACAATGCCGAGCTGCATCTGAGTTTAAAAGATGCCGCTGAAACGCATAAACAGACGCTCACCGTTAACGGCAAAAACATCCGCATAACTATTCCGGCTGGTGTCGAGAACGGACAAACCATAAAAATTTCCGGCCATGGCGGTCAGGGCGCTAATGGCGGACCGGGAGGCGACCTGTATATTAAATTTTTAGTGGCCGACGATCCGCGGTTCAAACGTAAGGGGGCTGATTTGTATGCAACTACCAAACTTGATCTGTACACAGCTATCCTTGGCGGCGAAATAACAGTCGAAACACTGACGGGTAAAGTTAAGGTCAAAGTAAAACCGGAGACGCAGAATAGCACTAAGGTTAAACTAAAGGGCAAGGGTTTACCGGTGTATAAAAAAGAAGGTGAATTTGGCGATCTGTTTATCACCTACGACATTCAATTACCTACTAACCTTACCAATAAGCAAAAGCAATTATTTGAAGAGCTGGCTAAATCATCAGCATAAATTATTGGGTTATGAGTACGAAACATATAATTACGACAAAAGATTTCTGTGTATTCCACCAATTGGAGCACTCCTTTATTGCCGATCTGCATGATGCAGGTCTGGTTGAAATCAAAGTAGTAGACAACACCACTTACATCCCCAAAAATCAACTGCGAAAGCTGGAACGCATGATACGCCTGCACCTTGATCTGGACATCAACGTTGCCGGTATTGAAGCGATTACGCACCTGCTGCAGCGTATTGAGGATATCCAGGAAGAAATGCGGTTGTTGAGAAATAGTTTAAAGACGTATGAGTAAGAATCGGACGCGAAAATACAAAGGAACCCTACGCTCACTCTTCGGGTGCCTCGGGAGTGACACCTTCCCGTAGTGTAGATACATTAACCCGCTGTTAAGCTTTTCACTTCAACAATCGATTGTTAATGTTTTTCATATATTAGCCCACCAATTAAAAATATATGAAAAAATTTCTCTATTCTGCACTGGCCTGCTTATTTCTGAGTGCCGCGGCATTTAGTCAGCATCAGTTAAATATCGGCACTTACAACCTGCGCAATGATAACAAGCAAGATTCATTAAAAGGCAATGGCTGGGGCGACCGTTACCCCGTTATCTGCAAAATTGTACAGTTTAATGACCTGGATATCTTTGGAACGCAAGAGGGCAAGCATAATATGCTCGAGAATATGGTCGACAGTTTACCGGGTTATAAATATATCGGTATAGGCCGCGATGACGGTAAAACAAAAGGCGAGTATTCGGCAATCTTCTACAAAACCACGCGGTTTAAAATTTTAAAACAAGGCAATTTCTGGTTGTCAACCATTACCGACAGGCCAAACAAAGGCTGGGATGCAGTTTTACCACGCATTTGCACCTGGGCGCAGTTTCAGGATATTAAAACCGGTTTTAAATTTTACTTCTTTAACCTGCACATGGACCACGTTGGTGTTGTAGCACGTAAAGAAAGTGCGCACCTGGTGTTGAAAAAAATCAAAGAAATGGCCGCCAACGCAGCCACCATCTTCACCGGCGACTTTAACGTCGACCAGCATAACGAAAGCTATAAAGAAGTATTAAGCACCGGTGTATTGCAGGATTGTTATAACCTGGCGCCCATCAAACTGGCTACCAATGGCTCGTTCAACGCCTTTAACCTGAACACCAAGACCGATAGCCGCATTGACCACATCTTTGTAACCAAGCAGTTTGACGTTAAGCGCTATGCTATTTTAACTAACTCTTATAACGGCAAAGCACCATCAGACCATTACCCGGTAGTGGCTATCATGAACTATTAAATTTATATCAATAATAAACAAGAGGCCTGCCCGGTTAAGATCGGGCAGGCCTCTTGTTTTATCACTTATTCGTTACAAAATATAATCACCTGTAAATCTTCTTATTATCGATAAAGATAGATCAACAACTAACATAAACCTACAACACATTAAACCTGCTGGCCCGGATATCGTCTTAAATACATGAACAACGTTATTAAAATTGTTCATATAGAATATCATGAAAACTTTAAAATTAACAATAGCAGCACTATTATTAGCCTTTACTTTCCAGGCCGCAAATGCACAAGTTAGAGTTGGTGTACGTATTGGTACCCCTCCTCCGCCACCACGCAGGGTTGTTGTAGTACATCCTCCGGTTCATCGTACCGTAATTGTAAGACATCGTCCGGTAATCGTAACACGTCGCCCGGTAGTTGTTGCCCATCGTTCATATTACAGAAGCCATTACTACAGGCCACATAGAACTGTTGTAGTAAGAAGACATTACTAAAAAAGAAGCCCCGCAATTGCGGGGCTTCTTTTTTACTTTTTATCCAGGAAATCCTGTAAAGCCTGTTGGGTAAAATCAGACAGCACCAATTCACCACTTACGGCAGCACGCCTTTTAAGTAATTCATCCCAGTCGATTGCGCCCTCCCATAAGATCTTTTTCAGTTCGGCTAAAGCGGCGGGGTTATAAGACGCCAGTTTTTCGCCAAGCGCACCGAGCGCTGCATCTAATTCATTAATATCAGCATAAACCTCATTATAAAGGCCTTTCTCTTTAGCCCATTGTGCCGGTTGAAAATCAGTAGCACGAAGAGTCAATTGCGAAAAAGCCGGCAAACCAATTTTACGCACCACAGCCGGCTCTATCACAAACGGACCAATACCTATAGCCAGTTCGCTTAATTTAATGGCGGCGGCTTCGGTGGCCAGGCAATAGTCGGCGGCCGCGGCCAGGCCTACCCCACCGCCTACGCTTTTGCCCTGTACACGTGCTACCACAATTTTGGGCGATTTACGCATGGCGTTGATAACATTGGCAAAGCCTGAAAAAAACCGCGCACCGGCTTCTTTGTCTTTGATCTGCAATAACTCATCAAAACTGGCTCCGGCGCAAAAGGTACGGTCGCCACCGCTTTTCAGGACTATAACACGGGTTTGCCCGTTGTTACCCGCCTGCTCAATTTTGCGGGCCAGCACTTCGAGCAAAGCCGATGGCAATGAATTTTGCGCGGGATGAAAAAAACTAATGAGCGCTACGCCGCTATCCGTATACTGCAGTGTTACTTCTCCGGTTGGATTATCGGTCATCATTATTTTTATTTTGGTAGATATCGCCTTCAAGACGATAAATAAAGGTATAGCTTTTAAAATCCAACATCATCGGTTTAATCATAATTTTAATAATTTAGCTACAATAATTACAAATGGTAACTGTTGAACAAGCGCGACAATTTGTATTGTCTCTGCCCGGAGTCGAGGAATACGACCACGTGGGCAAGCCTGCGTACCGCGCCAACGGTCGTACTTTCGCCACACTGTCAGTAACCGACAGGCGCATGAACATTATGCTCACGTTAATAGATCAATCGGTTTTTTGCGGCTTTGATCCGAAGGTTATCTATCCCGTACCCAACAAATGGGGATCACATCACGGCTTTACTTATTTTGAGCTTGATCATATGCGCGATGACATGCTGCAGGATGCCATTACAACCGGCTACCAAACCGTCATGGATAAAAAACCTAATCGCCGTTCAAAGAAAAAACATGAAACAACAGCTAAAAAGTAGTTACATGGCCGTGCTGGCCATTTTGGTGTGGCTGGCACTGGGCATTGAGTTTTATATATCCACCATAAAATATATGGCCGAGGGCCGCACCTTCGGCGGAGCCATTGTACAGTTGCTTAGCTTTTTTACCATACAAAACAACTTGCTCATTGCGCTGTCGCTGACCCTGTTATTATTGGCGCCGGCATCTAAATGGGGCAGGTTCTTTTCAAAGCCTTCAGTATTGGGGGGGCTATCGCTTTATATCATTATTGTTTGCGTAGTGTACCAGCTGATATTACGCAAAGAGCATACCCAACACGGGTGGTTCCGATTTTGTGATGAAGTGTTTCATTCCATCAGTCCGCCCATGTTTGTGATATTTTGGTTAGTCTTCATCACCAAAGATAACGTGCCCTGGAGCAAAGCCTTTACGTGGCTCATTTATCCTTTCATTTATTTTATATACATCATTACACGCGGTACGTTTACCGGCTACTACCCTTACAGTTTCATCGACGGTAATAAACTCACTTATGCGCAAATCGGCATTAACTTTGTGCTTCTGCTCATCACCTTCCTGATCATTGGTTTCGGGCTCATCGGCATATCGCGTTTAGCCAAAAGAAATTAAACCTTTTCATATTGGCATGGTCTTTATATCATATCACCGGTATAAAATTACTACCATGAAAAAGCAAGCTTTAAAATTAGTTACCCTGTTGTTATTCACATCGGTAGCTATATCGAGTTGCTCGCTGGATTACCGCCAGCGCAGAGCACACAGAAACGATCCCAACTGGCAAGATCCGCACAGCCGTGACCGTGACCACCACAATGATCGCCATGATGATCACCACTATGATAATTACCATCGTTATTAATACCAGCTCCACCACTCCCCCGGTAGGGAAGGCTTTTAAATATTTTTTAAATTCATATTGCTAAAAGTCTCCTCCACCGGGGGAGATTGAGCGTGCTGTTTTTTCCTAACTTGCGGTTTCATCTAATAATTACATGCATAGAGGTGGTTTTCTCAGAATTTTCCTGACACTGGCGGCAATTAGTTTCCTGTTCGACTGGTATGTGTTTAAAGGCTTGCGCACCTTGACTAACAACTGGCGATCATCTATAGCACGTAATATTGTTTGCCGGGGATTTCTGATTTCTTCGGTTGGTGTTACCGTTATTTTTTTAGTAGGCTTCGGCAGCTTCAGCACAGCTAAGGGCATGTTGCCTTTTCACGAATGGATGTTGAGCCTGTTCATCACCTTTTTTATTACCAAACTGGTATTTGTGCTGGTGTTGTTTCTGAGCGATATAGGCCGCGCCGCAGCCGGCATTATTAATGCCATCAATAAACATAAAGATTCAATAAGCAAGAACTATATCCCCGCCCGGCGCCAGTTTATCAGCGAGCTGGCTGTTTTGCTGGCGGCCTTTCCGTTCTTTGGCTTTTTCTATGCGATGTTTCGCGGTAAGTATGATTATCGCTTACATAAACAAACTATTTACTTCGATGATCTGCCTGAGGCATTCGACGGCTTCACTATCACGCAGCTATCAGATATCCACTCCGGTAGCTTTGATAACATTCATGCTGTACAGAAAGGTATAGACCTGGCTAAAGCGCAAAAGAGCGACCTCTTTGTTTTCACAGGCGACCTGGTAAACAACGCGGCCTGGGAGATTGAACCATACATAGCTAATTTCAGCCAGTTAAAAGCCCCGTACGGGCAGTTCTCTATTCTAGGCAACCATGACTATGGCGGCTACATTCATTGGGACAGCGAGGCTGAAAAGGCCGTCAATCTGAACAAGCTTAAAGAGCATCATAAAGATCTGGGCTATCGGTTATTGCTGGACGAAAACCTGGAAATTGAAAAAAACGGTCAAAAAATAACGCTCATTGGTGTACAAAACTGGGGCCGCGGGTTTATACAGTTAGGCGATCTGGATAAAGCACTGCAAGGCGTCGACCCGAAAGCCTTTAAGATCCTGCTATCGCACGACCCGACCCATTGGGAGGAGCAGGTACGCTATAACCCGGCAAACATTCAGCTTACCTTATCAGGCCATACGCATGGAGCACAATTTGGTGTCGAGGTTGATGGTTTCAGATGGAGCCCCGTGCAATACCGCTATCTCGACTGGGCAGGCCTTGCACATGAACAAGGCCGATATTTGTACGTTAACCGCGGCTTCGGCTTCCTGGCTTTTTCCGGGCGACTGGGTATCTGGCCTGAAATTACAGTTATAACATTAAAAAAGAAAGTAGCATAGTATTATCAATAATTGGCCCGATTATAGCTTAATGTTAAATAAACAACATAGCTATGGTAAACCATCCTGTAAAATATAATCGCCCTCAACGCAACACCGATACCTGGAAACACAACTGGGAAGTAATGAAGCCTTTTATACATTTCGGCTTTAAAGCTATGGCCCTCATCGGCGGTGCCATGATCGGTATCATCAAGTTATTACCAACGTTATTACAGCGTCCTGATGAAACTTCAAAAAAAGAAACACGTATAATAAAAATATAAATACCGCACACTCGCTGTATATATAAAACGGGCGCTTTTCTAAAAAAAAGCACCCGTTTTTTTTGAGGTACTGCTAAGTTTTAACAAAGCTCTGCATGGGTTATAACTGTTAAAGTAATTTTATCATCTTTGCGGCAAATGTGTTAAAAGATGTTAATGGGGCTCCGGCATTTTGATATTTAACACTTAAAATGCAGATATTTATCCAATTGAATATACTTATACTTAATCCATGCAGTACAAAAAAATCAATAACCTGTTAGGCTGGCTTTGCTTTGTTATAGCATCAGCAACCTACATTTCAACGTTAGAGCCCTCTGTGAGTTTCTGGGATTGCGGCGAGTTTATCTCCTGTGCGTTCCGTTTGCAGGTTTCGCACCAGCCGGGTTACCCTTTGTTTGCCATGCTGGGTAAGTTCTTCTCGCTGTTATCATTTGGTAACAACGCTAAAGTGCCTTTTTACACCAATATGGGTTCGGCACTGGCCAGCGGGGCAACTATCATGTTCCTGTTCTGGACTATTACTGCATTTGCCAGAAAACTTATGCCCGCTGCTAACGAAGACCAGGATAAAACCCGGATGATATTGATCATGGGTGCCGGTTTAGTTGGCGCACTGGCCTTCACTTATACAGATACTTTCTGGTTCTCGGCTGTCGAGACTATCGTATTTGCTTTATCAGCCTTATGTACTGCTGTGGTGTTCTGGGCTATCCTGAAGTGGGACGCTCATGCCAACGAACCGGGTGCCGATAAATGGCTGGTTTTTATAGCTTATGTTATCGGTTTATCCATCGGTATACATTTACTTAACTTATTAACTATCCCTGCGCTTTCATTGGTCTACTACTTCCGTCGCAGTAAAAACATCACCGTTAAAAGTGCCTGGCTGGCATTTTTTGTAAGTATCCTGATCCTGGGTTTCGTACAGTTCGGCATCAGGCAGTGGACTATCCAACTGTCAGCCTATTTTGACCTTTTCTTTGTAAATACTTTAGGCTTCGGATTTGGCTCAGGGTCTATCTTTTTCTTCGTGCTTTTAATTGCTGTACTGGTTTTCGGCATTGTTTACAGCATCCGCAGAAACAAGCCCGTAATGAATCTGGCATTTTTATGTGTAGCCTTTGTTTATTTTGGTTACAGCTCTTTTGTGTATATCCCAATCCGTGCTACAGCTAATACCAACCTGGACAATTCGCACCCGGATAATGCCTTCACGCTGAATGGCTATCTGAACCGTATTCAGTATGGCGAAACTCCACTGCTAACAGGCCCTTATTTTGATGCGCAGATCATTGATCAAACTGATGGCGCAAACCTGTATCGTAAAGGCGAAACCAAATATGAGATCTCAGGCAAAAAACAAAATTACGTTTACGATCATACAACCTTTTTCCCGCGGATGTACAGCACCGAGGGGCAGGACCCTCAATTTTATCGCGAATGGCTGCAGATTGGGCAAGATCAGAAACCTAACTTTGTCGACAATGTTAAGTTTTTTATAAGCTGGCAAAGCTACATGATGTACTTCAGGTACTTTATGTGGAACTTCGCGGGCCGTGTCAATGATGGCGATGGCCAGCAGCAAATGGGTAGCTTTAAAGGCTATGTAGATGGCGACTGGACCACCGGTTTATTAGATGGCACCAAACATCTGCCAAAATCAGTTACCGAAAATCGCACCCATACGCCATTATACGCATTACCGCTTATTCTCGGTTTGTTTGGCTTTTGGTATCATTTTAAAAATAAAAAACGCGATGCGCTGATCATTGCCCTTTTATGGTTCTTTACCGGCATGGCTATCGTAATTTATGTTAACCAGCCATCGGTACAGCCGCGGGAGCGCGACTACTCGTACGTAGGTTCATTTTATGCCTTTGCCATCTGGATTGGCCTGGGCGTTATTGCTTTGGCCGACTTATTAAGAAAAAAACTGGCGGCGCGCCCTGCGGCCATTGCAGCGACGCTGATATGCTTACTGACCATACCAACCATACTGGCGGCTGAAGAATGGAAAGCACACGACCGCTCGACCAAAATGGTAGCACATGACATGGCCTACAACTACCTGATATCGTGTCCTAAAAACGCTATTCTGTTTACCTATGGCGATAATGATACCTACTCATTATGGTATGACCAGGAAGTTGAAAACATACGCCCTGACGTGCGTTTGGTGAACCTGAGCTTGTTTACGGGCGATTGGTATATACGCCAGATGCAGCGCAAAATGAATGATGCAGATGCCCTGCCTATTACCATGCCTTATGATAAATACAAAGAAGGCGTGCGCGACGTATTGTATTTCCGTGATGCCAAGCTGCCGGGTTATGTTGAGGTAAAAGATCTGTTTGACTTTATTTCATCTGATGATCCGCGCGTAAAGGCAACTTATCCAAACGGCGAAACAGACAACTACCTGCCTACCCAGAACTTCAAGATCACTATAAATAAAAACGACGTTATTAAAAACAACGTGGTACCCGCCGATATGCAATCTATGATAGCTGATACCATGAAGTGGAAATACACTTCAAAATATGTGATGAAGGATAACCTTGCCATGATAGATATCCTGGCACACAACAACTGGAAACGGCCGATTTGCTTTGCTATTACGGTAGGTAATGAAAACCTGATAGGTATGCAGCCTTACCTGTATAAAGAAGGATTTGTTTATCACCTGATGCCGTTAAAACCGGATACCGCCGTTCATGGCGACGCAAGGGTAAACGCTATGACCATGTACAACAACGTCATGAACAAGTTTAAATTCGGCCAGTTTAAAACGGCTAAATATCTGGATCATGAGTCGACAACCATGTTCTACCCCGTAATGAACACCACTTTCCTTGACCTGATGCAAAGCCTGATGAACCAGGGCCGTAATGACCTTGCGTTAAAAGTGTTGCATAAATACGATCAGGAAATGCCAGATCTGCATATCGACATGCGCATAACCTTTGGCAGATTTTATATAGCGCAGGCAGCCTACAAACTAAATGATATTAACCTGGCTAACAAATACATAAACAGCATTAATGATTTTATAACCGACCAGCTTGATTACGCTTACCGCCAGTTGCAGGATAACACCGGTATGTTTAACGGCCGCGATGTGCAAATGGGTGTGCAGATGTTATATGAAATGTCGCAGGTGACCAAGGACAGTCACCAGGATGCATTATACAAAAAGTTTGATACAGAGTTTAAAAACTACGAAAGTAAATTTGCAGCATTGTTTAAACAATAATAACCCAAGTTGATACAAAACAAAGAAAGGCGATCCGGAATCCGGGTCGCCTTTCTTTGTTAAACCGAACAGCGTCTAACATCCAAATTTCAAGGTCATGATCCAAAAATGACTTAAAAGTCAGAAAAAGTGATCCAAAGTGATCCACTTTAAGAAGACCGCTCAATTAAAAACCTCAAGATCAATAAATTACGATTTATAATTGATCCAACTGATCCAAAGTGATACACATTCGCGCGTGGATCACTACGTCTATCGTGGTTCAAACATTAACAGTCAATTGCTCGCCCATTATCAATCTACTTCGCGTCTACAACACACCGGAAACCGATAGTTTCTGCCCGGTCAAGGCTTGGCGCCATCAGCAAATACTTGCCGTACTTATTAACCTCTAAAGCCGGCGGGAAGTACCAGCCTGATGTTTGCGCATGGAAATAGCTGCTGCCTTTTACAATAGCGGTACGGCTGTGCAGGTCGGCATATTCGTCCGTCCACTGCCAGATATTGCCCACCATATCCATAACTCCAAACGGGCTTGCCCCTGCCGGGTACGCATCAACCGCAGTAGGTTTACGCATGGCGCGAGCGGTATCAGCCGGTGGGTAGTTAGTTTTGATGTTCTCATTTCCCCAGGGATATTTGCGGCCGTCTGTACCTTGTGCGGCATATTGCCACTCCCACTCGTGCGGCAGGCGTTTGCCCGCCCATTTTGCATAGGCCCGCGCATCATCCAAAGATACCCAGGTAACCGGGAGCCTGGCTGAACCTGCAGGATAGCTACCCTTAACCCAATCCTTCAAAAAGTTATGATCATCTGCCGGATGGTACCTGCTGGCATCCAAAAACTTCTTAAACTGCTCATTGGTAACCGGGTATTTGTCCATGTAAAACGAAGCCACTTTCATTTCATGCTTTTGCGATCTGGATGGATGCGACTCCCAGCTATGTTGTACGCCTACGGCTGTCGGCAATTCATTCCCCTCAATCATCACCCCTACCGATTCAAATTGAAACTTATCAGTTGCCGGAATGTTGATCATGCCATCAGGAGCTTTAGCCGGAACTTTGGTTTTAGCTATCGTAACCATTTGCTGCGAGATAGGTTTCCAGTCGGCAGCATAGGTTTTGAGTTTATGTTTGCTCATGACAGCCATTTTAGCTACAAAGGCATTTTCAGCAGGCTTCAAGGGTCGCTGCGCTACCAATAGTGAGCCGTAGCCAAAACCTTCTATATCAAAACTTAAAATAGCATTGCCGTTCTTGATCTCAGCCTTAAGCTGATGACCGTTCCATAGGTCATAGTAAGTATCGCCACGATGGTAAGGCACGCTAATCTGCCCCCCTTTTACTTCGGCACTATCGCGGTTAATAAAGTTATAGATCGTGCGCCCTGCCGATGGGAATTTGGTAGCATAGATATTCTTCTGCAACACCGGGATATATGGCTCCCAATCCTTACTGCTCCAGCTATCCGGGTAAGCATGATAAACAGCACTTATGCGGCGAATAACTTCTGCATAACGGTCTGGTATCTGGTTCCAGATAGCCCAAATGTTTTCCCACGAGTTATAGCCTATACCATTAAAGAATGCCCATTGCAAATCGAAGGTCTTATCCACTGCCCAGCGGTTGGTTACGTTAACCTGGTGCTGCGGCTCAACCCATTTGTAAACGTCCACACCGGGAGCAGGCTCATATCCCCAAAAATAACCCCAACTCAAGCGGTTCCATTCCAGCATCTTCAGGCTTCTCAATGATTGCTCAGGCTGAAAAGCCAGCGGATAGTTTTCGCTTTGGGTGTATTGATAAAAATCCTCAGACACACCAAACATAGTATCGCCATTCATGCCGTCGGCACCCAGCTGCTTCATTTCCTTAACCAAAGCTTCAGGCATTTTCATCCCGATACGCCGCGTACCATGATCCCATATCATGATCGGGAAGAATACGCGCACACCATTGGCTTTAAAATCCCTGATCATTTGCTTTACCGCTGCTTGCCCGCCCGGCATATCAGCTGTCAGGTCAAACTGGTTGCGGTTGTCGATACCAATATTGGGGTAAGTAGGCCAGATCAGCACCGCGTCTATGCCGCCGTAACGTTTTTTTAGATCGGCCAGGTAACGGTTAACGGTATACTTGCGGGTTACCGGGTCGTAAAAGAACCGGTCGTGCGCCATCATTTGCACATAGATAAAAGTATGCTTAACCCATTTAAGCGATGGGTTGACATAGAAAGAATTATCATAATGCATATCCGCTTTTTGTTTGTCGCGCCAGGTTTTAAGGTTTGCCAGCCATTCATCACGCTGTTCAGAATTTGGCGGGCCTTTAAATAACTCTTTATATGACCCGGAAAATACCGGTTGTTGCGCCCATACCTTCGGGCCTAAAAGCAGCAGCAAAATCAGATAAAATTTATTGCACATATGGTAGGTTATAATTTGGTTAGCGGATTGAAAAATACAAATAAAAAAACAAAATTGTCTAGACAAGTATCCTATCAAATTTATTAGATATTATCGAGGGCTTAACCTATCAATTAAATAAATATCATAAAACTATAAGATCAAAATAAAGATGAAACCTGTCCCAAACTTGTCCAACCACTTTGGTGTTTAAACTACCTTTTTTGCTAAACTAAAAGCGGTTTTCAGGTTATTAATTTTTATATTTATGCTCCTTTTACCAAAAGATGAACATCCCTTCTGATTTGCTCTTAACACAAAATGAGAACATTTATCAAACGCTGATCGAAGAGTCGCTCACTGCGATTGGCTTATATGTCGGCCCCGAGCTAACTATCCAAATAGCCAACAAGGCTATGATCGATATTTATGGCAAAGGGGATGACGTGTTTAACAAACCATACTTTGACGTACTGCCTGAACTACGTTATCAAAACATCCATCAAATATTAAATAATGTTTGTGAAACCGGTGTTGCCTACGAGGCCAAAGAGGGGCGCCTGGGGCTGGTAAAGGATGGCGAGCTACAAATACGCTTTTTCAATTTTTCGTTTAAGCCACTTAAAAATAAAACCGGCGACGTTTGGGCGGTACTTAACACGGCTGCCGAGGTTACAGAATTGGTGAAGACCCGTCAAAAACTGGCCGAATCAGAAGCCCGGACTCAGTTTGCGCTGGATGCTGCCGACCTGGGTACATGGAACCTTGATCCTATACATCAAACGGTGATATGGGATGAGCGTTGTCAGGAGTTTTTTGGTTTTAAAAAAGGCGACCGCGTAACTTTTGAAGACTTATTAAGCTACATTCATCCTGATGATATCGAACTGGTAAGAACCAAAGTTGCAGAATCAATAAACCCGGAGCAACGCAGGCCTTATGATATCAAATACCGCACTATTGGCAGCGATAACAAAGGCATCCGCTGGATACGCGCCCTGGGGAATGCCTCCTTTAACCATGATAATGTCTGCATACTTTTTGGCGGCACCGTACAGGACATAACCCGCGAAGTTGTAGATAACGAAGAGCAGCAAAAACTTATTACGCTGATAGATAATACAGCCGAAACCATCGGCATTACAACGATGTCGGCACAGGTAACTTATCTTAATAAAGCCGGTTACAAAATGTTGGGCATTGATAATTATGGGGATGCTTTCAGACCCGCCGCCGATTACTTTATGCCCCCGGAGAACGAACTTAATACAGACGATATCACCACTTCTATCCTAGAAACCGGCAAATGGCAAGGTGAGCGCCTGTATCGCCATTTTAAAACCAGTGAGGCCATCCCGGTTTATCTAAATGCCTTCCGCGTGGAGGACCCGGCAACAGGTAAGCCCATAGCCATGGCTTCCGTCGCGCGCGACCTTCGTCCTGAGAAAGAAGCCCGGCTCGAGCAAGATAAGCTATTGCTACTTATTGAAAACAGCTCGGATTGTATTATGCTGGCGGATACCGATAATAATATCAGCTACCTCAATGCGGCAGGACGCGCTATGCTTGGTTTTAGCAAAAATGAAAAAATATTCAGCAAAAACACAGACTTCCTGATGCCCGGTGAATGGGACCGCGTAGGCGGAAAACTGCTTAAAACCGTGGAAACCAAGGGCCGCTGGACGGGCGAACTCAACTACCGGCACTTTAAAAACGGAGAGGCCATACCGGTATATTTTACCACCATGACGGTGACAGACCCGACAACCGGAACATCATTAGGCCGTGCGGCGGTTTGCCGCGACATGCGTAAAGAAATTGCCGCCCAACAAGCATTGACAGAAAGCGAACGCTTCCTTCAAAATATTACCGCCGCTGCCCCTATTTCTTTGTGGATGTCTGATGATATGGGCAATGTTACGTACGCCAACCACACCTGGGCAGAATGGACAGGGATGAGCAATGAAGACACTTTAGGTGCCGGCTGGCTTAACGCCCTGGTTGAAGAAGACCGTAAATATGCGTCGGATAAGTTTTTGGCTGATGCAGCAGCCAGGCGTTCCTACGAAGTAAACTTCAGAATTCTAAACAAAAATGGCGATGTACGCTGGTGCATTGCGACCGGTAATCCGCAATATGATGCTGATGGAACATTTACAGGTTACATTGGAGCCTGTACAGATATTACTGAAAAAACGCTGGTTGAACATCAGCTTAAATTGAAAAATAATGAGTTAAACGATCAAATTAAGCAGTTTGAGTTTGTTACCGCGTTTATGCCGGTTCAGTTATGGACATCAAACACAGACGGCGACCTGGACTATGTTAATCAGCGTACATTGGACTATTTTGGTACCGGACTCGAAAAGATTACAGGCCCGGAATGGATATTACATCTTCACCCGGACGACCGTGAGGAATGTATTGATACCTGGCTGCGTTCATTGCGTACCGGCGATGTTTACCAGTTTGAGTTCAGGTTACGCAGCAAAAGCGGTGAATACCGCTGGCACCTTGCCCGCGCCTTGCCGTTTTACAACGATGGTAAAATTGTAAAGTGGTTTGGAACTAATACAGACATAGACGAGCAAAAACAGTTACAGCGCCAAAAGGATGATTTTTTGGGGATAGCAAGCCACGAACTGAAAACGCCGGTTACCAGTATCAAGGCTTACGCGCAGGTATTGGGTGCCATGTTAGTTAAAGAACGCGAAGACAAAAAGGCCGGGATAGTTGAGCGCATGGATGCACAGATCAATCGCCTGACAAACCTTATAGGCGACTTGCTTGATGTAACCAAGATCAATTCGGGTAAAATACAATTTAATAGAACCTGGTTTGATTTTAATCAGGCCGTTGCCGAAACAGTAACCGATCTGCAACACACCACACAAAAACATACATTGGTGACCGAATTTAGCAAAACTGGTAAAGTATTCTCTGATAAAGATCGCATTAGCCAGGTAATTACTAACCTGATAACCAATGCTGTTAAATACTCACCACATGCTGATAAAATTATCATTCAAACAAAAAAAGATAATGACGAAATAAGTATTTGTGTAAGAGATTTTGGCATCGGTATACCGCCAGATAAGACCGAGAAAGTTTTTGAACAGTTTTATCGCGTAAGCGGAAGTAAACAACACACCTTCCCCGGCTTAGGGTTGGGATTGTATATTTCATCGGAAATAATTAAGCGCGAAGGCGGCAAAATTTGGGTAAACAGTGTAGTAGGAAAAGGATCTGATTTTTACTTTTCTTTGCCATCTCAACAAACAACTTGATATTTAACTTTTAATTTTTTTCAAACAGTAATAAAATATAATGACTCCCCCAAAAAAAATAATGATAGCCGATGACGATCCAGGTATTGTAGATGCTATAGAAATGTTGCTTGAATTTGAAGGCTACCAGGTTACGTCGACTGTTGACGGCGCTGATGTGCTTGACCTGAAAGATGAACTGCCGGACTTGTTATTACTGGATATCTGGATGTCGGGCGAGGACGGAAGGGATATCTGCAAAAAATTAAAACAGTTAGAGGCTACCAAACACATCCCCGTCATTATGATCTCGGCGAGCCGCGATATTAAAGAGTCGGCCATGGCGGCCGGGGCCGACGAATTTTTAGCCAAGCCATTTGAAATGAATGAGTTATTGGAAAAAATAAGAGTTTTAACGTAAAATATTATCTCAAATATTAATTTTTTTATTTTTGAAACCCTATCGGGAATAAGCCGTTTAAACTACCAAAACCAACTATCGAAAAGCGGTGAACGAGTTTAATACACTGTCAGAATCACAGTATCAGCATTGCCCACGATGTGGTCAGCCGCATCATTACCAATTACACCGTAGCTGGTTACTAAAGACTTTTCTATTTTTTTTACCTATTCGCAAATACTTTTGCGCTAAATGCAAAAAGCCATTTTTTGCAAAAACAATGGTGAGTGATAGTTACGCTGCTCAAAATCACTTCTGATTCTACTTTTATTACTGAAGCACCACAGTAAGGTCGTAACCATATTCTACTGCTAAAACACATTGTATTTTAAATGGTTATTGTATAAATACATTAAAGTCATGGCAAATTTTCAGGAAATCATTGCATCGGAGAAACCGGTATTGGTTGATTTTTCGGCGGAGTGGTGTGGGCCCTGCAAAATGATGGCTCCTATTTTACAACAGGTAAAAAGCTCCATGGGCGATAAGGTTACCGTTATAAAAATCGATATAGATAAAAATCCGGCGGCAGCAAGCGCTTACAATATACAGGGCGTGCCTACGTTGATAATATTTAAGCAGGGGCAAACCAAATGGCGCCAAAGCGGCGTGATACAGGCTAACCAGTTACAGCAAATTATAACACAATATTTGTAATTGTTAACGTAAACTTAGCAGGCCAATTTACACTGCTTTTTTAAGTTTGAGCACGCAGACTAATAAAGCAGAAAGTAAAATATTTTTATACTATTTTCTTAAACGCTTTGTATATTTATATCTACCTAGAATAGTAATAAGTAAGGGACTTTTAAACCAGGGAGGTGCGCCATGTCACGTCAAATAAGATTTATACCGCAACGCCAGTTCCATGTGCTGGTTAACGACGCTGATGAAGAACAGAACATTACTGTTTTACCGAGCGATGAAGGTAATTTCAGGGTAATTAAACAGGGCGAAATTTTAGGCGAAATTACTTACACGGCTCAGAAAAAGATTGTCTGCTACAAAGGCCGCTTTAAAAAAGCAGTGATGGACCAACTCGAAAAACACATTCATCACTACTGCTCGTACGCCTTTTAAACTTACTCAACAAATATTTGTTTCTGGGTAATATCAATAACAGCTTTATCATTATTGTGACTGATACGTACTACCATATGGTACAGTATATTCTCGTATATATAAATATTACCGTTTCTGTCTGATCCGCGAAAGTTTTGGATAAGGCCCTGGCCCTTTGCCTGCTCCACCAGGTTCATCACATCCTGAATATTCGGGCTTAGGTAACTCACGGTGCGCAATATGCCGCCGTTAGCTGTCCTGACGCCCTGCCCTACAATTAAGGTTTCCTTTTTCTGCGATGCGGCGGTAGTTTGATAATGCTCTACGATAAAGCCGTTCACCCCTTCGCCATATTGCAGTGCCCAGGCTTTGTTTGCAGTAAGAGTACTGCCGGCCTGCTCATTATTTAAGCTGGTTAGGTTTATAATATTGAGCAAATTTATGCTCTGACCAAATACATGTGTGCAGGATAGATAAATTGCAACAGTTAACAGGTACTTTTTCATGTACATTAAGCAGGGATAACCGCCTTAAAAATAATAATTTTTACTACAATATTTTTAGTGCTTTGAATACCAGGTCATCAGCAGCAGCACCATTTGGTTATAAGTATCCATGCCGTGCGGCTGATTATTGGCCTTCAGGTAGTCGTCATAAAACATACCACTTATAAGGCTGATCTGTCCGCGGTAGTGCTGCCAGTAAACGCGCTGCGCATGCAGGTCGGCACGAACGATTTTAGAGATGTGTGTTTTTAATTCATTGCTAATTGCCGTATCGCGCCGGCGCAGGGCGTGCATACATTCATCCAGTGCATCCTGATAAGCCGAATAACGCAAAAGCCGGTCGGACGAATTAACACCTATCAGAAACCCTGAAAAACTGGCTTCATCTTCAAACCCATATCCTATCTGATGCGACATTTCATGGCAAGCCACGAAGGGCCGTTCAAAATAAGGCATCTGATAATTCATCTGCGCCTCGCTTGTAAAAGGGTTGTAATAGCCTGAGGTGCTCAAATAATTCATGAGCGGTGTTAACAACGAGGGTTTTATATGCGGATGATAAGCCCTGAAACCCGGCGACTTTGCCGACATTTTATTGACCGCTTTAATGGCGGTTTCATAAATAGTTTGGTTATCCTGTAGGGTGTCGGCAGCGGTAAGCCGCGCACGGGTGGTGTTGGCGCTATCAATGATCATGCAGGTAACATCATATAAACGCTGCGCGGTATAACTGGTGTCGCGCAAACCCAAACGCTCGCCCATGGACGGGCGGAAATAATTCAATCCCCAGAACAAATAAAATATCAGCAAACCCATTTGTATGCCGATGACCAAACCAAGCACCAGGTTACCGGCTTGGTTAAATCGCCTTTTAAAAACCAGCGATATCAGCCTGACAAAACAATAAATAAGGTAAGCTACAACGGCGATATAAATAACATCGCCCAGGCTAAAAGGGATAATATTAAATAGGGGATGAAATACCTTACAGAGTAAAATATACAGTCCTTCAGAGTAGTATTTCTCCACCGCCTCCGGGTGATCTTCAAATATACCGAGCAGATATAATGCTACGGCCAGTATCCCGATGGTTAATAACCGTTTTTGTATTTGATTGAGGCCTTTGGGCATTTGTGCAAATATAGGTCTGGCAAGCCGGGTAAAAAAATAGCGACGGGTTTAAAACCCATCGCTATTAAAGCTATTAAAAATTTTGCTTATTTAATAGTAACCGGTACAGAGGTAGTCTCCCAAACCAGCTCGAACCCGTTTTTAGTGATCACGTATTTTAAACGCTCGGTCATCGGTACAGTTTTAGGAGTTACTTTAGCAACTAATACATCCTTAGCCGGATCGTCGTTAGCACCCTGGCGGTTGATACCCCACATATTAGGAGCCGATGCTGAGTTGAAGATAACAGTCCACTCTTTTTCGCCCGGAGTAGCAAAAAATGAGTAACGGCCAGCCGGCAGTTTTTTACCTTCAACCATAATGTCTTTGTCGGTGGTAAAGAAGGTGGCTTCATTAGCACCAGCTCTCCATATTTTGCCGTAAGCCTCTAAGCCGCCGAAAATCTTACGGCCACGTACAGAAGGTGCGCCATAGTTAATGCTGATGTGAGCACCATGTACAACGCCTGAAGTGCTGTCGCGCGGACTAGGTATTGTTTTTTGCGCAAATGAACCTGTTGAAATTAAAAGAGCAACTACAAACCCTGTAATGGCCTTTAATTGAAATGCTTTTTTCATGTGTTTGGGTATTGATTTATGGTAAAGATAGGGTGATTTTTGATTGCTGCAACCCTTAAATTTAAACGAAAAATTTTCGCCCGGATACGCAAACCAAGTTAACGATAGGATGTTATAACAACTGATTCGCATTGCAGTTAGGAATAGCCGAGGGATTCATAGCCCGAGGTTAAACAATTGTTGTGAGTTGGCCCTTGCCTGTACAGGCAAGGGTTTTTTTTTACCCTTTTTTAGCATCACAGCCAAAACCCTTATTATTACATTTTATTTGCAGGATGAAGAACAAAGACAAACCCATTTATTTATTGCTGTTTGTTTTGGCATTTGCGGTTAATATAGCCGGCATAAATGTCAAGTTCTTTACTGACGACCCCGGATTATATGCATCTATAGCTAAAAACATGCTTTATAAGCATGATGTGCTGCAACTGTTTACCTATGGACAAGACTGGCTGGATAAACCCCATTTTCCATTTTGGATGATCTTGCTGAGCTTTAAAATATTTGGTATCAGCGTTTGGGCCTACCGCCTGCCGGCATTACTGTTTTTTTTATTAGCTGCGCGATATACCTACCTGTTTGCCCGGAAATACTATGACTGGGAAGCCGCAGCTGTGGCTGTACTCATCATGATGACCGCGCAATACATTATCATGTCGAATACTGATGTACGCGCCGAACCCTACCTGATGGGCCTGGTTATCGCGTCGATTTACCACATCAGTAACTTATCAGACCAATTTAAGTTTAAAGATCTACTGTTAGCAGCACTATTCACAGCTTGCGCAATCATGACCAAGGGCATATTTGTGATTGTGGCTATTTATGGCAGCTTGCTGGGACAGGCAATATTTACCAGGAGATTTGCGGGTATATTCAGTGGGCGGTTTTTGCTGCTGTGTCTGTTGACACTAATATTTACTTTGCCTGAATTTTATGCACTCTATGTCCAGTTTGATCTTCGCCCCGAAAAGCTGGTATTTGGCAGGCATGGCGTATCTGGCATTAAATGGTTTTTGTGGGATAGCCAGTTTGGCCGCTTTGTAAACAACGGGCCAATAAGCCGCACCAAAGGCAGCGATATCTTTTTTTACGTGCATACATTACTTTGGGCGTTTGCACCGTGGTGTTTGTTGTTTTATTATGCCATCTACAAATCCATCCGTAAAATATACTTCAAAACGGGCTTACCAGAATATTATACCTTAAGTGGCGGACTGCTGTTGCTGATACTGTTCTCGTTTTCAAAATTCCAGTTACCGTTTTATACCAATACCGTATTTCCGTTATTTGCAATAGTTACGGCACCCTATTGTTACCGGCAACTATCGGTTAGAGCAAACAGGTTCAGGTTGATTAACCAGTGGATATACATCACCCTGTTTACCTTGTTAGTATTTGTCATCAACTTTTTCCTGAAACCGGCCAGCCAGCTGTTTTTTGCGGTGGCTTGTGTTTTATTTTTTCTGCTGTTGTCGCTTATCAGTAAACAGGTTAAGGACATGCATCGCAAGGCTTTCTTTATCAACTGTGCGGCAGTGCTGTTTGCTAACTTTTATCTGGCAACAATTCTGTATCCTGTCATTGCGGGTTACAATGGACAGATACCCGCAGCGCAATATATTAATCAAGCTAACTACAGCCACATTTATTCGGGACGGATGGAAAGCAATGTCTTTCAGTTTGAGTGCAATAGGCCGGTTGATTTTTTACCTGTAGAACGGTTCAAAGAAATGAACCAGCCCGGATCAGTTATGTATGTAACGCAGTACCTGCTGGATTATCTGAACAATAACCATATCCCCTACCACGTCATTAAAAGCTTCGTTAATTATCCGCAAGAAAGGATACTGCCTCAGTTTGTTAATGCCGGCACCAGAAACCGCGTTTTGGAGAAGGTGTATTTAATAAGCCGCTAATTATTCAGTTTCTCTGTCTTCTTCCCAGTAAATAGTATCTAAAAACAAGCGGTTTTTACTGGCAACTTCGGCTTTTATTTTTTCCAGTTCAGCTTTGGCTTCGGCCTCGGTCAAAGTTTCAGTAATCGTATGGTGATAAATAACATAACCAGTTTTACTGTTGATGAACTTATAATGCTTTTTCCCGGCTTTCATTTGCGAAGATGTTGCTAAAAAAACAACGTCTGCCACGTTGTATTGTTTGCAGTTTAGCTGTTACCGTCGCTTATGTTGTAAACCAACACTACTACTAAAGCGCCTAACAAAGCAATCAATCCAAACGATAGCTGCAAACCTGCCGCCTGGGCTATAAAACCAATAAAAGGCGGCACCACCAGGAAGCCTAAATAACCGATTGACGATATCGAAGCCAGTGCAGTCCCGCTGCTCATGGTGGTCGACCGGCCTGCCATCTGGAACACCATAGGCACAATGCACGACACCCCCAAGCCTACCAGCACAAAACCAATCATCACCAGCATAGTATAGGGTAGTAAAACGGACGTCATCAATCCGCAGAAAATAAGTATACCGCTGGTTCGTAAAACACTTTTAATACCAAACCTATTCACACCGGCATCGCCTACAAAACGCCCCAGCGTCATCGCTATCATATACACCACAAAGCCGCCGGTAGCGGTTGACCGCGGTACATGTACCACCTTATAAAAGTAGATACTGCTCCAGTCGTACATCGTGTTCTCGCAGGCCATACTGGCAAAGCAGATCAACGAAAATATAATAAGCGATTTATCGGGCAGCGTAAACAGTTTCTTCTGCGGTTGAGGCACGGGCGCCTCATAAATGGTGCCTTTAATAAACAGCAACGTAAAAATAACCAGTATCAGGCTCACACCCAGCAAATGATACATAGTGCCAATGTTGTAATAAACCATAAAATAGCCACAGGCTGCACCCGCAAAGCCCGCCATGCTCCAAATACCATGGAAGTTAGCCATGATAGATTTATCGTACAAAGCCTGCACCGCTACGGCCTGCGCATTGGTTGATATATTGAATAAATTGCGCGACACACCGAAACTGAATAATACGGCAACTAGCTGCCAAACGTTATTGGCAAAGCCTATACACGCCAGCATCACCGCAAAAAACAAGCTGCCAAAAAACATAATGCGACGACTGCTGTGTTTGCTGAGCAATAAACCCGTTGCCGGCAGCGTAAGCAACAAACCCAGAGGCATAGCGAACAAAATGCCACCTAATTCTGCCTCATTTAAATGCAGTTGCATTTTAATAGCCGGTATCCGTGACGCCCAGGACGAATAACCAAATCCCGACAGGAAAAAGAAAACAGCGTTTGCCATACGTAGTTGTCCAGGCGTTCGGATATGAGGCGTTCGGGAGGTAGTCATCTGCGTGCAAATTTAAACATATCATCGTTCATTTTAATATTGATATGATTGGCTGCATTGCTGTGCATGATCTGGGATAGTCTTAAAATATCAACACTAAGGTACCGCTGATGATGAGGGCAGCTGCGATGCCGGTTTTAAGTGATATAGACTCACCCAAGAAAACGGCAGCTAAAATTATGGCCAATGCCACGCTCAATTTATCCACCGGCGCTACTTGAGACACTTTACCCATCTGCAAAGCCTTAAAATAGCATATCCAGGATAGCCCCGTCGCACAGCCGGAAAGAATTAGAAATGTCCAATTTTGCCTGGTAAGCGTACCAATGGAACTATTAGCGCCCCTGACAAAAACAATGGCCCAGGCCAGTATGATAACCACCACCGTACGGATAGCGGTAGCCAAATCGGTATCCACTCCTTTGATACCAATTTTTGCAAAAATAGCCGTAAGTGCTGCAAACAGCGCCGATAATAAAGCATATATCCACCACATAATTAATTGGTTTAATTGTTATACATAAAGTTCAAATCTGTATAACTTGTTGCAGCTGCACAAAATTAATACAGAATTATCCGCTATTTTAGCCGGATAAACAAATGCCAGCCGTAATCGCCGGCAATACACAATAATAACAAGCATGAAAAGGTTTTTCGGCGTTATTTTTTCATTTTTTATAGGTTACACGGCGCTGGGACAGACCCTTTCATTAGATCATTACCTTACAATTGCCCGTGCTAATAGCCCGTTACTAAAGGATCTGAATAACCAGATTGCCTCTAGCCAGCTGGACAGTTTACGCATACGCGCCGGCCTCCGGCCCCAGGTAGCGATAAACAGCGCGGGGTTATACGCGCCGGTTATTAACGGATATGGTTATGCTCCGGCTATTACCAATGAGCATGCTTTAGATGCTTTGCTCGGGGTAAATAAAGCCATCATCGGTAGTAAAAACATCAATGAGCAAGTGCAAACCATCTCGTTGTCAACACAGTCGACAGCAAATAGCATCAAGCTTTCTGAGCAGGATCTGAAAAAGTCGGTCACTGCGCAGTATATCACTGCCTATGGCAGTTTACAACAATACGATTTTAATAAAGAGATTGTAGCTTTATTGGCAAAAGAAGACGAAGTGCTGAAAAAGCTTACCCGGGCCAACGTCTATCGCCAAAGCGATTACCTTACCTTTTTAGTTACTTTGAAACAGGCGCAACTACAGCTTTCGCAATCGCGCGCCCAGTATAAAAACGATTACTCGACGTTAAATTACCTGGCCGGTGTAACTGACACTGCAATGGTAACATTGGATAAACCTGGTATCAGCAGAGCAATAATTGCCGATCAGGCCAACAGCATTTACTTTAAGCAATTCAAAATTGATAGCTTAAAGCTGATCAACACTCGCCGCTTGTTAGATTTTACGTATAAGCCTAAATTAAACGCCCTCGCCGATGCGGGTTTTAATACCGACTTTACCGGTCGGGAGTATAAAAACTTCGGCCTGAGTGCAGGCTTTACGCTCTCTATCCCCATTTATGATGGCGGACAGCGTAAACTGGCTTACAAAAAGCTGAACCTGGATGAAGATACCAGACAGAATTATAAAGCTTTTTTTGACAAGCAATACCGTCAGCAACTGGCGCAGCTTAACCAGCAGTTAACCGAAAATGATGCCCTGCTGGCCCAGGTATCCGACCAGATGAAATACATAGAAAGCCTGATTAAAGTAGATACACAACTGATGCAAACCGGCGACCTGAAAATTGCCGACCTGATTTTGGCCATTAACAATTATCTGTCGGTAAAGAACTTATTTACGCAAACTACTATTAACGGGCTGCAACTTATTAATCAACTTAACTACTGGTATAAATAACTCATGAAGATATTTTACAATCATGCTCCTGTCAGATTGCTGTTTTTAGCGCTAGGCATATTAATGTCGTTATTGGCCTGCAAAGGTAAAACCGACGCAGGTGACGAGGGAGATGCTAAAGTGGAGACCATCACACCCGTTACCGTAACTACGATTAATGACAGTACTTTGGTTAATTATATCAGCCTTAATGCAACCTCAACTTTTCAGCAAAAAAACATTGTAAAGGCCAATGCTAACGGCTATGTCCAGAATATTCATATCCAGCCCGGTCAGTATGTAAATAAAGGGCAACTGATGTTTATCATTAAAACAAAAGAAGCGCAAACCATAGGCAATACGATCAACGTATTGGATACCACCTTCAAATTTTCGGGTATAAACCGTATTAAAGCGCCAGAACACGGCTACCTGACTCAATTAAACCATCAAAGCGGCGATTATGTGCAGGACGGCGAACAACTGGCTGTTATTAGTGACCGTTCCAGCTTTGCTTTCGTGATGCAGCTGCCTTATGAACTGCGATCGACTGTTAAAAGCAACCAACTCGTGGAACTAACCCTGCCCGATAGTCGCACAATCACAGGCCGTGTCGCCGCCTTTATGCCATCGGTTGATACAGCATCACAAACGCAGGGTGTAGTAATCAGGATCAAAACTGATAGTGCCATTCCTGAAAACCTTATAGCTAAGGCGCGCATCATTCGCTCGTCTAAATCAAACACACAATCGCTGCCTAAAACCGCCGTATTGACCAATGAAACGCAAACAGATTTTTGGGTAATGAAACTTATCAACAGCAATACTGCCGTCAAGGTGCCGGTTAGCAAGGGCATAGATGCGGGGGACCGGGTTGAGATATTGTCACCCAAATTTTCGCCGTCAGATCAAATTATCGTCACCGGTAATTATGGCCTGGCCGATACAGCCAAAGTTAAAGTAGTGAAGTGATGACGGCGTCTAAAAACTTCTTTATATCTCATCGCAAGCCTCTGGCGCTGGTATTGGCGCTGATTATAGTGGGCGGAGTTTATGCATACACAAAAATGCAAACCTCGCTATTTCCGGAAATCACCTTCCCCAAAATAAAGATCATTGCCGACGAAGGCTTACAGCCCGTTGACAAAATGATGGTAACGGTTACCAAACCGCTTGAAAATGCAGTTAAACAGGTACCCGACCTTCAAGTTGTACGCAGCACCACCAGCCGGGGCAGCTGCGAGATATCGGCTTTTATGAGCTGGAGTGCTGATATGGACCTTAGCCAGCAACGCATACAATCGGCCATAGATCAGATCAAGAATGATCTGCCAGCCGACGTAAACATTACGGTTCAGAAAATGAACCCCTCTATCCTGCCCGTGAGCGGTTACACCTTAGAGAGCCACACCCGCTCGCCTATCGAGCTGCGACAGATTGCAACTTACACCGTCAAACCTTTCCTTTCGCAGGTTGATGGCGTTTCAGAGATCAGGGTTATAGGCGGCAAGGTTAAAGAGTACTGGTTGGTTTTAAATCGCCAAAAGATGAGCAGCCTGGGCATAACGCCCGATGTGATCAGCAATGCGATGGCGCAAACCAATTTTGTGAAATCGGGCGGCTATTTGGCCGATTATAAAATGTTGTACCTGGCGGTTACAGATGCTACCATCCACACCAAACAGCAACTGGAAAATATGATTGTGAGTAATGATCGTAAACGCGTTATCCAACTAAAAGATATTGCAGATGTGCAGATCAATGAAGGCATTGAATATACCCGCATCAATGCCAATGGCCACGATGGTGTACTAATAGCCGTTATTAAACAACCCAACGCAAATCTTGTATCATTGTCGGATGCTATGGCGGTAAAAATAAAAGAACTGCAAAAGCTTCTACCAACCGATGTTACTATCAAACCGTATTATATCCAGGCCGATTTTGTAAACGACTCTATCAAAAGCGTAAGCGATAGCTTGTGGGTGGGCTTGCTGCTCGCAATAATTGTGGCAGTGATTTTTCTGCGTTCGGTAAAAGCCAGCGTTACCATATTGATTACGATCCCTATAACACTGGGCCTTACACTGCTTGTGTTATATTGGGTAGGCTATACCTTTAACATCATGACGCTGGGTGCCATAGCCGCAGCCATAGGTTTAATTATTGACGATGCTATTGTAGTGGTTGAGCAGATCCATCGAACACATGAGGAACATCCGGATGAGTTGACCCGCATATTAATCCGGAAAGCGCTTAATTATTTGTTCCCGGCCATGGTGGGCTCGTCGGTTAGTACTATTGTAATATTTGTACCTTTTCTGTTAATGACGGGGGTAGCAGGTGCTTATTTTCAGGTGCTCACTAACACTATGATCATTACCCTGGTTTGCTCTTTCTTTGTTACCTGGATAGGCTTGCCGGTGATATACCTGCTGCTAACCCGCAAACCAAAATTCAGCAATGCGTCAAAAACCAAAAAAGAGCAAGGGCATTACGTAACCAAACAGCTATGGGTGCGCTGGTTCATTTTGCGGCCATGGCTAAGTGCGGCTATAGTAATCGGGTTCGTTGCTGTTATTGTTATCGTACCCGGTGCTTTAAAAACCGGTTTTCTGCCCGATATTGATGAGGGCAGTATTGTACTGGATTATTCATCGCCCCCTGGTACTTCGCTCGGGGAGACGGACCGTATGCTGCGCGAGGTTGAAAAGATCATTATTAAACAGCCCGAAGTTCAGGCTTACTCGCGCCGCACGGGGACGCAGATGGGTTTCTTTATTACCGAACCTAACCGCGGCGACTATCTGATCCAACTAAAAAAAGACCGCGATAAAACCACCGATGAGGTGATCAGCGATTTACGAAAAAAGATATCATCAACCCAGCCCGCCCTGGTAATTGACTTCGGGCAAGTGATTGGTGATATGCTGGGTGACCTGACCACTACAGCCGAACCAATCGAGGTAAAAGTGTATGGCAATGATCAGCGAGTACTGCAAAGCCTGTCAAAACAAATAGCCGATGCCCTGAACACTGTAAAAGGCACCGCCGATGTTTTTGATGGCATTGTGATCGCGGGTCCGTCGGTAAGCATTATACCAAACTATGACAAATTAGCGCAATACAACGTTACCCCGGCCAATCTGCAAGCCCAAACACAAACCGCTTTAGAGGGCAGCATGGTAGGTAATTTATTTGACAAGCAACAACTTGCCCCTATCCGCATGGTTTATCCGGACAATCGCTCGCTTAGTGTATCAGGCATTAAAGATTTAAATATCTTTCTGCCAAAAGGCGATGTGATCCCGATCAGTCGCTTAGCCACCGTCGAACTCAAATCCGGCGAAGCCGAAATTAATCGCGAAAACTTACAGTCTATCGGCATAATAAGTGCCCGGTTGGACGGCAGCGACCTGGGGACGGTTATGCCAGCTATCAAAAATGCCGTTGCTAAAATCAGCCTGCCGCAAGGTTACCATGTAGAATATGGCGGCACCGATGCCGAGCAGCAGCAGTCATTTAAAGAATTGCTGATGATATTAGTTGCCGCCTGTTTGTTGGTTTTCGGGGTGATATTATTTCTGTTTAAGCAATTCAGAATAGCGGTTTTGATCTTAACGATATCCATATTGGGTATTGCGGGCAGTTTACTTGCCTTGTTTATTACCAATACGCCCTTAAACGTAGGTAGTTATACGGGCTTGATCATGATTGTGGGCATCATTGGCGAAAATGCTATATTTACCTTCCTGCAGTTTAAACAAAGCGTTTTGGACGGCAGCAAAACTGACGAAGCAATTATTTATTCCATTTCTACCCGCCTGCGCCCTAAACTTATGACAGCACTGGGCGCAATTATAGCTTTGATGCCACTTGCTTTGGGTATTGGCGCCGGCGCACAATTACATCAACCTTTAGCAATTTCGGTTATCGGCGGTTTTTTGGCGGCGCTGCCTTTGTTATTAATTGTACTGCCAGGCATGCTGCGGATACTCTATCGCAACGGCGATGTCAATACACATCAACATTTGGACGACTTTAATGAACGCCTTTAAGGCCAGTACATACACTTTAATTACAGAAGCAGAAATTAGTTTATAATCAGAAATAGGCCGTTTTATAACTAATATTTAAATTTTTATAATTATTATTGGGGAATTGAGTTATTAATAAAAATCCCTAAACCTATTTTAAATTAAAGGTTTTATAAAATTTATGACTAAAAAAACAGATTTTGTTTACTCGCAGGTTTCAGAACCACACCGCGTTCGAACCAAACAAATTTTAAAACAGTTCCCTAACCTGCGGAACCTGATCGGTAAAAATCCAAACACCATCTGGGCAATTATTGGCCTGGTTGCATTTCAATTAGTTTTGGCCTGGCTTTTACGCGACCAATCATGGTGGCTGGTATTTGGCGCCGCTTATTTACTAGGGGCATTTGCAGATCACGCCTTGTTTGTAATGATTCACGAATGTGCACATCAATTACTTTTTAAAAGTCGGGCTGCTAATCGCTGGGCAGGTATTTTGGCAAACATGCCTCAAATTTTTCCAAGTTCAATTTCATTCGAGAGATATCATATCAAACATCACTCATTCCAGGGAGTGCATGAATTAGATGCCGACTTGCCTAACCGCTGGGAAGCCAAACTGATCAATAATTCATTTTTAGGTAAAGCGCTTTGGTTATTATTTTACCCGTTATTCCAGATCTTCCGTCTTTCAAGATTGCGCGAGATCCAGACATTTGATATCTGGATTGTAGCTAACCTTGCCGTACAGGTAGTTTTCACCGCCGCTATCTATTATTTTCTGGGATGGCATGCTTTGGCTTACCTGCTGTTAAGTTTCTCATTCTCAGTTGGCTTGCACCCGCTTGGTGCCCGCTGGGTACAGGAGCATTACTTAACTCATAGTGTTGAACAAGAAACTTATAGCTATTACGGCGGCTTAAACCTGGTTGCTTTCAATGTAGGTTTCCACAACGAGCACCATGATTTCCCTTCTATCCCATGGAATAAATTACCTGAGATCAGGAAGACCGCCCCTCAATATTATGACACCCTTTTTTATCATAAATCATGGACTAAGCTATTTTTCCGCTTTTTATTTGATAAAGAGATATCATTATTTAACCGTATCCTGCGTAAAGAGCGTGGCAAAGTTGCTTTAACCGACGTCTCAAAACCTGACGCCGAAATGGCAACAAACTAATATAAATAAGGCTCCTGCAAAGGGGCCTTTGTTATTTACTAAAACATCGGTAATAATAGCTTTATTATCCCGTTAAACTATTTTCGGTAACTTTGCAAAAATTACTCAAGCCCCTTAATGAGCAGAGCAAAAAAATTAAATATCCTCATCCCTACTATATTCATTTTGTTTGTGGGCGCTTTTGCCCGGCACAGATACATTGCCCGGCAAATTGTGCTGTCTGGTAATTTGCAGGATAAGGCCATGGACGAAACTTCGGGCATAGCCGCTTCATCCATTAACAAGGATGTCTATTACGTACATAATGACAGCGGTGACAACAGTCGGTTTTTCGCTATATCGCCCGATGGTAAGCTGATATCAACACTACACTACAAAGCTGACGTGATAGATTGCGAAGACATTGCCGTCGGCCCGGGCCCGGGCAAAAAGGAAAGTTATGTATATGTGGGTGATATTGGTGACAACTACTTCTTACGTAAATATATCACGATATACCGTATACCTGAAAGCGCCACGTGGACCAAAGGCGGCAACATAGATGTAACGGCAACACCAATTAATCTGAAATATCCTGACGGCCCCAAAGACGCCGAGACCCTGATGGTGGACCCGCTGCAAAAACTATTTTATATTATCTCCAAAAGGTCAGATACCGTTAGCGTTTATACTGCCCCGCTGACTTATAAACCCAATGATACCCTGGTAATGACCCACCGCGCTAAGTTATTCTTTAAAGGTTATAAACCTTTTAAATGGATAACCGCTGGTGATATCTCTAAAGATGGCAAAAAGGTACTCGTTAAAAGCTATGAAAAGGTTTACTACTGGAAACGCGAAGGCAACGAACCCATTTGGCGAACCTTGCAGCGTACACCGGCCGAGCCCCATTATCAGCAGGAAAAACAAGGCGAAGCGATTGGCTTTACACCCGACGGTAAAGGTTTTTATACCGTAAGCGAGGGCGTATTCTCGCCAATCTATTATTACCGCGTTCCGTAATTGTATAATTTTCAGAGCTGTATTTTCTTTTACTGAAAAGAATATCATAATTTTAAGTTGATTATAAATTCTAAATCATGAAAAGAAAAATCCTGACCGCCGCATTGTTATTTAGCACCGTGCTGGCTTGCTTTGCTGCCATTACAGATTTAACCGGAAAATGGAAAGGCACCGTCATTATGAGCGATGGCAACGAAGTGCCCCTTACTTACATTTTTAAAGTTGATGGTGACAAATTAACCGGCGCCGTACAAACCCCGCAAGACGATCTTAAAATTTACGACGGCAAAATAACCAACGATAAGGAGTTTACTTTTAAGGTTGATGTTAATGGCGACGCCGTACAAAGTACGGGTAAATACTACGGCGACTCAGTTATTGTGGTAGCAAATTTGGGTGGCGACAAATTACGCTCAAAACTTACCAGGGTACCGGCTGCAAAGTAAAGTAGCATTTATAAAACATAAAATTAATATTAACAGATAATTTAAACTTAACTTGTTATTCATTTAATCGGCAGGTAATTTTTTATTTACAAGGGCAATCTACCTTTAAATAAAACTACCCATGATTATGAAATCAAGAATCGTAACAACTACGCTGTTAGTATTTTGTAGTTTTATTGCATGCTTCGCTGCAATTGCCGGACTGAACGGTAAATGGACCGGCTCAGTTAAAATCACCCCCGAAGACGAGCTGTCTTTAGTTTACAATTTTAAAGTCGATGGCGATAAACTGTCGGGCACTGTACAGTCGCCCGATGGTAACGATCTGCCTATTGCTGAAGGCGTTTTATCGGGCAATGAGTTTGCCTTTATTGTTAAAGCCGGCAAATTAGTGGTTAATCACACTGGTAAATACTATGGCGACTCGGTAATAGTATCTGCCTATGTGGATGGTAAATCGTTTAAAGCAGTCCTTAAACGCGATAAATAATCGCCTACCCCTCCCAACCCTCCCCGGTAGCGCGAGCCTTGAAAGTCGCGTAAGAAACCTTAACCCAATTAAGTATCCCCTACCCCAGGTAGAGATTTAGCGGTTTCTTGCATTTCTGCCTCCTTGCGCCTACCTTTGCGGCAGCATGTTTAAAAAGTTAACTGCCATAATATTATTGCTTGCACTGGTTTCGGTAAACCTGTCGCGCTATTTTATTTTTGCGGGGTTTGAACTTAACAAAAAATATATTGCCGCAAATCTTTGCGAGAATCGGGATAAGCCCTGGCTACACTGTAACGGGCATTGCTACTTCATGAAAAAGGTCAAAGCCGCCCAGGACGCCGAAAAAAGCACCACAAACCAATCGCAAAAAAACCTTTTTCAGGAAGTATTTTTTTTAGCTACGCTTGACATGATATTCCATACCCAGTTACTGGACACCATTTCAACTCCATATCAAAGTCCGCAAGGCATTAGCTATAACGGCGCAGTCTTCCGCCCTCCTCAGGTAGGTTAAATATTTTCTTTCAATTTCATTAATGTAGTGCATACGCCTCGTCATATAGCGTTGATGTTTTTGTTATTCCGTTTTATTTAATCTGATTTTTTATCCACGAGTTCATCGTGACCATTTATTTATATGAAAAAATATTTTATATATTTTTTGCTAAGCCTGTTTACCACTGCAGCACTTGGCCAAACCATAACCTGTACCGTTACCGATGCTATAACGCATGAACCTTTGGCGGGTGCCACTATCAGCGATAACAATGGCATTGCCCTGAAAACTAATACTAAAGGCCAATTCAATATTGCCTCAGGCACAATCAATTTACACGTTAGCATGGTTGGGTATATGCCAAACACAGTGAATGCCGTCAACGCCAGCAGCGTTATTGAATTAATACCTTCAACTGTCGATCTCCAGCCCGTAATTGTATCCGCCAGCCGTGAAGGCGAGTCCCGGCAGGACGCTCCTATCGCTATCAGCAAGATCAGCTCTGCTCAAATCAATGACACCAGAGCAACCGCGCTGTACCAGCTATTAAACAAAACCGCAGGCGTTTATATGGTCGACTTAGGAAATGAGCAACACACCATGGCCATCCGTCAGCCTATTACTTACAATGCGTTGTATCTATATATGGAGGATGGTTTACCTATACGGCCTACGGGTATTTTCAATCATAATTCGCTGTATGAGATCAATATAAGCGGCGTAAAAGATATCGAAGTGATCAAAGGGCCCGCTTCATCGCTGTACGGCAGTAATGCCATTGGCGGTGCGGTAAACTTTATTATACAAAATCCACCGGCAGTCCCATCCGGCCATATCAGTCTGCAAGGCGACACTCACAATTACCGCAGACTGGACGCCGATGCCGGGTTTACCTCGGGTAAGTTTGGTTTATATGTTGGAGGGTATACCACGCACCTGAAAAACGGCTGGCAGGATTATTCTGATTTTGATAAACATTCTGTCAATTTTAAATCTGCCTACGCGGTGAATGACCACACCAAAATAACTGCTGCCGCCTCATATAACTATCTAAACACCCAGACGCCGGGCAGCCTGGACAGCGCGCATTTTTACAGCCGCAGCTACGGCGCTAACCAGCGATTTACCTACCGTAAGGTTTGGGCTTTCAGAGCCAACGCTAAACTGGAACATGCCTGGAACCAGAAGAACAACACCTTTGTAACTGCTTTCTATCGCGATAATTCGACCGCCCAGTTACCAAGCTATTATATTGCCGATGTTCGGGATAACTCAGGTAATTATGTCAGCAGTAACGGGCAGGTGAATGATCAGCGTTTTCACAGTTTTGGTTTACTGGCGCAGCACCGCAGTAATTTTGATTTCCTGCATTCAAGGTTGATTGCTGGTTTATATGTGGATGACAGCCCGAGTTCTTATTATGCGCAATATTTGAATATCACTAAGGACGTCGCTAATAACTACTATACCGGTTTCACTAATACAGGCACTTATATTGACAACTACACTATTAAACTATTTAATACTGCGGCTTATACGCAGTATGAGGTCAACCCTATCGACCCGCTGCGCATTGTTGCCGGTTTACGTTATGACCGGGTGCATTACAACTTCAACAACGCATTAACCACCGGGACAAAATACAAACAGCAGGAAACCAACGATTTCAACATTTTAGCACCCAAACTTGGGCTGACTTACAACCTGGGCCACAATAAAGGCTTATATGCTAACTACAGCGTAGGCTTTCAACCACCCGAAACCAGTGGTTTATACAGCGCGCGCCAATTGACGCCGTTAAAACAAGCAACTTTTAATAATTACGAGTTGGGCGGTTGGCTATCTTTATTGGACAAGAAAATGTATATCGAAGTAAGCTTGTATGATCTGGAGGGCCATAATGAGATCATTAACCAGTTGCTGCCCGATAATACCACCCAAAACCAAAATGCAGGTGCTACCCGTCATCGCGGCATTGAGTACTCGGTAACTTATGCACCTGTGAGCGATCTGAGCTTCAGATTCAGCGGCACTAACGCCAGACATACTTATGTGGACTATAGCGAAGTGGCTACCAATTATGCCACCAACACCAGTTACACCATTAATTATAACCACAAGCGCATGAACAATGCTCCCGCCTGGATAGCCAACGCTGAGTTAAGCTACAAGCCTTACTACCTGCCGGGTTTTAGAATAGCCGGCGAATGGCAGCATATCGATCAATATTTTACCAATCCGGCTAATACCAAAACTTACCCGGGTTATAACATTTATAATGTACGCTTAGGTTATGAGGTAAAAGGCGGAGTATGGAGAGGCGCCGGGATCTGGGTCAACGCAATGAATGTAACCGGTAAATTATATGCCAGCACAGTAACCAGCAACCAGTACGGCGACACGTACAACGCAGCCCCTCCGCGCACATTTACACTGGGCATTAGTTATTCATTTGCAAAAAACTAATATGAAAGAAACTGCAACTGCATTAACGGTATTGGTTGCCTCTTTATTAGGTTTAACTGCCTTCATTAAAAATAAGTAAGCAAATGAAATCAGTATTAATAGCTATAGCGTTTTTAGGTATAGGTTTAAGCGGCTGCAGCAACACAGCTAAAAATCAAAACACCACTAAAAGGCAATACAAATACTATTGCGTAATGCACCCTGATATCGGTAACGACAAGCCTGGTGTATGCACCAAATGCGGTATGGAGCTGGTTGAACGTGAGGCCGACAAGTAGCCCCTTTATTTTACTTTGCGGTTACCATGCCATAAAAACGGCATGGTAACTTTGCAACATGAAGATACAGATCTGGAGCGACGTAATGTGTCCCTTCTGCTACATCGGCAAACGTCGGTTTGAGCAGGCCCTGCACCATTTTGAACACAAAGACGAAGTTGAGGTTGAATGGAAAAGCTTTCAGCTAAACCCAAACCTGGTAACCGACCCGACTATTAACATCAACCAATACCTGGCCGATATCAAAGGTATCACCATTGATCACGCCAAACAACTAAATGATCACGTAACCCAGATGGCTGCCGAAGCAGGCTTAACCTACGATTTTAACAAAGCCATTGTGGCTAATAGTTTTGATGCCCACCGCTTTGCCCACCTGGCCAAACAACACGGCTTAGGCGCCGAAGCTGAAGAGGTGCTTTTCAAAGCCTATTTCACCGAAGGTAAAAATATAGCCGACCACGAAACTTTAGCCGAGTTGGGCGAATCAATCGGTTTGGATAAGGATGAAGTTGCCCATACGCTAAAGGGTAATAAATACGCCATTAACGTAAATCAGGACATTGCTCAGGCACAGCAGTTAGGCGTACGTGGTGTACCGTTTTTTGTAATGGATATGAAATATGCGGTATCGGGCGCACAGCCGGTGGATGCCTTTACACAAACATTAGAGAAAGCTTACAGCGAGTGGGCTGCCGGTAAACCTGCCAAGTTGGATATAGTTGAAGGCGATAGTTGTGAAGTTGGCGGCAATTGTTAATCGCTATAATTAAGAATGTCATCTCGAACGGAGTGAGAGATCCATACACTGCTTAGAATTATGTGTGTATAGATTTCTCACTCCGTTCGAAATGACATGATGTTGAAGAGACTTACTCCTCATTCAATTCCACATCATGTGGATTTAAAACATATTCAAAGTTTTCATACCCGTTATGAAAATAAAATTTCACCCTTGATTTGGGTACCTCGTCGATATCTAAGGACAGTGCGGCCAATGTTTCCGGCAAAATATCCCGTATTAGTTTAAGATCGGTAACGTGCGGCATCTCAACATGTATTCCGTCGTTAACAGCTTTTATATTCCACCCGGGCAAATCTGCACTTTGCAAAATCTGCACCCATTTTTGTTGATATGCACTCATGGTACTAGTTTCTATAGAATTGCAAAAGCAATAAACAGGCCAATAAATCCCGATTTTATAGCTATAATGTATGGAAGTACAAGAGGGTATCTATCGCCATAAAATCAAACAAAGCATATATTTTGACTTTGCCGTAACAATAACTACTGTACATTTGTCTTATTAATCAAACGATTAATTTTTAGCCTGGCCAAAGCAGGTTATTAACTTTTTGCACAAAATAGTCAGGAATATCTACCATAAGTAATACCTTTGCCGCATTAATGGATACCGGAAACAGCACAACTCTACAGACTGGAAAAAAGGCCAAAAAACGCGGTTGGTTAACATCCTTTTTTATAAGCCTGTACAAGATTAATCAATTCATCATTAGATTCTTCAAGGAAGCTTTTGTTCCCCCTTTTGAGTTTAAAGAAATTGTAAGGCAATGTTATGAAGTGGGTGTTCGCTCCTTCACACTGATATCCCTAACAGGCTTCATTGTAGGTTTGATCTTTACCAAGCAGTCGCGCCCTTCATTGGGTCAGTTTGGGGCAACCTCGTGGTTACCGTCGCTGGTTTCAATTGCAATTATGCGTGCCCTGGCCCCGCTGGTAACAGCGTTGATAGCAGCGGGTAAGGTGGGTTCAGGTATAGGTGCCGAATTGGGCTCTATGCGCGTTACCGAGCAGATAGACGCTATGGAAGTATCAGGTACCAAACCTTTTAAGTTCTTAGTTTGTACACGTGTACTGGCCACAACTTTAACCATTCCTATCCTGGCAACATATACGGGTTTAGTGGCCATGATTGGCGGATATATCAATGTGGCTTTTAATGAAGGTACCAGCTTTAACACTTTCGTTCAGCAGTTTTTTGAGCCGCTTACCTTTACAGACTTCACTTCATCGCTCATTAAATCAATAGTATTTGGATTTACAATTGGCATTGTGGGCAGTTACCAGGGTTATTTTTCGAATAAAGGAACCGAAGGCGTTGGTAAAGCAGCCAATGGCGCAGTAGTAACGGCCATGTTTTTAATTTTTATTGAAGAAATAGTTATAGTACAGATAACCAGCTGGTTTCGCTAAAAGAATATATGATTAAGCCAAAGGCACCTATAGATTACAATAACCCGGTGATAACCATCAAAGGATTGCGCAAATCTTTTGATGACTATCATGTATTACGCGGTATTGATCTTGAACTTTACCAGGGCGAGAATCTGGTAGTGCTTGGCCGTTCGGGCACCGGTAAATCGGTATTAATTAAAGTGATCTCGGGCCTGTTAACTGCTGATCATGGTTCTGTGAATGTGCTTGGCTGCAATATCAACAAAATAACAGACAAAGAATTGCAGGACCTGCGTATCCGCATAGGGTTCTCTTTTCAGAACAGTGCTTTGTACGACAGTATGACGGTACGTAAAAACCTGGAGTTTCCGCTGGTGCGTAACCGTAAAGGTATTAGCCGTAAGGAGATTGATGAGGCTGTTGACAGCGTATTGGAAGCTGTGAGCTTACGTCAAACCATCAACCAGATGCCGTCAGAGCTTTCGGGAGGCCAACGCAAACGTATTGGCATTGCCCGCACGTTGATACTGAACCCGGAGATCATGCTGTATGATGAGCCTACCGCTGGCCTGGACCCTATTACCTGTATTGAGATCAACGAACTAATCAACGAGGTGCAGGAGAAGTATAAAACATCGTCTATCATCATCACGCATGATTTAACCTGCGCCAAACAAACCGGCGACCGGATTGCGATGCTGTTAGACGGCCAATTTCAACGTCAGGGTACATTTAACGAGGTATTTGACACTAACGACGAGCGGGTAAAGCCGTTCTTTGATTACAATTTTATAAAGTAGATTATCACAATATTATTATAATGGAGAAAGCAGAAAATAAACGCGCAATCACAGTAGGGCTATTTTTAGGATTAGGCTTACTGGTATTTATTTTGGGCGTTTTTACCTTGGGCAGCCAGTCAAAAACTTTTTCAAAAAGTATACATATCAGCGCAGTATTTGATGATGTGGCGGGCTTAAAAACAGGCAACAGCGTTTGGTTTTCGGGCGTTAAAGTGGGCAGCATCAGTAAAATACGTTTCATTGGCCCCGGCCAGGTTGACGTGCGCATGGCTATTGACGAAACCAGCCAGCAATACGTTCACCGCAATGCAGGTGTGCATATCGGCTCTGATGGTTTGATAGGTAACAAGATCATCGTCATTGACGGCGGTAGTCCCCAAGCTCCCGTTGTGCAGGATGGTGATATACTGCAAGCCGAAAAAATGACATCGACTGACGATATGCTGAAAGTATTACAGCAAAACAATCAAAATCTGCTCTCAATAACCGGCGACTTTAAAATGCTGAGCCGTAAAATATTACAAGGCAAAGGTACTGTAGGCACCTTAATGGCAGATAGCGCAGTGGGTAATCAATTCAGAAATGCCATGACCAATTTTGAGCGTACCAGCGCTTCGGCAGCCAGATTAGCCGGACAATTGGAAAGATTCACCAATAAAATGAATACTAAGGGCGGTTTGGCCGATAAATTATTGACTGATACTGCAACTTTTGCAACCATTAAGGCCACAACCAATCAATTAAAAGTTGCAGCCGAAAATGCTACTATACTTACCCAGAATCTAAAAGCAGCATCCGACAAAGTAAACCGTACTGATAACACCTTAGGGCTACTATTGAACGATCCCGTTTCGGCGGCTAAATTAAAAAATACGTTAGATAATTTGCAGCAAGGTTCTGTCACCCTAAATGAGGATCTGAAGGCTGCCCAACATAACTTTTTGCTGCGCGGATATTTTAAAGATCAGGCTAAAGCAAAGGCTGACAGTATTAAAAAAGCGAATAAGAAATAACATAGCTAATATTAATAAATGAAAAAGGACTTACGGGAAACGTAGATCCTTTTTTAATTTAACTGAGGTATAAACTAAGGAGGGCTACACCCTGAGGCTCTTTGAAGGGTGAGCAATGACCTTTGCCCGCAGGCCTCAAGAGCCTACTCATGACACCGGGCGCTTGCAACAGCTCATTTTCCTCTCTAAAAACATAATGGAGTAATCAATCCATCAATCGTGTCAAACAACTTCCGGCTTTCAAAAGTTAAATAAGTACGGGTAGCTTAATCCGCACATTTAACACAACAACATGAAAACACCGAAAGAAACTCCTACCGATCCCAAGTCTGTACAACCGGACAGCAAATCGCCAAAAATACAAACCGATTTCCCGCTGAGCGAAAAGGACGAGGTGAAAAATGCCGAGCACAAACTGCAGAAAAATCAGAAGAAACAACGTTGATTTTTGGCAAACAAAACTGTCATTTCGAGCACAGCGAGAAATCTATACACTGCTAAGCGAATTGCGAATATCAATGTATAGATTTCTCGCTGTGCTCGAAACTACAAATAAGAGAATTAGCATTGCCCCTTATCGACTATTTTCCCCATAAATAATCTTGAAGTTTGTAAATTAGCTGTACCCTCGTCTTGCTAATCAAGCGGGATATTATGTTATGAGAAACCTATTTTTCCTTTTGGCAATTACTTTATGCTTCGCTGCCTGCAAACCCTCCGCAACACCCGAAAAACTCTATGGTAAATGGAACTACATCCGTGTACGCAACCCGCTTGCCGACCCTCCGGACAGCGTAGGTAAAGAAACCCTGGCATCAGAGAAACCTTATATCGAGTTTACCAAACAGGATAGTTTATTAATCAATTGGGATGGCAAAGTATTATCGCATGGTACGTTTAAAGTCGAAGGGCTGAATATCCGTTACAAAGAAATATTAACCGACGGCACAACCCGCGAATTTCCCTTCCACATCGAGAATTTTAGCGACAAGCAGATCATCTTCTCAACCGCCGGTAAAGATGGATCAGAAGTAACGGCGGTGAAGGAATAGAATATTTTCATTTTTCAGGTGATACTTCTGACCTTTTTAACACATAGTAATAAAAGAACATTTTTATGCACAGTATCATAAACAGATCGGCACAGCGGCAAGACCTTTTTATCGCTTTGTATAAAAGCGCCTTCCCGGCGGTGGCTAAATACATAAGCCGCATGGGTGGCAGTTTTGACGAGGCAAAAGATGTTTTTCAGGATGCGCTGGTGGTATATTATGAGAAGACCGTTGTACACTCATCAACCTTAAATAATGACACAGCGTACCTGGTGGGTATTGTTAAAAATTTGTGGTTAAAGCGATACCGTCAATCAGCCCCCAACCTGCCGTTAACCGATATGGATATAGCTTTCGATGAGCAGGAAGAAAACCCATCTAACAAGCGGATAATGCGCTTTTTGAGCACCGCTGGCCAAAAGTGTATGGAGCTGTTAAAGCGCTTTTATTATGACCAGCAGCCGCTGGACGAAATAGCCGAAGAATTTGGCTACTCGGGTGTGCGCAGTGCTACCGTGCAGAAATACAAATGCCTGGAAAAAGTAAGAGAAACCATTAAAGAAAAAGCATTGGCTTATGACGACTTCATGGAATGAAACCCGACAAATTGAAGCTGTACTAATGGGTGCGGCCGCACCCGGCGAGGCTTTGCTATTTGAGGCTAAACTGATACTGGATAGTGAATTGGCTAACAAAATGATATGGCAGCAGAAAACATATAACCTCATTAAACAATACAGTCGCAAACAGTTGAAGGCCGAGATCGAGGCTGTGCATCAACAACTGTTTACACAGCCGGAGCATTACAGCTTTAGCCAAAAAATAAGGCAGCTTTTTAGTAAACGATAAATCAAATAATTTATGAAGATTGACAAAAATGAGTTCCGCAAATTTGCGGTGGGGCATTGCTATGTCCCATCGGCCGGGGTCGACAAATATATTTCGGCGGTTGAGCGCACTGCTATTCCGCAAGCCATGACACCATATATTACCGAGGAGCGCGAGATGCGTGTATCGCAAATGGATGTATTTTCGAGGTTAATGATGGACCGCATCATTTTTATGGGTGCGCCCGTCGAGGCTAACATTGCCAACATTGTACAGGCGCAACTGCTTTTCCTGCAGTCGACCGACTCCAAGAAAGACATCCACATGTATATCAACTCGCCTGGCGGCGAGGTTTATGCAGGGTTTGGCATTTATGATACTATGCAACTGGTGAGCCCGGATGTGGCGACCATTTGTACCGGTATGGCCCTCTCATTTGGGGCGATATTGCTTTGCGGCGGCGCTAAAGGCAAACGCAGCGCCCTTGCCCACTCGCGCGTAATGCTGCACCAACCACTGGGCGGTGTGCAGGGTCAGGCATCAGATATCGAGATAACAGCTAACCAGGTGCTAAAGGTAAAAAAGGAACTTTACGATATTATTGCCAAGCACAGTGGCCAGGATTACCAACGTGTCCATGACGTTTGCGACCGCGATCATTGGATGATAGCAGCCGAAGCAAAGGAATTTGGGGTGATTGACGAGGTGCTGACGTAAGCGAGCAGTTAATTTGTCATTGCTGTAAAGGTTTAGTAATTCGATGAAGTTTAGCGCAGCGTCACTTCGACCAGTGAAGGGGCAAAAATGCAAGTGATCCAAAAACTTACTTAAACGTCATAAAAAGTGATCCAAAGTGATCCATTTTTCAATATTAAAATAATCAACTATCTGTTTTACAATTAGTTGACTTAAAAGGTGATCCAAAGTGATATACATTCACAAGTGGATCACTCACCTAATGGGCTACAACAGCGTGCTCACTCACCTCAACCTTATGCACAATATGCTTACTGCCAAAAGCCAGGATAAGCATACCTATAACCGCGGTAGTTTCCATAATACCTGCCATAGGTAATGCCGAACCGCCTTTAAACAAGCCGATGCCCAACGTCATGAGCGCACCTAAACCTAATTGCATGGCACCCAGTAAAGCAGAAGCAGTGCCGGCATTGTGCTCGAACGGCGCCAGTGACAACGCCGAAGCATTTGGGCTGACTGTCCCTACACAGCAAAGCATGATAAAGGTAATACCTATGGTGCCGCCAAGCGCGTACCAGTGATACCAACTGCCAATTACAAACAACAAAGCAACAACAACCTGTGTAGATAATGCCACCCAGATGATCTGCTCGCTTTTATACCTCTTAAGCAGCAGGTTGTTAACCTGGCTGGCACCAATAAAGCCTACTGAAAGCGCCGCGAATATCCATCCGTAAGTTTTGGCACTTACCTTGAAAACCTCCATAAACACAATCGGCGAAGCAGAGACGTACACAAACAAGCTGGCGAACGAGAAAGCGCCGGCAAAAGCATAAGTATAAAACTGCGGCTCTTTGATCACCGTCAAAAAGCTGTTGATGATAGGTGCCGGTTTTAAGGAATAGTCAGGGTTAGGCTTATAGCTTTCAGGCAGGAGAAAGATCACCGTAAGTAAAATAACCAGAGCCATGCCACCCAGTACTACAAATATCAGGTGCCATCCCCAGGCTTCGGTGATATAACCACCCAGAGTAGGCGCTATCATTGGCGATGCCCCCAGGATCAATATCAGCAGGGCAAATATTTTGGCATTCTGGTTAAGCGGAAAGATATCACGCACCATGGTCATTGAGGCTACACTGGCAGCACAAGCCCCTAACGCCTGTGCAAAACGTAATACAATCAAACTATTAATATCGCTGCAAAAATAACAACCGGCAGAGCTGATCAGGTAAACCGCCAAACCCACATATAAAGGCCTCTTACGGCCAAATCTGTCCAGCAGCGGGCCATACAATAGCTGCCCCGCAGCCAGACCAATAAAGAAGCTTGACAGGGATAATGAAATCTCTGCAGTAGTAGTGTGGAATGACTTAGCGATGGCAGGAAAGCCCGGCAAATACATATCTATAGAGAAAGGCCCTAAGGCTGTAAGCGAGCCTAATATCAGCACAGTAAAGAAATAGCGTTTTTTGGTCATAAAGTATGCGCCCTTAATTTTCGGCAAAGATGAAGTTTACTTATTAATTTTTTAGCAACTGTTGGTAATATGACTATTAAACCATACAAAATTTAAGCCGCAAACGGCTGTTATTTACCTGATAACTATTTGGCTTATTATTTGATTTGTGTTTGATAACTAAATATTATTTATCATGAAAAAGTTGATTATATATACAGGTATTGTAACTTCATTTTTATTAGCATCTGCCAATTTTACGCAAGCGCAAACTAAAGAGCATAAGCCTATCAGCTCGCAAGGTAAAGGAGCTATTATAGGCGGTGCGGGTGGCGCAGTAGTTGGTGGTATTATCGGTCATAATGTTGGCGGCGCATTAATAGGCGGAGCCATTGGCGCCGGTGGTGGTTACATCATAGGTAATGAGCACCGTAAAGCTGTCGAGAAAAAGAAAAGAGCGGCATATCGCCAGGCTTACTATCGTAAACATGGGCATTACCCTAATGCTTATGTTTATAAAAAGCCTACTAAATAAATGCTTGATTAAACCCAAAGAGCCTGCAACAACCGTTGCGGGCTCTTGTTTTTTTTGTATATTAAAGGCCCTTAAAACCAGGTCTGTTTATTCATGGTAAAAACTTTACTTGCAGGTATATTTTGTTTGTTGCCTTTTTTGCTGATGGCGCAAGATGATAACAGCTCTGCAAAGTATCGCCCTATTGACACCGTGGAGAAAAAGGATTTGATTGACCTCGTACGGTCATTTGTCAATATCCAGCCACGCAAAATATCCCCGCAGGAAAAAAAGAAAATTTACTTTTCCATACTTCCGGTAGCAGCGTCAGGTATCAATGACCACCGCATGTTGATCACCTCTACCACTGCCGGTTTTTACCTGGGCGACCCATCAAATACTTATATTTCTACAGCCACTTTTGCACCTTACTTCAACTTAAAAGGCCGATATGGCCTGCCAATTCACTCCAACATCTGGCTAAATAGTAACAGCTACAATATACAGGGCGATACACGGCTGCTCAAATATCCCCAATATACCTGGGGGCTGGGTGGGGGCCAACCGGCTGGTAATAAGTTTTTGGTAGATTATGTTTATCTGCGGTTTTATCAGAGTGCACTTAAACGTATTACCCCCTATTTTTTCGCGGGCATTGGCTACAACCTGGATTATTACATGGATATTGAAAGCGACGATGGCACCTCCAAAACGTTTGGCGAGTTTACCAAATACAAGTTTGGTACCGATCCGCATCAAAACTCCTTTTCATCTGGACCAAGCCTTAATTTGTTGTATGATACGCGCAATAACCTGATTGATCCCCTGCCTGGCTGGTACGGCAACCTTATCTACCGGTACAGCTCGTCATTTTTTGGCAGCAATGATAACTGGCAATCGCTATATGTAGATTTAAGGAAGTATTTATCACTATCGTCTTCGGGCCCCAAAAATATGCTGGCCTTTTGGAGTTACTATTGGACATCATTATCGTCAGGGACACCTTATCTCAGCTTACCTTCTATTGGCATGGACCCCTACCAGCGTTCGGGCCGCGGTATTGCCCAAAACCGCTACCGCGGCGAAAGCCTTATTTACTTTGAAACCGAATACCGTTGCGATATTACTGACAATGGCTTGTTGGGTTTTGTTGCTTTTGCCAATGTTAACTCGGCCAGCCAGATCAATAGCCGCCGGTTTAAATACTGGAACCCGGCCGGCGGTGCGGGCCTGCGTATTAAATTTAATAAAAAATCGGGTACCAATATTGGTATTGACTATGGCCAGAGCCGTGATTACCGGGCTGTTATTCTTAATTTGGGTGAAGCATTTTAAAATAAAAATGCCCTTTAAACGCAGGCAAGCCACATTTGACATTAATGTGAAATAAACTGAATGATTTTATTGCTAATTAACTTTTTTTATTAAAAATTTAAAGTAAATTTGGTTACAACAATTCGAAAAAGGTTTCAGCTCACTACTTCCCGTTTCTTTGAAGCATCTATTTGTTTACAACTTTTAAAAAATTTTTCGAAGCATTTAACACCAATCATGTCAAAACGGATTTTGATATTAGATGATAACCAGGATATTCTGGAAATCGTTCACGAAACGCTCGCCTACGAGAAGTTTGACGTGAAAAGCACGTCTGAAAGTGACGAAGTTATGCCTATGCTTGAAGAATTTTCGCCGGCATTGGTTATTCTTGATTATCGTGTTGCCGGTATAAACGGCGGCGAGCTTTGCCGGCAAATAAAATGCCACCCCATTTATAAAGATACGCCCGTCATCATCTTTTCTGCTTACATTAACCACGACGACGAGTTGTATGGCTACGGTTGCGATGCAATCATCAACAAACCGTTTGATCTTAATGAGCTTGTTGAAAAGGTTAACAGCCTTATATCTTAAAACACCCCTGTTTAGTTTTTAATAATGCAAACAATGTTTGTAAGGCTTTGTTGTGCTTTAAGATACGTGTTGGTAAAAGACGCTTTTCGATGTGTTTTTTGTCGATCCATATGTTAACTTTATAAACTAAACACACTCTTAACTTATTTTTTAAAATGAAAATCTTTATCGCCAAGCTGCCTCACCAGTATCAGTCAGCTGACGTTACCGAATTATTTTCTCCTTATGGCGAAGTGAGCTCGGCCAACGTAATTATGGATCGTGAAACCGGCCGCAGCAAGTGCTATGCCTTTGTTGAAATGCCCGATGAAAATGAAGCTCAAAACGCAATTAACAACCTTAATGGCAAATCCATCCTTGACAAAGAAATTGCAGTAAGCCAAGCCAAAGAAAAAGAAAGAACCGAGCGCCCTGGCGGTGGCGGAGGTGGTTATCGCAGCGGTGGTGGCGGCGGCTATAACCGTAACAGCGGTGGCGGAGGTTACCGCGGCAATAATAGTGGTGGTGGTTACAACCGCGAAAGAGGCACAAGTGGTTACGGAAGCAGCAACGACGGTTATAACCGCGACAAAAATAGCGGCTACCAAAGCCGTGAGCGCAGTTATGACAGCTATAATAAAGACCGTAATAAAAACGACGGTTTCGGCGACCGAAACTAAAAAGAAAATCTATAACAAGTTAAATAACAAGAAAGGCCCGATCAGTTGATCGGGCCTTTCTTGTTATGCTTGTTATTTAAGTTATTAATTCAATTTAAAACCTATACCAAACTGCCAAACCTGGTTGCGGTAGTTGGGCACATAGGTATTACCGTTGTAATCTGTTTTTTGCAGATCAAGAGTATAGCGGGCATGCAAATCTACCGACCGGCCGATATCAAAGCTAACGCCTAACACACCATCAAGGAACGATTTATGGCCATTGTTGTTTTCATAATGCTGTTCCTGATCGACAACGAAACCATTATCATAAGTATTGGTGGTTGATAACAGGTATGACAACTGCGGGCCAACATAAAAATTAAATACTGGCCCTACTCTGAATTTTGCTAATAAGGGCACATCAATAAAATGAGTACGCTGCGTAAAAACACCGTCGACAGTAGTAGCCTCGTAGCCCTTTTGTGAATACAAAACCTCCGGCGCGAATGATAATGGGTAGATGATCGGCAAATCAAATGTCAAACCGGCGTTTAAACCGCCCAGGCTACCGGTGCTATAATTGTCGTTAGATGAGCTGATCTGGTTTGATACGTTAGCGCCAATTTCCAGTCCTATCTTTGGTGAATAAAAATCGCCGTTATCGTTTCTAACGCCACCACCTCGCGGCGAGTGATAATAACGTCGTTGTGCGCTTACCGAGCCCGCTATGAGCAAGCATATAGCAAAAAAGAAAAATTTTTTCATAGCAATGTTTTTTGTGTTTAATAATGCCTTTTAGAGCGGTGTGCTTTACAAAGGTTTATTTATGAAATTATTTTTCTTGATTTTTAGCTTATATACGCTTGTAACAACTCATAAATAATACTGTCAAAAGCATTGTTTGGCATGCTGCAAACAAAAATATTTTGCACGGTGCTGCTTTTTATAAGTTGATTTTTTTAAATACATTTATTGTTCAAACAAGTAACATGAAACAAAAATTATTGCTGATTGCCTTTGTGTTTGCTGCCTTTACGTCAAACCTTAGGGCACAAAATGTTATTGCCTGGAAACAAGCTGCTTCTGGCGGTTATACTTACAAATATGTAACCGGCGACCCAACCCATTCACGCTTTTATAAATTAAAAAATGGCTTAACCGCTATACTAAGCCCTACCAATAAACAGCCGCGTATACAATGCTACATTGTAGTTAAAGCCGGCAGCAATACAGACCCGGCCAACCATACCGGGTTGGCGCACTATCTGGAACATTTGATGTTTAAAGGAACCGATAAGTTTGGCACTACCAATTACGCCAAAGAAAAACCGTACCTGGATAAAATTGATGCACTGTATGAACAATATAACAGCACTAAAGATGAAGCCAAACGTAAAGAAATATATAAAGAAATAGACAAAACATCGGGCGAGGCCGCTAAAATATCAATAGCGAACGAGTACGATAAAATGATGGCTTCAATGGGTGGCCAAAACAGTAATGCCAGCACCTCGTTCGAACGCACAGCCTATACTGAAGACATCCCAAGCTCATCTGTCGATAAGTTTCTAACGCTGCAGGCCGAGCGTTTCCGCAACCCAATATTGCGTATTTTCCATACAGAACTGGAAGCCGTGTATGAGGAGAAGAATCGCACTTTAGATGATGACAACCGCAAGGTGTTCGAACAAATGTTTTCTGCCCTGTTCCCAAATAACAACTACGGCAAACAAACTACCATAGGCACCATCGAGCATCTTAAAAATCCGTCATTAAAAGCTATACGCAACTACTACTACACCTACTACGTGCCTAATAATATGGCGATAGTGTTATCCGGCGATTTTAATCCGGATGTCATGATCAAAAAGGTGGACACGCACTTCAGTTACATGAAACCAAAGCCTATCCCACCTTATACTTTTGACCCTGAAAAACCGATTACAAGCCCAATAAAACGTGAGGTGTACGGGCCCAATCCTGAAAATCTGACCATTGCTTTCCGTTTTCCCGGTGCTGCAACCCGCGACGCGCGTTTACTGGATTTAATGGGATCGATATTGACCAACGGCAAAGCCGGCCTATTTGATCTTGACCTGGTAAAAAAGCAAAAGATGCTGAGTGCCAGTGCCGGTGATTATACTTTAAAAGACTATAGCGTGCTGTTGCTGCGCGGCACCCCTATTAAAGGTCAATCATTAGACGAAGTGCGCGACCTCATGCTGGGCGAGATCAGCAAATTGAGAAAAGGTGAGTTTTCTGAAGATCTGATCACTTCTATAGTCAACAATACCAAAAAAGAAAAGATTGTAGACGACGAAAGCTACGTAAACCGTGCCGACAACCTGATGAATGACTTTGTAACAAATGTTGATTGGCGTACAGATGTTGCAACGGTTAACGAGCTTTCAAAGATAACTAAAGCACAAATTGTTGACTTTGCTAATAAGTATCTTAATGACAACGACTATGTAATCGTTTACAAACACCAGGGCGAAGATAAAAACATAACCAAAGTTGAAAAGCCACCTATTACTCCGGTTGATGTAAATGCAGGTGCGCAGTCAGATTTTTTAAAGAAAGTAAACGCAATGCCGGCAACTGCCATGAAACCGGTATTCATTGATTATCAAAAGGATATCCAGCGTGCAAAATCGGGCAATGCGGAGTTATTGTCTGTACAAAACAAAGACAATAGCATCTTCCGGTTATACTATCGCTACGATATGGGTAGCTGGAATAATAAGCTATTGCCTGTTGCGGCGCAATACATACAATACCTGGGCACAAAGACCAGATCGGCCGAAGATTTCAGTAAGGCCTTTTATAAACTGGCATCGTCATTCAATATTTCAGCAGGTACTGAAATAAGCACCGTTAGCTTTAATGGCTTACAGGAAAACTTTGCCGCCACTGTTAAATTATATGAAGACCTATTGGCAAACTGTCAGCCCGACGAGCAAGCACTTGCCGGTTTAAAAGCCCGCCTGAAAAAAGCGCGCGAAAATGCCAAGCTAAATAAGACAGCGCTGGCACAGGCGCTTGTAAGCTATGCGCAATACGGTCCGTCAAACCCGTTTAACTATACACTTAGTGACGAAGAGCTCGATAACCTTAAAGCGCAAGACCTGGTTGATATCCTGCATAAGCTAAACAGCTATAAGCATATCGTTTTATACTACGGACCGAAAACTGCACAGCAAGAAGCTTTAGATTTAACCAAATTGCACAAAATTCCGGCAGCGTTTATACCATATCCTGAAAAACAAAATTTTGTAAAGCAAAATGCCGACCATAACCGGGTACTGTTTGCCAACTACGACATGGTGCAGGCCGAAATTTACTGGATACGTAATGAGGGCCCCTATAGCCCGGAACAAACACCGCGCGTAGATTTGTTTAATAACTATTTTGGAGGTGGCATGAGCACGGTAGTATTTCAACAGATCCGCGAATCAAAAGCCTTAGCTTACAGCACTTACGCGTTTTATGTGTCGCCAGCAAAAAAAGAAGACCAAAACTACTTTATAGGTTACATTGGTACTCAGGCCGACAAGCTGAATGAGTCGATCAAAAGCATGAACGAGTTGCTTACCGACCTGCCACAGTCTGATAAAAGCCTGATAGATGCTAAAGAGAACATGCGTAAATCAATAGAAACAGACCGTATTACGCAGGATGGTATTTTGTTTAATTACCTTGAGGCCCAACGTTTAGGCTTAAACTACGATGCACGTAAAACCACGTTTAATAACCTGGACAAAATGAATTTTGAAACCGTAAAACAGTTTCATGACCAACAGTTAAAAGGTAAGCCGTTTACTTATTGTATTGTGGCGTCTGATAAACGCATAAGCGATGATGACCTGAAGAAGTATGGTGAATTGATTAAACCAGACTTGAAACAACTTTTTGGCTATTAAACCTTTTGGCTATTAATTAGTAATAATGTGTTGTAAACCATTCACAATTTAACGGTTTATAACACAAACGGCCTACTTTATGTATGCAAAACGGCCAACTTTGTTTATATTTAATATATAAATAATAAATGGTATAGGAATTGTTAATAGCTAACAAAATTCCTATACCATTTTTGTTTAGAGGAATATTAAGTTTGAAAAGATGCAAAAGATATTAGCGGTTGATGACGATAAGGATATATTAGAGATCCTGCAGTTGATATTAGAAGACAAGGGATATGAAGTTGAAACATTAGAAGATGGGCGTTACCTGTTTGACAAAATAAAGCAATGCCACCCGGATTTGATTCTACTGGATATTATGTTAGGTAATATGGATGGTCGCGAGCTTTGTCATAAGGTTAAGGCTAAATTAGATACACACGATATTCCGGTTATTTTACTATCGGCAAGCCATGCCGTACAACGCAGTACGCTGCATAAAAACGGCAACCCCGATGACTTCATTGCCAAACCATTTGATATTAATGTACTGCTCGACAGCGTCGAGCGTCAACTAGCTGCTTAATTATCATTTAAGTCTGGGTCTCTGGCCCGGACTTTTTTATTTCTAAAAAAGCCAAAAGTTATAAACAATACCATGCAATCTCTGTTCAAGAGGTTAAAAATTTTCCACACGCATACGTCATCATTTATAAGCGCGTTAGAAAAGTGTTTTCCACAATTTGTTAATTACTAATGTGAATTGCTTTTTTGTGTTTAACTAATTTAGCGCCACCATTTTTACGCACTATGATAAAAATCAGCTATCGTATAGTCCTCCTTTCCATATTTTTTGCGCTCAAGGTACACGCTCAGCAAGATCCTTCCTTCCATCTGTATCGCACGTATCATGCAGCCGGCGATCTGTTGGAAAAAGGCATGTATGTGGCTGCATCGCAACAATATCACCTGGTAATGGATTCGCGGTTAAAAACCAGTAATCAGCCACAGTATGAAAGCGAGTTAACCTTATTGAAAGAGAACGCTCAATATTATGTAGCCCTATGTGCACTAGAGCTGCAAAACGATGATGCCGAGAACCTGTTCCTGAAATTTATACATGAGCACCCTGAAAACCCACTGGCTAAACTGGCAGTTTATCAGATCGGCCGCTCCTATTCAAAAAAAGGCGATTTCAAAACTGCTCTGCAATGGTTTGATAAGATTACTGCAGGCCAGCTAAACGGCAGCGAAAATACAGAGTACAAATTTCGCAAAGGTTATGCCTATTTTTCAATAGGCGATTATACCAACGCACAGCTATTATTTAGCGAGATTAAAGATCGCCGCTCAAAGTTCACTGACGACGCGATCTATTATTTTGCATATGTAGCTTATTTAAAAAAAGACTATCATGTAGCGCTGGTAAACTTTGAAAAATTAAAGAACTCAAAAAAATACGAAAGCAGCTATCCTTATTATATCACAGCAGTTTACTTTCTGGATAAACGTTATGACGATGTGCTAAGCTATGCTGTGCCTATCGTAAACAATACCAAACAACAAAACGAAACTGAAATGCTGCGTATCATCGCCGCTTCATATTTCGCTAAGGTTGATTACGATAACGCAGTAAAGTATTATGACCGCTTCGAAGCCCGCGACCAGGGCAGAACCCAAAATACACAAGACAGCTACCAAATGGGCTATGCTTATTACAAAGTTGGTAATTATGCTAAATCGGCTACTGAACTGGAAAAACTTATCGAACAAAAAGATAATTACAGCCAAAGCGGCAGCTATACCCTGGGCGAGGTTTTTCTGAAGATGAATAACAAACAAAGTGCGCGCAATGCTTTCCTAAACGCTTCTAAGCTGAACTTTGATAAACAAATACAGGAAGACGCCTTGTATCAGTACGCTAAACTGTCCTACGAACTGGATTTTAACATGCAGGCTTTAGAAGCTACACGTACTTACCTGAAAAACTATCCGCGCTCAGGCCGGATCACCGAGATGAAAGTATTGCTTGGCGAAGAATTATTGAACTCACACGCCTATAAAGAAGCTGTAGAGATACTGGAACCCATCCCTAACAAAACTCAGAGTGCCAAGATTGCCTATCAAAAAGTAACTTATTACCGTGGATTAGAATTTTACAACGAACGGGCTTTTGAAAATGCAATTGGCATATTTTTACGCTCACTGAAAGAACCTGTTGATCCAAATATTAAGGCCCTTACTACTTACTGGATGGCCGAGGCGATGTATGAGGTGCGTAAATACACCGAGTCGGTACAAACCTTTCAAGACTTTTTAGACCTGCCCGAGGCGAAGCAAACCAACCTATATAACTACGCCAACTATGCGTTGGGTTATGCTGCGTTTTACGGAGAAAAATACCGCACCGCAGCTACTTATTTCCAACGTTTTATTGACGGGGAGGAGAAGGACCGGAACACCGTTAATGACGCTATAACCCGTATTGGCGACAGCTTCTTTGTGCTCAAAAGCTATGAGAAGGCGTTGGAGTACTACAATCGCATCATCGACAACCACATTAAGGGCGAAGATTATGCACTGTTTCAACGTGGCATGATTCAAGGTCTGCAAGGCGCGCCTGATACCAAGATCGCTACCCTAAAAGACCTGCTAACCAATTTCCCCAACTCTGATTATGCCGATGACGCTGATTTCGAGATAGCTTATACTTACTTCGTTAAAAACGACGGGCCTACTGCCAAAACCTTGCTGCAAACCATGATGCAGAAGTATCCAAATAGCAGCTATATTCCGCGCGCTTTAGTTACCATTGGTTTGATAGACTACAATGCCGGTAATGATGACCTTGCAGTCGAGTCGTTCAAGCAAGTGATCAAAGACTACGCGTCCACAGACGAAGCTAAACAAGCTTTGAAACAGATAGAGAAGATTTATACCGATAAAGGCGATGCGCAAACTTTCATTGCCTACGCAGGTACAACGCCAATTGGCAACTACACTACTGCCGAGCAGGAAAACATTATGTACACAGCCGCTAATAACCTTTATTTAAAAGGCGACTGGCAAGGTGTGGTGTCTGCTGTAAACGCGTATTTTGACAAGTTTAACAATAAACCTATTTATGAAAAACAATCCAGGTTTATCCGGGCGCAGGCTTTAGTTAATCTGAAACGCGACGATGAAGCGGTAGTTGATTATAACGTAATCCTTAACGACTGGACCAGCAGCTCGACCGAGAAATCATTGATCGCGATGGCCAAGTTGTATATTGGCAAAAAGAAATATAACGACGCCGTTGTATTCCTGAAAAAGCTTGAAATTAATTCAGAGTACAAAGCCGACTATACATTTGCTATCAACAACCTGCTGCTGTGCTATGCACAAATGCACGCTGCTGATGACGCATTGAATTACGTTAAGCTAATCAGGCAGAACGAAAAATCTTCGCAGGAAGATAAGTATCGCACAGGTTTATACGCAGGTTTAGCTTACCTGCAAAAAGGTGACACCACTGCGGCTGTAAATGAGTTTGATTATACTGTAGCCAATACCAAAACTGTCGCTGCTGCCGAGGCCAAATATAACATCGCTTATATTCAATACCTGAAACGCCAATACAAAACATCGCAAAAAACATGTTTAGACCTGGCTAAAGAGATGCCTAATTATGATTACTGGGTAGCCAAAGCCTTTATTTTATTGGCTGATGACTATGTAGCGCTGAAAGACACCTTCCAGGCCAAAGCTACTTTGCAATCTGTGTTGGACAACTACAAAGGCGATGACGATATCCTGCCAACCGCACAGGCCGCGCTTGATAAAATATCACCTCCAAAAGAAAAGCCGCAGGAGAATAACGATGCACAACCTGACACCACTCAAAACAAACCGGTTAATAAAGGATAAACAGAACAACACATGAAATCGAAATACACCTACACGCTGTTTACTTTGATCATGGTATTATACTTTGTTCCGGTTAACGCGCAAAAAACAAAAGCTAAAAAGGCTACCTCAGCAAAAACTACTACCAGCAAGAAAACCGAAAAGCCTGCAGTTAAAAAACAAGCTGATGCCAGATCGCTGGGCGACCAGGCGGCAAAATCATCGGCAGCAGTTGATACTGCTAAAAATGGCGGCGGTGCAAATGGCGCCAATGCAAATAATGGCGGTAGCCTTTCAGAAGAGATCATCATTACTTCGGCTTATAAACCCTTATTAGCCGACGCGGTTAAAATACGCCGTAATCCAGACCTTACTGATAAAAGCCCCTATAAAGCCCCGCTTGTTTATACTCCTATAGACAAACGCCTGGAGCAAAACTCAGAGATCAAACAGCTGGATGCTATGAAGATACCACCGGTAATTGATACCGTGCCCTATAACAATATCGTAAGGGGTGGGTTAGGTAATCTTAAAACCACATTCTTTGAAGGCTATTTTGGTAACGGGCAGGATATGGCAATGCAGGTTGGCGGCTACGTAAGGCACTTTGCACAAAGCAGCAGCGCTTACGAAAATCAAAAAAGCAATAAAGAGGAAATTGGGGTTTACGGAAAAAATATTGGTGAAACAAACACCTTGTCTGGCCGCATAGACTATGTTAACAAAGGCAATTATTTTTATGGTTATGATAAAGATAATCCGCCGGTGAATTTAGATGTCGCCCATCAATATTTTAACACCTTAAGTGCTGAAGGCGAAATTGCCAAAAATTATCGCGATGTAGAGAACGACTTTACCTACGCACTGAAATTAAAAGGTTACGTTTTTGGCGATCGGTTTAAAGCCCGCGAAAATAACCTGGTGCTGTCGGGTTTCGTTAACCAAACCATCAACCAGTTTTACACCGGGTTAAGCGTCTCCCTTGACCTGAGTACACAAAAAGATTCACTCTACTCCTATAACAACAGTATTGTCCGGTTAAACCCTTACATAAAATTCCAGGGCGAAAACTACAAGATCGATGCAGGTATAAATGTGGTGGATGAATTTGGCTTCGCCGGACGTTTCTCACTCTTTCCCGCTGCTAAGTTAGAGTTTCAGGTTATCCCAAAATATGTACGCCTGTTTGTAGAGGCTAAGGGAGACGTAAATAAATCGTCATTAAGAGACTTTTATAATTACAATCCGTTCCTTGGACGTGATCTAACTATCAAGAACTCGGTAGACAAACTTGATCTAAGCGCAGGTTTAAAAGGCACATTGGCGCCGGGTTTAGGCTTTAAGGCTAATATTTATCACAATTCGGTTAAAAATATGCCGTTGTTTGTAAGCAACTTTTATTTTGCCGGCGGTCAAAACCGTTTCGCGGTGATCTATGACAATGGTACGGCAACAGTTAATGGCTTTAATGGCGAATTGGATTACAAAGTATCGGGCGCTGTAAATCTTTTCGGCCGCATTGAGTTTAAAGATTACAAACTAGCCTCAGAAGAACTGCCCTGGAACTTACCTAAATTTAAACTAACCGCAGGTACCACTATAAACATCAATGACAAAGTTAAAGTAACCGGCTCATTGTTAATAAGGGGCGCTACTTATGACAAGCCGAATGCTGCCACATTTACCGCAACTTACGGGCTACCGCTCCCGACGCCGGTGATAACTGCGGAGGTTAGCCAGTACGTAGACTTAAGTGGAAGTGTTGAATATAAAGTAACAAAACAGATATCTATTTTTGGTAGAGTGAATAACATTTTAAATTCGACAAATCAAACCTGGTTGTATTATCCTGATTATGGATTTAATATATTTGGCGGCGCGAGTTACAGCTTCTAAATCCTGAAGTCGTAAACTTTAAGTTTAAATTAGTTTTTCGGCTGTTTTAAACTTGGCACTATCGACTTTAGACTTATATTTGAAGTTCACTAATTAACGTTAATTTAGGAAATGGATGTAGGCTTTTATTTAGGCGAATTACTGATGCAGCAGGGCGAAGTAAGTGTACCCGGTTTGGGTTACTTCGTTCAGGCCCGTGTGAGTGGTTACTACGACGAAAATGAACGCAAGTTTTATCCGCCCTATCATCAGGCGCAATTTGATTTACAATCAATAGACGACGATGCGCTGGCCGAATATATTGCTGTTAAAAAAAATATTTCGCTGGCATCGGCCCGTTACTTCGCCGAAAAATATATTACCAACTTAAAACACCAGGCATTAATAACAGAGGTGGCAATTGGTAATCTGGGTTGGTTTTATACCGAAATGACTCAACTAACCTTCAGGCCTGCACCTAAGATCATTGACGACACTATTTTTTTCGGTTTTGAGCCGGTAAGCATCAGCAAAGCTAATGATACAAGGCCGGTTGAGGAACGCCCGAAAGTAGAACTTGATTTCACTAACAGGAGCATATCAAAACCAGCCGCTGTTGAAGAAGTTCAGGATGGTTTTATACGGCCGACACCGTTAAATCAAGAACCGGTCAACGCACCGTCTTATGAGACACAGCCGCAAGGTACTATTTCTCCTGAGTTTTTCGACCCCGAAGAAGCACACACTACCTCATCTTTCAGTGGCGCATTACGTGTTGTATTGTTTGTTCTGATTGGTATCATCATAATTGGTGTAGGTGTATTTGCTTTATACCGTTATCAGCCTGATACATTTGCCAAAATAACTTTCTGGAAACAACCCCAACCGGTTGAAACTGCGAAACCAAAATTGATCCCGGTTGTAAAGCCTGCAGAAACCCTGGCAAGCGACTCATTAAAAGTTGATACCAATACAGTAACAACCGCCCCTGCTGCTACGGATACACTTACCCAACCGGCCAATAACCAAAAAGTTATTTCAGAAACACCGGTTGATCAGGGAACTGCATCAAAGTCCAAAATTCTTTCTGTAACACCGGCGGACCAAAGCAAAGCCGTTAATAAAAAAGAAATCGTTGTATCTAAAACACCGGTTAACCCAACTGCAGTTCCGCTGCCAAATACAACGAAAAAGAAAGAGACAGTTGTTTCGCAGGCAGCGGCTACTACCAAACCGGCAACTACTAAAGCAAAACCAACAGGTGCCGGAACTGCAGGCAACAACAGCAGTTTAATAGCCAAACCATCCGACGCAGTAGGCACCCGCCGGTTCGAAGTTTACGCCGTGACAACCAGCAGTATTGCCGAAGCAAATGCGGCTATCAGAAGAATGAGAAAATTTGGCCTTGATCCACGCATCGTAACTGATGCTCCGGGCTCGCTGATACATATATCTATCGGTCATTTTACTACTAAGCAAGAGGCTACCGAACTCGCCTTTAAAGAGATCGAAGCCGGTCACATCCCGGGCGGAAACGCCTATGGATTTGAGATAATTCCACAAAAATAAACTACAATTAATGCAAGCAGTTACAGACACCATTAGCAAACTAGCAGATACCGCTAACCACGCCGCACAACAGTTGGCAACCGTTCCTGATCAAGAATTACGTTTCGGCGACCTATTGATAAAAGGTGGCTGGGTTATGGTTCCCATAGGTATTTTGGCAGTATTGGGTTTAGTAATATTTTTTGAGCGATATTTCACCATCCGCAAAGCATCAAAAGACGAAAATAACCTCATGCAGCAAGTGCGTGGAAGCATACTATCCGGCAATCTGGATTCGGCTATCGTGTTATGCCGCAACAGCAATTCGCCGCTTGGCCGTATGCTGCAAAAAGGCTTACTGCGTATTGGCCGGCCCATTAAGGATATCGAAGGCGCTATTGAGAACATTGGCAAGCTGGAAGTATCTAAACTCGAAAAAAACATTGGCATTCTGGGTATAGTGGCCGGTATAGCTCCCATGTTTGGTTTCCTGGGTACAATTGCAGGCGTTATCAAGATCTTTTATGATATCTCTAAAACCGACAACATCAGTATGGGTGTAATTTCGGGCGGTTTGTATGTAAAAATGGTAACATCAGCAGCAGGTCTGTTTGTGGGTATCGTAGCATATGTATGCTACCACATATTAAATATGATGGTTGATAAGGTTATCCTGAAACTGGAAACCGACGCCATTGAATTTATTGACCTGTTAGAGGAGCCAAGCAAATAATGAATTTAAGAAAGAGAACAAGGGCAGCATCTGCCGAGGTACACACTTCGGCCATGAACGATATCATGTTCTTCCTGCTTTTATTTTTCCTGATAGCGTCGACGGTTACCAATCCTAACGTCATCAAGCTGATGCTGCCAAAATCATCCAGCGGGCAATCGGTATCTAAAAAAACAATTACGGTTTCCATCACCAAAGACCTTAAGTATTACGTTGATAAAAAAGAGATTGCCGTCGGCGATCTGAACAATACTTTATTAGGCTATAAATCGTTAGCTACCGAGTTAACCATTGTGCTATATGTTGACAAAACCGTAGCTATACAAGACGTTGTGCAGGTAATGGATGTAGCTCAAAAACTAAATATAAAACTGGTATTGGCTACAGAACCGAAGGGTTGAGTATAGTGATTAGAGGTTAGTTAATTAGAGATCAGAAGTAAAGATTGGTTATTGAAGATTAGTATTGGACTCGACAGGCCCAATGAACTAATGAATCACTGAACCAATGAACCGAAAGAAATGAATTACCAACAAGAAGAAAATAATTACCCAAAGGCATTTGCATATACAGGCGTTATATTGGCGTTTGTAATGGCTTTGTGTTACTTTATTGTCTTCACCAATCCGCCAAAGCCCGAGGACGGCACCGGCGGTATATTGGTAAACTATGGCACAACTGACGAGGGCATGGGCAGTGATTACATGAACACTGAAGAACCCTCGATGGCAGAAAAAGCTAACCATAGCAAACCCGACAAGGTTACCCCCGCCCCACCAACCGAGGAAAAACAGCAGGTGGAAAGCAGCGACAAAAATGTAGTAACTCAAAACACTGAGGATGCCCCTGAAGTTGCGGCCAATACCAAAAAGCCAAGCAATACAGTAGCTACTACGCCTACTAAGGCACCGGCTAAACCAACCATTAATCAGAACGCACTTTATAAAGGGAAAACCAATACCGGCACAGGTGAAGGCGATGGTACTACGAACACGCCGGGCAACCAGGGCAAACCCACCGGCAGTACCTTAACTAATAACTATAATGGTACAGGCTCGGGTAATGGCGGTAGTTTGATGATGTCGCAGCGCAGCTTTACCAGCCGGCCGGCAATTAGCGACAACGGCCGCCATACAGGTAAGGTAATAGTAGATATCCGCGTAGATAAAAACGGCAACGTAATTTACGCCCGCGCAGGCGGTCGAGGCACCACTATAACAGATTCAGGCCTGCTTCAAAAATGTGAAGATGCCGTTAAGAACTCCAAACTAAACGCATTAGACTCAGCACCCGACCCACAGATAGGAACAGTGGTGTTTGTGTTTAAGGTGAATTGATTTCTCTTAACTTAAAACGCTAAATCCAGTTAAGTGTCCGCACTAGCTAATACGCGCTCGAAACAGGCTGAGAGATACTCAAACTCACACCCCCTGACTAGCACTATAAATTACCCCAAACAATGCATCTTAACCTTATCCATAAAATAATTAAGGTCAAAAGGTTTGGCAATATGGTCATCTGCACCGCAATTTTTAGAAATGGTTTCCAGGTCGCTGTTAGCTGATACCAGGATTACCGGCAGGTGTTTCAAATGTTCATCATTTTTTATGTAGCTGCACATGGCCTGGCCATTCTCGCCTTTAAGCGCCAGGTCCAGTAATACCAGGCCAACTTCATTCTCATGCAGACGTCTTTTGGCTGATTGAGTGTCTGCAAGACTGATCACCTTATAGCCGCCTACTTCCAGTAAAATACTCATCATCTCGCCAATAATAGGCTCATCTTCAACTATCAGGACCTTTCTTTTCATAATAATGCTAATACATCGTAGCCTTATGCAATTGTTATACCATTTGACGGCCGCACATTCAACTTTTTATACCGATAATAAAGCAAGGACTTTGCAATTGTTATAAATTTGCCTTGTAATGACCTACCAGGAAACTATCGATTACCTATATATGCAGCTACCCATGTTTACCCGGGTAGGTGCTTCGGCGTTTAAAGCTAGTCTTGACAATACTATCGCACTTTGCCACCGGCTGGATAACCCGCAGAACAAGTTTAAAAGCATACACATAGCCGGCACTAATGGCAAAGGTTCAACCTCGCATATGCTGGCAGCTATACTCCAGACCGCCGGTTATAAAACCGGCTTATACACCTCACCGCATTTAAAAGACTTCAGGGAACGCGTTCGCATAAACGGACAGATGATCGGCCAGCAAACTGTAATAGATTTTGTGGCTCATCATCAGCAGGATTTTGAGCAAATACAACCTTCATTTTTTGAGATGACCGTTGCGCTGGCATTTGATTACTTTGCCAAAGAGCAGGTGGATGTTGCTGTTATTGAAACCGGTTTAGGTGGCCGGCTCGACTCTACTAATATTATTACTCCCCTGCTTTCTGTAATAACCAATATCGGGTGGGACCACATGAATATTCTGGGTGATACCCTACCGCAAATAGCCGGCGAGAAAGCGGGCATTATCAAACCACATATCCCGGTAATTATTGGTGAAAGACAAATTGAGGTGGCTGAGGTATTCATCCACAAAGCACAAGAACAAAACGCACCAATCAGCTTTGCGTCCGACCTATATCGCATTACTGTTAAAGGCACCGACAATGATTTAACGGAAGTAGAACTGAGCTCTTCTAATCAAGCGCTAACCGTTCAGCTGGATCTGACAGGCAGTTACCAGTTTAAAAACATAAAAACAGTCTTAGCAACCGTGAACCAACTGCGCTCTCAAGGTTTTATCATTACCGACGACCATATCAAAACGGCGCTGCGCCAGGTTAAAACCCTAACCGGTTTACATGGCCGTTGGGAAACCTTGAGCACATCTCCACTAACCATTTGCGATACCGGCCATAATCCGGACGGGATACGGGAAGTTTTGGAAAACATTGTTAAGGTTAAATATAAACAGCTGCATTTTGTAATAGGTATGGTAAACGATAAGGACGGTGCCAAAGTGTTGTCGATGCTGCCGAAAGAAGCCATCTATTACTTCTGCAAACCCGACATTCCGCGCGGGCTGGAAGCTGAAACCTTACAAGCCCAAGCCCTTGAATTTGGTTTGCAAGGGAACGTTTATTCGTCTGTAAAAGCGGCTTTGGCAGCAGCTCAAAGTGTTGCGCAACCAGAGGATCTGGTGTTTATAGGCGGCAGTACCTTTGTGGTAGCCGAAGTTGTCTGAAAATAACCGGCTAATTTGCTATTTTTATCCAGACCTGAAGATATCTATATGAGCCAAATTACCTGGGGTATTATTGGTTGCGGTGACGTAACCGAAAAAAAAAGCGGACCCGCCTTTAATAAAGTTACCGGCAGTAAACTGGTGGCGGTAATGCGCCGTAACGCGGAAAAGGCAGCCGACTATGCCAGTCGCCACAAGGTACCCAAATGGTATGCCGATGGTAGGCTGTTGATCGACGATCCGAAGATAAATTCCATTTACATTGCCACCCCGCCATCGTCACATATAGAATATGCGCTGGCGGCTTTAAGGGCTGGTAAAAATGTATATATAGAAAAACCGGTTACGCTCAATGCTCAGGAGGCAATCACTATCGCCCAAGCCGCCGGGCAAAGTGGAGGAAAGGTCGCGGTGGCACACTATCGCCGGGCACAGCCGATGTTTTTATATATAAAAGAGTTATTGGATACAAAGGCCATAGGCGATGTACGTATAGCTCAGATTAAAATGTGGCAAAGCCTGCGGCCGAAACTCATTACTCAAACAGCAGATAACTGGCGTATAAACCCAGCCCTTTCGGGGGGCGGTTACTTTCATGACCTGTCGCCACATCAGCTTGATTTAATGCTTTACTTTTTTGGCGAGCCTGACTATTATAATGGCCGCGCGCTTAACCAATCGGGTTATTATGATTGCGATGATAATGTGAGCGGGCAGATCATTTTCAAAAACAAAGTGGTAGTTAACGGCTCCTGGAGTTTTAATGTTTCTGAGGATGAAAAGACCGATCAATGCCACATCATTGGCAGCAAGGGTAGCATCAGTTTCCCGGTATTCGGCCATGATGTTACCGTAAGGACACGTGCCGGGGAAAAAGTTGTTAAATTCCCCCCGTTAGAGCACGTACAGCAGCCCATGATTGAGAAGGTGGTGAATTATTTCAAAGGCGATGGCGATAACCCATGCTCAATTGAGGAAGCGGTGGTATTGATGGGTGTGATAGATGCGTTTAGCCACCCACTCTAAATCTCCCCAAAAGGGGGATACTTTAAAACGCGCCCCCTCCCCTTTGCGGAGGTCGGGTTGGTTATTTTTTCTTCGGTACCTTAGCCCCTTCCTTCCGCGCTTCTGACAGGCCTATTGCTATTGCTTGTTTTTTGCTGGTTACCTTTTTTCCGCTGCCGCTTTTTAATTTGCCCTCATGCATTTCGTGCATGGTTTTTTCAACTTTTTCACCGGCTTTTTCTGAATACTTTGCCATGATGTTGTTTTTAGTAAATGATAATAAGTGATGCAAAAAATTTGCCAATTTTACGCTGATGAACCGCATAGCTGAAACCGACCTCATTTTAAATGCCGATGGCAGCATTTACCATCTAAATCTTTGTCCGGGCGATGTGGCGGATACCGTTATAACCGTTGGCGACCCCGACCGTGTGAGCGAGGTAAGCAAATATTTCGATCACATCGAACTAAAAAAGGGTAAGCGCGAGTTCATCACCCATACAGGCACCATTGGCACAAAACGATTGACGGTAATATCGACCGGCATCGGCACAGATAACATAGATATTGTATTCAATGAACTGGACGCTTTGGTGAACATCGATTTGGCGGCACGCACGGTTAATCGTACGCTTCGCAGTTTAAATATCATCCGTATTGGCACCTCAGGCGCCGTACAGGCGGATATTGAATTAGATAGCCTCTTGTTATCATCCGCAGCTATTGGTTTGGATCCGTTGATGCACTATTATCAGCAAATACTGACCGGTGACGAGCATAGTTTGCTAAGTGCTTTTAATGCGGCTTTGCCAAAATCAACTTTACTGCCCTATGTGGCGTCGGCAGGGCGGCAACTACTAGCGGCTTTGGGCAAAGACGAGCGGCAAGGCATTACCGTTACCGCACCCGGCTTTTATTCGCCCCAGGGGCGGCAAATACGGGCTGCAACAATTGTTCCGCAGCTGATGGACATTGTGAGGCAATTCAATTTCAACGGACAACGCATTACCAACCTGGAGATGGAAACTTCGGGTATCTATGGACTCGCCGCAGCTCTTGGTCATCAGGCGGTATCATGCAATGTGATACTGGCTAACCGGGCAACGCAGGTATTCAGTAAACAACCGGTCAGGGTCATGGATTATTATATCCGGCATCTGCTCGAAAAAATAGTTGCTACTGTGTAACCATGTCGGATATTACCAATTATATTTATCTTCAAAACATAAAACGGGCGCTCATGTTACCTGTTTAATTTGATCTGTAAGGCATGACATTAAAAAAACAACTCGCCCCATTTTACGAAAGATTATCACTGGTTCTGATTGGCATCATAGCACTGGGTTTCCTGGTGATATCAGGTAAAGATGTACTCGACCCGCTGATGTTCGGCTTTTTGTTTGCCCTTTTGTTAATGCCGGTTTCGAGTTTTTTTGAACGTATTTTACGGGTACCGCGCACTATATCCTCGTTTCTTTCCATTATCTTACTGGTGGGTTTCGTCGGCGGCGTGTTGTATCTGGTCGGCTCGCAAATATCAAAACTGATGGACGACTGGCCCATGCTGCAAAAGCAGATTGCACAATCGGGTAATAACATATACGACTGGGTGGAAACCACTTTTCACTACGACGTCAGCAAGCAAAAGATATTTCTGAACAACACCGAGCACAAGATCCTGTCGCGCGGTAGTGAGGTGGTAACTACTACGTTTGGCGCAGTGTCGTCGCTGCTGCTGTTTTATGTATTTATCATGATATTCACCTTCTTTATTCTGTTTTACCGCAAGCTGCTTCTCAGATTTGTATTACAGGCTTTTGGTAAGGATAATGAACCGATAGTATATGATATCGTTGAAAACATACAGGGCATTTTAAGGCAATACATATTAGGCCTTGTACTCGAAATGATTATTGTAGCTACCGTGGCTTGCACTATATTTTTGCTTATCGGCATTAAATATGCGGCGTTGCTGGGTATAATCGTCGGCCTGTTTAATATCATCCCTTACCTGGGTATTTTTACGGCTTTACTTTTAAGTGTGTTAATTACTTTCGCCACCGGCCCTGTCAGCAATGCGGTATGGGTGGCTGTTGGTGTAATCGGCATACACGCTGTTGATGCCAACGTGTTACTGCCAACTGTAGTGGGTTCAAAGGTACGGCTAAACGCACTGATAACTTTCCTGGGTATCATCGTGGGCGAATTGATGTGGGGGCTGTCAGGCATGTTTCTTTCTATCCCTGTTATGGCAATATTTAAGATCATTTTTGACCGTGTTGAGAGTATGAAACCATGGGGTTATCTGCTCGGCGGCGATTACGAGTTCAAGAAATCGGCAGAGAAAAAAATGAAGACACAGTAAGCCATACGCCAGACTTCAGATCGATTTATCGGGCACAAGGAAAAGCGCTTCGATTTTAAAGAGAGATGTGACGTGTCCCGTACAAGCCTGCGGTTCTTTCATTTTTCCTATCTTTACAGCCTGTATGAAATTTCTGCGCCTGCTATTGTTTCCTTTTTCGCTGATGTACGGATTAATTGTCGTTATGCGCAACTGGTGCTACGATGCAGGGCTGCTAACATCCCGCAAATTTGGCATGCCGGTAATCGCCGTGGGCAACCTGACTATCGGCGGTGCAGGGAAAAGCCCGTTAACCGAATATCTCATCCGTCTCTTAAAAAAAGAAAATAAGGTAGCTACGCTGAGCCGGGGTTACGGGCGCAGTACCAAAGGCTATTTAATGGCAGATAGCAACGCAACAGCCAGCCAGATTGGTGATGAACCGGCGCAATTCAAACACAAGTTCCCTAACGTTAGTGTTGCTGTTTGCGAAAAGCGGGTCGACGGCATAGAACAACTGCAAAGCCACCACGATGTTATTATTCTGGACGATGCTTACCAGCATCGCGCGGTAAAGCCCGGGCTGAGCATTTTGTTGTTTGATTATAATAGCCTTAATAGCCCGCACCTGGTTTTGCCGGCCGGCAATTATCGCGAACCATTCAGTGGCCGTTGGCGCGCGGATGTGATTATTATCAGCAAATGCCCGGCCGATATGCCTGACAATGAGCAGGAACGTATCATTGCAGAAATGGCACCACTACCCTATCAGCAGGTATTTTTCAGCTCGATCAATTATATGGGTTTGCAAGATTTAAAGGGTAATAACGCCCATACGGTGATTGATCAGGACACTACCGTTTTTGTGTTAACCGGCATCGCTGATCCTGATCCGCTGATTAACTATATTAAAAAGCACACTTTACACGTTATACAGCATAATTATCCGGATCACCATCGCTTTAGCTTAAAAAATATCACTAAACTTGCCGATGATTTTGCCACCTGCAATGCACAAAAAAGACTGATCATTACAACAGAAAAAGATGCACAGCGTTTAGGTGAACAAGAGCTGTCGTCGCTTGTTAATGAACTGCCTGTTTTGGTGTTACCAATTAGTGTTAACTTTTTAAACCACCGGCAAGGGCAGTTTGATGAACTAATAATTGAATATGTCAGGAAACATAGAAAGCACAACCCAATATATTAAAAATCGCATAGGCGATTTTGTACCTGAAGCGGGTATTATTTTAGGTACCGGCCTTGGCGGGCTGGTTAATGACATTGTAGTTGAGAAGCAATTGATGTACAGCAACATCCCTGATTTTCCGATTTCGACTTTAGAGTTCCACTCGGGTAAATTGATATTTGGTACACTGGGCGGTGTTAAGGTAGTTGCCATGCAGGGCCGTTTGCATTATTACGAGGGCTACAATATGCAGCAGATCACCTTCCCGGTAAGGGTAATGAAAATGCTGGGTATTAAAACGCTGTTTGTGTCGAACGCCAGCGGTGCTTTAAATCCTGACTTCAGAAAAGGTGATCTGATGGTGATCGAGGATCACATCAGCCTGCAGCCACATAACCCGCTGGTGGGCCGTAATGACGACGAATTAGGCCCCCGGTTCCCTGACATGAGTGAGCCATATAAACGCACCCTCATTGATAAGGCACTTGACATCGCCAAAAAAAATAACATTACCTGCCACAAAGGTGTATACGTTGCAGTTTCAGGCCCAAACCTGGAAACTCGTGCCGAATACAAATACCTGCGTATTATTGGCGGCGACGCCGTTGGCATGAGCACTGTGCCTGAAGTTATTGTAGCAAACCATATGGGCCTGCCGGTATTTGCCATTTCTGTATTGACAGATGAAGGTTTTCCGGAAACCCTGAAACCGGTATCTGTTGAAGAAATTATAGCCGTGGCTGTAGCTGCCGAACCCAAACTGACCCTGATACTTAAAGAATTGATTGCGGGTTTAAATGGCTGATAAATTTAAATACCTGCTATTACTGCTGATCTGTATGACAGCACAGCTGGCTTTGGCACAAAAACCACTGCGTGTTGACCCTAATAACCCCAATCAATACAACCCCAATAATCCGGGCAGATATCCTAACCAGCGGGGTTATGGAAGTGATACAGGGCGTACCCGACAACTAACCGGCGACCAGCTGATTGATACCATTCGTAAGCGCGAGGAAAACGCCCGCGACTCGGTTATTTTTACCAGCAAGTTTATTAAGGTTACCAACGAAAACTTTTTAAAGGACAGCACACAACTATTTCCGATTGATACTACGCTTGCCAATTTTGAGAATTACAGTCGGTTATTTCAGCCGCGCTCACCAAAAATAAGTTTGGGCGGTACTGAAGGACTGGCAACCCGCAGCTTATTATTTGAACCATCGAAAACTATAGGTTTTGACGTAGGACTGCACGCGCTCGACCCATATTTTTTAAACCCCGAGGATATTCAATATTACAATGCCCGTGTACCTTATACCTTGCTTAAACTGGTTACCGCCGGCCGTGCCGAGCAGATATTTAATGCCATGCACACGCAAAACATCAAGCCTAACTGGAATATGGGCTTTAATCTTGACTTTGTAGGCTCACGAAATTTTTATAGCAATAACCACGTGCTTGGCCAAAACGTAAGTAACGTTAATGCTGCTTTATTTAGCTGGTATGAGTCGAAAGACAAGCGGTATAATATGTTGGCTAACGTAATTTTAAATAACCTTAAATCACCGGAAACAGGGTCTATTTTGAACGACTCATTGTTTACCAGCGTGCGCGGCTCGTTTGATAAAAGCACTGAGGCGGTACGCCTGCCTAATACTTACGAGAACTGGAAAAATACCAGCTTGTACATTAAACAGTTTTACTACATAGGCCGTATTGATACTACGGTTCAAAAAAACTCGGCCAATATATTGCCTACACAACGGGTTAGCTATACGTTTAAGTATAATGTGCGTAAATACGAGTTTTTGCAAAATGATGTGGATACTTACCATGTGTTCCCCGATTATTACTTTAGTTCAAACCGATCGCGCGACTCATTGACCGTACACCATATCCAAAATGATTTTGGTTATAGCTTTTATTTGCGCGGCAAGAAAAAACAAGCGGTTAAAAATGAACTAAAGCTCGACGTAGGCTTAACGCACGACTTATACAGCTATACCCAGTTTGTAACCGACACCATTGTTGACCAATTTGGCTATAAATCGCGCAAACCGGATAAAAAGCAGGATGCATCATTTCAGGATATTACGCTGCATGGCAAACTGAGCTACCGCTTTAGCGACCGTATTAACCTGGAAGGCAACGTACAGCAAATTGCCGTCGGCCGCGATTTTGGCGACTTTTTGTACGATGCTAAATTATACCTGGCAGGCGGCAAGAAAGCAGGCCGTATCATTTTAAACGGTTATGTGCAAAACAGCTCGCCGCCTTTGGCTGCCACCAGTTGGGTTTCAAACCACTACATTTTCCATAATTCGTTTTCAAATCAAAAAACAACCAGTGTATCGTTCAACTATATTAACGATGCCCTGCAGCTAGACCTGAAGGCCGAGTACTTTTTAATTACCGATTACATCTACTACCAGGCCCAGCCCGGCGGTGTTGATGCTCACCCGGCGCAACTCGGCAATCCCATTAACCTGTTAAAATTGAGCCTGGGCAAGAACCTGAGCTGGCACGATCTGCATTTTGACAACTATGTAGTTTACGAGAAAACCGACTACCAGCCTACCCTGCGGGTACCAGAGGTTTATACTTATAGCGCACTATATTATAATGCCTTTTTGTTTAAAGTGCTGCACATGTCGGGCGGTATTGATGTACGCTTCAACACGCCTTACCTGGCGCCGTCATACGCAGTAGGCCTGGGCCAGTTTTATAACGGACCAAATGTTACTTTTTCATCATACCCTGTCGGTAAAATATTCCTGAAAGGCACTATTAAACAAACCAACCTGTTTGTAGCTTATGATTATGCTAACCAGGGCATGTTCAGCAAAGGATATTATACCGTAAACCGCTACCCACAACAGGATGCGGCGCTGAAGTTTGGGGTGAGCTGGTTTTTCTTCCAGTAAACCCCGGCCCTTAAAGATAGAGTAATGAAGAAGTATTTAATATTTGTAATTCCCGCTTTTTAGAGCGCTGGGCGCTATCCTTACGTTTTCAATTTCTTCTTTTTAGCCGCCGGAAACAGCACATTATTCAATATCAACCGGTACCCCGGTGAATTGGGGTGCAGGCTCAGATCTGTTGGCGGCTCATTGGGGTTGTACTGATAGTTCTCCGGGTCATGGCCGCCATAAAAGGTCCATTGTCCTTTGCCATATTCACCATGAATGTAGCGAGCCTCGTTGGCACTTTTCATTTCGCCCATAATGGTTACGGTCGATTTAACCTTTGACTTATCAAAGGCCGTTGCAAGGCCCAGGAAGCCTTTGATCACCTTGTCGTGGTTTTGCGTAAGCATACTGGGTATCACATCCCATTTGGCCGAGAAATCAAACAGCGTAAATAAATCGTCCTCCTGGTTTACATGGCGGGTATTGCTCACGTCGATATTGCTGAACCTTCCACCAGATCGCCCAAACGAATAAGCACTGGTTACTACAGTGAAATTTTGAAAGGCCAACGTTTGCGTGAAATCAAGTTTTGATTGCGCCTGCGGATCAGGCGGGTCGCCATCGTAAATCTCATCCACAATATCAGTCTTGGCAGCTGCAAGCGCTATATCAAAACTATCAGCTCCAGAACACATAGCCAGTAAAAAGCCGCCATTTGCACAAAAATCGCGAATAGTTTGTGCCACAGCCAGTTTCATCTTGGATACTTTTTTATAGCCAAACTTTTTGGCCGTAGCCTCTTGTATAGCTTTGGTCTGTAAAAACTTGTCAACGTTGCGGCCCCGGTTACCCTCTTTACTGTACTGTCCGGTAAAATCCTCGTGGTGCAGGTGCAGCCAGTCGTATTTGTTCAGGTCACCGCGCAAAACCTCTTCATCGTACACCAAATCAAAGGGTATCTCGGCGTATTTCAGCACCAGGATAACCGCATCGTCCTGTGGTTTAACGCCCTCTTTCGGCGAATATACGGCCATGCGCGGCGCTTTTTCCAGCTTCACAATGTCCATATTAACCGAAGGATCGTTGATCTCGGCAGTGATCTGCGCTACTTTATCATCGGCAATAACCTCATAGGTTACACCCCGAATTTTACACTCGTTCTCCGTTTTGCTGTCGTACTTTGTCAGGAAACTGCCGCCGCGGTAATTGAGCAACCAGTCAACCTCCTGGTCATTCTTTAAAACCCAAAATGCGATACCGTATGATTTAAGATGGTCTTTCTGGACGTCGTCCATAGGTATTAATATGGATGCTGCCCTGAGTCCGGTGCACCAGAGCAGCATGGTAGAAGCCATAAGATACCTTAAACACTTCATTTTGTAATATTTGTTGCTACATACCCACCGCTACGTGATTGCGAAGAACGACGCAGTCTCTACACCGCTTAGCCTCAGTAACTGTCGCGCAGAGATTGCTTTGTAATGACGTTGCGAAAAACAATGACGCAACGCGCATTGTTTTTTCGCGTCGCATTATGTTTTCTGCTTTTTCTTCTTAGCAGCCGGAAATAACACGTTATTTAAAATTAACCTGTAACCAGGCGAATTTGGATGTAAATTCAGATCAGTAGGCGGATCGCTTACCGCATGTTGGTAATCTTCAGGATCATGGCCACCATAAAATGTCCATTGACCTTTACCGTATTCACCATGGATATAACGCACCTCGTTAGCGGTCTTAGTTTCGGCCATAATGGTCACACCTGGCTTAATAATATTTTTATTAAAGGCTGTAGTTAAACCCATAAAGCCTTTAATTACCTTGTCATGATTTTGGGTGAGCATGCTGGGCACAACGTCCCATTTAGCCGAAAAATCAAACAGCGTAAAAAAGTCTTCGGTACGGTTAACCAGGCGCGTGTTGGTTACGTCAATATTACTAAAACTGTGCGAGAACGGGTTCATATCCAGGGTAAAATTCTGAAAGGCAAAGGTTTGGGTAAAATCAAGCTTGCTTTGGGCTGCAGGGTCTGCGCCGTCGCCGTCAAACATCGCTTCGCAGATATCGGTATTTGAGGCTGCTAACGCGACGTCAAATGTTTCGGTCCCCGAGCACATAGCAAACAGAAAACCGCCGCCGGCCGTAAAGTCGCGGATGTGCTGCGCCACGGCCAGTTTCATTTTTGACACCTTTTTAAAACCGAGCCTGGTGGCCATATCTTCCTGAGCTTTTTTATCGTCAATATACCATTGCGCATTCCCGTAGCCTGCATAAAACTTACTGTATTGGCCGGTAAAATCTTCGTGATGCATATGCAGCCAGTCGTATTTTGGCAGGTCGCCGCGCAGCACTTCTTCGTCGTACACTAAATCAAAAGGTATCTCGGCATACTTTAACACCAGCGTTACGGCGTCGTCCCAGGGTAGTTTATTTTTTGGCGAATACACCGCGATCTTTGGCGCTTTCTGCAATTTTACCAAATCCATATTTACCGACGGATCATTTACCTGCGCTAAAATCTCGCTCACTTTGGCATCAGCAACAACCTCATAACTTACACCGCGAATCTTGCACTCGTCCTCCAGCTTTTTATCGTATTGCGTCATGAAACTGCCGCCACGATAATTGAGCAACCAGTCCACCTCATCTCCATTCTTTAAAACCCAAAAGGCAATGCCGTAGGCTTTCAAATGGTTTTTCTGCGCTTCATCCATCGGCATTAAAATAGAAGCCGCTCTTGATATTAACGTGAAAAAGCAGAAAGCTAAAAGCAGAAAGCTAAAAGGTAAAAGGCGAAAGCTAAAAGATGTTTTTATGGCTTGTTTCATTGCTATATCAAATGTAACGAATAAATGCACAAGGTGTTATTTGGCATCATGATTATTATAAAACCAAAAACTTTAACTTTCGGCTTGCGCCAAATCAGTATCACCTCATTCTGCAAAACCAGCCACCTATCACTAACCTCTAATCACTCACACCAACCTTTAACCTTTTAGCTTTCAGCTTTCGCCTTAAAAACATTACCTTTGCCAACCATTAAAAACAGAGAAATGAGTAAAGCGATTATAAAAACAGAAAAAGGCGACATGACCGTTGAATTTTACGATCAGGATGCCCCTAATACGGTAGCCAATTTTAAAAAATTGGCAAAGGAAGGATTTTACAACGGGCTTACTTTCCATCGTGTTATCCCGAACTTTGTGGTACAGGGTGGCTGCCCGTTTTCTAAAGATCCGTCTACTGCTTATAAAGCCGGCAGCGGTGGCCCGGGCTACAACATTGATTGCGAGTTAACCGGCGAATTGCAATATCATGATCGCGGTGTGTTATCAATGGCTCATGCCGGCCGTAACACCGGTGGTTCGCAGTTTTTTATATGCCACAGCCGTACCAACACTGCTCACCTTGACCGCAATCACACCTGCTTTGGTAAGGTTGTTGAAAATGTTGACGTGGTTGACGACATTCGCCAGGGCGATAAAATTTTATCAATTGAAGTAACCGAAGAATAATATTTAGAGATTAGTGGTTAGAGGTCAGAGCAATTAGTAATTGCTAATCAGACTGTAACTAATCACCAATCTCTGATCACTAATCACTATTTACACTATGAACTTAAGCGCAATTGTATCAGTATCAGGTAAACCTGGATTATGGAAAGCGTTGGTGCAAAACAAAACAGGTTTTGTATTAGAGAGCCTTGACGCGCAAAAAACCAAACTGGTTGTTAATCTGTCGACTGCGAAATTAGCCGCCTTAGAAGAGATCACCATTTTTGGCGATGACGACGATATTAAATTAACCGAGGTATTAGAGCGTATGAAAACCGCTGGCAACGTACCTGATGCTAAAGCGGATGGCACTGCACTGCGCAAGTTTTTCAGAGAAGTAGCGCCCGGCCACGATGAGGAAAAGGTTTATGCTTCGGATATGAAGAAGATCGTCAACTGGTTTAACATTTTGAAAGAACTGCCGCTGTTTAACGAAGAACCGACAGCAGCCCCCGAAGCTGCAGAAGGCGAAAAACCGGCTGCAAGCCCTGCAAAAGTTGCTGTTACCGAAAAACCAAAACCGGCTCCTAAAAAAGCTGCTGCACCAAAAGCACAGGCACCAAAAGTCAGCGCTCCGAAAAATCCGTCTAAGAAAGGATAATGATTTGATATGCAAGTGTGCGGATGTACAAATGCATTGAATGAAAACAAAAGGCTCGCGACGCGAGCCTTTTGTTTTATATTATTTTCATATGAGGTGTCACGCTAAGGCACTACGACGGGTGCGCGTATGGATGCAAGGCTTTATCGGCCTTTGCCCTTATGCTTCCAGAGCCTCAGCATGCCCCCCTTTGTACATCGAAACATCATCTGCACATTTGCACATCAGATCCATCTGCCCTAACAATCCTGTTCATCGCATTTTTCATTGGCAAACTCCGGCTCAAAAGTGCTGTGATTTATGTCCAGGTGCTGCAGGCGATGACGCAGATCAGCCTTAATCCCGTCAAACAAATGAAGATCTGCCGGTGCGATGACTAAATGGGCTGTAAGCGCATTTTCAGTAGTGCTGAGCGCCCAGACATGCATGTGATGAATGTCGACAACTCCAGGGGTTTTTAGCAGTTCGCCCTTGATCTTTTTCAGGTTCATTTCTTTTGGGACACCATCCATTTCAAGACGAAGGCTGTCTTTCAGCAAGCTCCAGGTGCCGCGCAGAATGACGATACCGATGATCATACTTACCACACTGTCTATCCAATATAGTTTGGTAAAGTAAATAATCACGCCGGCTATTACAACACCTAAAGAAACCACAGCATCCATTGCCATGTGCAGATAAGCACCTTTGACATTCAGGTCCTTGTCTTTATGCTGCACAAAAAGCCAGGCAGTAAAAGCATTGATAATGATACCCACCAATGATACCCAGGCGACAGTGTCGCCTTCAATAACCTGCGGGTGCATAAATCGTATAATTGCTTCATAAACAATAATACCGATAGACGCTACCAATATTACCGCGTTGAAAAAAGAGACAAGGATAGTCGACCGTTTATAGCCATAAGTATAATTGGCATTGGAGCCTACTTTGCTAAGCTTGAAGGCCAGTAAAGCCAATGCAAGGCTAACTACATCACTCAGGTTATGACCGGCGTCTGTAAGCAACGACAACGAGCCGGTGATCAACCCTGCGACAACCTCAATAACTACAAATACAGAATTCAATATAATGCCCCAGATAAAGGCAGCATTTAAATGATCAAGTTTGGGTGGTTCGTGGTGATGACCAAAACCATGGTCGTGATCGTGGGTGTGTGAATGGTCGTGACCTGACATGATACAAAGTTAGCTAAAAAACCTTGTCATCTGAGCATAGCGAAGAACTGCTCTCTTGAACGAAGTGAAAAATCTGCCCGCCGGGCTAATGAATAGCTTACATATTCTTCACTACAATAAGATTTCTTATTCGTGATGATAAGGCTCGCCTTTCAAAATAGTGAATGCCCTGTACAACTGCTCTACAAAAAACAGGCGGATCATCTGGTGCGAGAAAGTCATCCGCGATAGCGAAAGCTTATCATTGGCACGCTCATAAACCGACTGGTCAAAACCGTAAGGACCACCAACCACAAACACCAGGGTGGATGTCGAGCCGACCGCTTTTTTATCAATATAAGCGGCAAATTGTTTGGAGGTTAGCTCCATCCCCTTTTCATCCAGCAGGATAACATGATCAAGCGGCATGATTTTTTTGAGAATCAACTCGGCTTCTCTTGTTTTTTGCTGCTGCTCTGTAAGTGCTTTGGTATTTTTTAGCTCTGGCAGGTCAATCAGCTCAAGCCTGGTATAGTGCTTGAGGCGCTTTACATATTTTTCTATGCCATCTTTCAGATAAGCGTCCTCTGTTTTGCCTACGGTTAAGAAAGTTATCTTCATCGCCTATCCTAAATCCTCTCCGAAGGAGGGGGCCTTTAATGCTATTGCCCCGCTTCATTAGAGAGAGCTGGGCGAGGTGTAAAACTATGGTTATTTAAATATAAGTCGTTATTTTGACCCAACATTTTTTTGAGAAACATGCAACGTGATATTATAGGCTATTACCAGCAAAACGCGCAAGCGGCACAACAAGAAGCGGATAAATTTAAAGGACTGTCAAACACATATGCTATGACGCGTCTGGCCGTCTTTGTTGCACTGGGCTTTTTTATTTTACTGGGGGCCGTATATAATAACCCGCTTATTATAGGCATTACTGTACCCTTGTTACTGCTGATATTTGCAAGGCTGGTGCAGAAACAAAGCGGTTATGATAAACAGCACAAGTACTACAGCCACTTAAAACAGATCAACGATAACGAAATAACCAGCTTACAAACCCGCGGCAATCTTTACAGCAATGGCGCGGGTTTCAGCAATGAAAAACATTTTTATACATCTGACCTGGACATTTTTGGCAATATGTCCCTATTCCAATTGATGAACCGGTCGGCCACCGCATCTGGCTTGGTTAAACTGGCGCAATGGTTAAGTGCACCGGCCAAAAAGCCGGTCATACTGGACCGCCAGGCCGCCGCGCAGGAAATAGCTGACAAAAACCAATGGAAGCTGGAATTTCAAACCCTGTTGTTATTTGCCGTTAAAACAGATGCAAACTCGCTAACAGGCTTATTTGCCTTCCTGCACGCGCCCTTAAATATGCCGGGCGAGGCCGCCTTGAGTAAATATATTAAGGTAGCGCCATATCTGTTGTTGATTGCGGTAATTGGCTCATTTTTTTGGCCGATAGCAACGGTTATTGCCATATTACTGGCTGTAACAAACATGTCTATAGTGAGCTTAAAAGGAGGTTATATCGCCAAATCGTCTGCCATTGCCGATAAGATCAGCAAAATATTAAGTGGCTACGCCTCGGTTTTTGACAAGATTGAAAAAGAAGACTGGAGATCGGCCTATAACAGCAATCTCGCGCAAAGGATCAAACAAAACCAAACTTCAAAAAACATTGCGGGGTTGGCCAGACTCATTGAGAAAATGAGTTATAACCTCAACATAGTGGTAAGCATTGTACTAAACCTGTTCTTTCTGTGGGCACTTAAACAAAGCATAGCTATTGAGCAATGGAAACGCAACAATCATGAAAGTCTGGAAGACGCGTTTGAAGTCATCGCCGAGTTTGAAGCTATCGCCAGTATTGGTGGCCTGCGTTTTAATTACCCGGATTGGAGCATCCCGCAGATCGAAGATAGTGGGGCTTACACGCTTGTAGCTCAAAACATCGCTCACCCCCTTATCAACAGTACTAACCGGATTACCAATGATTATGAGCTGTCGGACACCTTTAAGATCGATATCATCACGGGCTCAAATATGGCGGGCAAGAGTACCTTTTTACGCACTATTGGCATTAATACCGTATTGGCGCTATGCGGCGCACCCGTTTGTGCGGAGCGTATGCGTTTGTCTATCATGACCATGGTAAGTTATATGCGTATTAAGGACTCGCTGAACGAAAGCACCTCCACCTTTAAAGCCGAGCTTGACAGACTGCAAATGCTGCTGGCCGCGGTAGAAACTGAATACAAGGTTTTCTTTTTGATTGATGAAATGCTGCGCGGCACCAACTCGGTAGACAAATACCTGGGATCAAAAGCAGTGATTGAGCAGCTTATCAGTAAAAAAGCAGTAGGTATGGTAGCTACGCATGACTTGCAAATTGCTCAACTGGAAGATAAATACCCAGATTACGTGCGCAATTTTTACTTCGATATACAGGTTATCGACGGCGAAATGTTATTCGACTACAAGATAAAGCATGGCGAGTGCAAAACCTTCAATGCTTCGTTGTTACTGAAGCGGATAGGTATTAATATCCAAACAGAGTAAACAAAAAGCGCGGGGGTTTAAACCCCCGCGCTTTTATATTGATAATTGTTAAATCTTATCGGCCACCGCCGCCTGCACCTGCAGCGCCGCCGCCCATGCCGCCGCTATCATCTTGTTTAAGGTCGTCGTTGTTAATGCCTTTCTTTTTCTCCATCGGGTTAGGTGCTTTAAAGTTCATCTTACCAAAGTTGTAGCTAAACGTTAAGCCAAATGAGCGGAAGGGATATTGAAACTTACTAACCTGAGTAAAGCCTTTGCTGCTAATGTTTGAATTGAAATCTTTATAAGTACTGAATGGCTGAATAACGTTAACACCTAAAGAGTATTTTTTCTTGTCAAACTGCTTTTTAAAACCCATGCCGAAAATACTGAATGCCGGGTTAGTACCCTGTATAGTACGTCGCGAAGAACTACCAAACGCAAACGACTCAACAATAAAGTCTTTCGGCAAGGTTAATGTACCGCGCATAAAACCACCATATTGCACATAAGTGCCGTTTTGCGATCGCTGCAGGTTAAATGCACCTGATGGATCAGGCTTATAAGTATAAGCGTTAATACTACCTTGAAGGGTCAATATTTTAAATGGTGTGATAGATCCGAAGAAACTACCGCCAAATGAGTTATTGTTACCAATGTTCTGGAAGGTTGTTAGCGTACCGCCTTGTGGCACGCCGTTCACTGTAATTGCGATCGGTGTAGCAATACCCTCAATTAAGCCGCTGGTATGTTTATAATAAGCAGACAGGTTGATCACAGACGCGCCAATAAAGGTGTTATATCCCAGCTCAATGGTTTGCGATACCTCCGGGCTCAGTTTGGGGTTACCTACCCTTTGGGCAGATATATTGGTGCTGTCAACATATGGATTCAGGTATTGCAAGCTTGGGCGGGTGATACGTTTGCTGTAACCCAATTTCAATGTCTGTGTGGCCGTAAGCTTTTTCTGGAAAGTTAAGCTTGGCACCAGGGTATTGTAATCCTGCGTAAAAGGCACATTTTTTGGCGACACGCTGTTAGGGTTACCGTCGATGGTAGTATACTCGTCTCTTATGCCAGCTAAAATACTGTAGTTTTTTGGCAGATTGATAGTAAGTACCGAATAAGCCGCGCCTACATTTTGGTTGTAACCGTAAGTACTTGATGCCAGGTCATTGAAAACAAAATCATTGCCCAACGGCGAATAAACATCATTACTAGTACTGATTCTTCTGACGATATATTTAGCACCCGACTCTAATTTATAGGTGGTATTAAACGGCATTATATAGTCGGCCTGCAGCGTATACTCGTTATTGGTACCATCGATCTTGTTTTTCTGATTGGTATTTACAGCCGAGTAAATGTTCGTATATTCGGTATTACCAATACTATGGCTCCACTGTGTCGAAAAATCAAGCTCCTCGCCTTCTTTCTTAAATTTATGCACATAATCTACGTTCCAGTCAAAGCCGCTGGCCGGTATAGCATGTGACACCTGGTTTGTGTTAAACGAATTGGTACCGGTAGTAACGGTATTCGTATTCGTGTTAAACCCAACCTGAGTAAGGCGCACGCTCGAATTTAAGCTATTATAAGCGTTAAACTCATAGCCGGCGGATACCGAACCCATAATAGCATGACGTGAAAGGCGACTGGTACCTCTCCTTTCTTCGATGGAGTGAAAGGAGCCGGTATCAATTTGAGTTAACTGGTAAGTGTTTGACGTTTGCGGCCATGAAGCATTGCCGCCTATATTCATGGTTAGGTTAAACCTGTTTTTGTTGTAATTGAGGTTAAAGTTTCCATTATTTTGGCGGGTACCCATACCACCGCTTATGCCGCCGCTTATGCCCGATATATTTTTTTGTTTGGTGATGATATTAATGATACCGGCAGATCCTTCTGCATCATATTTGGCCGATGGCGAGGTGATCACCTCAACACTTTTGATCTGATCGGCCGGAATGCCTTTTAAAACATCCGCCAAACTTGCCGAGGTAGCGCCCGACGGACGGCCATTGATCAATACACGTACATTGGCATCGCCGCGTAAGGACACGTTACCGTTAATATCGACATTTACCAATGGTACTTTTTGCAGAATATCTGTAGCGCTGCCACCTGCCGCAGTAACATCTTTCTCGGCGTTATAAACAAGCTTGTCAATACGGTTTTCAACCAGGGCGGCGGTACCTGTAACCGTTACCTCATTTAAAGCTTTGGTACTTTGTGCTATAGCAATAGTACCTATATTATTATCAGGTTTTGACGGCGTGGTTTCAACATCTTTAATCACTTTGGTTGGATAACCCACAAAGCTAATTTCCAGGCGATATTTGCCCGGATGAACGTTGTCTAAGTGAAAGTTTCCTTTATCGTCGCTCAATATACCGGTTACGGGAGATTTACCGGTAGTCCGGAATAAAGTTATAGTACCGTACTCAAGCGTTTTTTTTGTAACTGAGTCGACAACTGTTCCGGATATTTTGCCCACAATAGACGAGCCGCCTCCGCCAACACCAAACTGTGCCTTTGCGGTGACAACCGAGCAAATTATTGAAATAAGTAGAATAATGCGTTTCATTTGTAGATTTTTTGAAATTAGGCGCAAAACTACTGCAAATGTTACAACGCAACAGCAATTTATTACTATTTTAAATAATTATGTTGGAGATGTTACAAAATGAGATGATGTTTGCAGAAAACATGTTCAGCTTTAAACATTTTCGCCAATGCGAAGGGAAATACAAATCCCCTATATATCGGAGGTCGCAAGTACGAAGCCGGACCAAAAGAAAAAGAATTATCAATCCCCACCAACCTTAGGTTAATCTGTTAATCGTTGCTTAAATCAAGTGATAGTGATCCACGCGCGAATGTGTATCACTTGGATCACCACAAAATCACACTAACTTAAAATGAGCATATTATCAATTAGGATTATGAAATTTGGATCAGTTTGGATCAATTTTTATGACTTTTAAGTCATTTTTGGATCACTGATTTCGCTGACCCGTCCTAAAAAAAGTTTACACTATTTTTTGTTAATACTGGATTGAATTTACACTTTAAAATTTAGTACTGAAATAGGTGACCGGTCCTAAAAGTTTATACTATTTTTTGGCAATATCGAACACCGAATCACCCTTCATTATTTGATATTGGACATTTCGGTATTCGAGATTAATAAATGATATTTTGCTACACCACCATATTAACTATACGGCCCTTAACCACAATAACCTTTTTAGGCTGCTTGCCATCAAGGTAGCGCTGCACGTCGGCGTTAGCCAAAACAAAAGCCTCGATATCCTTGGGTTCAAGGCTTAGCGATATGTTCAGGTTCATTTTTGTTTTACCGTTGATGGATATCGGGTAAGCAAACTCGTCCTCAACCAAAAAAGCGGGATTGAACTTTGGATAGGGGGCATAGGACAAGGTGCCTGCCTCATTACCCAATAAAACCCATAGCTCTTCGCAAATATGCGGTGCGTATGATGATAATACGATCACCAGGTCCTGCAATACCTTACGGCTGTTGCATTTCAGATCGGTTAACTCATTAATAGCTATCATGAAGCTTGAAACCGAAGTGTTGAACGAGAAACGCTCAATATCTTCCTCAACCTTGCGAATGATCTTATGCAGCGATTTCAATTCGGCTTTGCCCGGTTCAGCATCGGACACCTTAAACTCCCACGCATCGTTATGGAACAAGCGCCAGAACTTACGCAGGAACTTAAATACGCCTTCGATTCCATTGGTATTCCATGGCTTGCTCTGCTCCAGCGGACCAAGGAACATCTCATACATACGTAAAGTATCCGCACCGTAACGGGCAATCAAATCGTCCGGATTTACCACGTTGTATTTAGATTTCGACATCTTCTCAATCTCAACACCACAGATGTATTTGCCATTTTCCAGGATAAATTCAGCGTCTTTATATTCATCACGCCATTGTTTAAACCTGCTGATATTCAATACATCATTCTCCACAATATTTACGTCTACGTGCAATGGTGATGTTTTATATTGATTAATCAGGCCATGTGATACAAAAGTATTAGTACCCCGCCCTTCTTCGTCCACCAATCTATACACAAAGTTCGAACGCCCCTGGATCATCCCCTGGTTGATCAGCTTTTTAAACGGCTCTTCTTCAACCACCAAACTCAGATCTTTCATAAACTTGTTCCAGAAACGGCTGTACAGCAAGTGGCCGGTGGCATGTTCGCTACCACCGATATACAGATCGACGTCTTTCCAATAATCAATGGCTTCTTTTGATGCAAAGGCGTTTTGGTTTTGCGCGTCCATATAGCGGTACCAGTACCAGCTTGAGCCGGCCCAGCCGGGCATGGTGCTTAATTCGTATTCTCCTTCGGGATGCTTCCAGCCTTCGGCGCGGCCCAACGGTGGCTCCCCGGTTTCGGTTGGTAAGTATTTATCAATTTCGGGTAACAGCAAAGGCAAATCACTTTCGCTGATAAGATGCGGCAAACCTTCTTTGAAATAAACCGGAACCGGCTCGCCCCAATAGCGCTGGCGTCCAAAAATAGCATCGCGCATCCTGAAGTTCACTTTGGCTTTACCCAGGCCAAGCTCTTCTAATTTAGCAACAATTGCCGCAGTGGCTTCTTGGTAGCCCAGTCCGTTTATAAAGTGCGAGTTAATATATTTACCTTCCTTAGTGGGGTCGGCTTCATCAACAATGTTTTGGGTATCCAGTATGGGGGTAATCGGCAAATTAAAATGTTTGGCAAACAAAAAGTCACGCTGATCGCCGCTCGGTACGGCCATTACTGCACCGGTACCATATCCGGCCAAAACATAATCTGCGATATAAATAGGCACACGCTCATTATTCAGCGGGTTTATCACATAGCTGCCGGTAAACGCCCCTGAGACGGTCTTGGCATCGGCCATACGGTCAAGCTCAGATTTCTTTTTGGTTTGAGCAATGTAAGCGTCGATCTCCGCTTTTTGCCCGGGAGCGGTTAATTGCACAACTAACTCGTGCTCGGGTGCTATTACTAAGAAAGTCACACCAAAAATAGTATCAACGCGTGTTGTAAACACTTCAATAAAATCTTGACTGTTGATTCTTGACTCTTGAACCTCTAAAGGAAACTTCACACTTGCACCCGTGCTTTTACCAATCCAGTTGCGTTGCATTTCTTTTAGTGGCTCGGGCCAGTCAATGGTGTCCAGGCCCTGTAACAGGCGCTCCGCATAAGCCGTAATGCGCATGCTCCACTGCATCATTTTCTTTTGCTCGACAGGGTAACCGCCGCGCTCGCTGAAACCGTCTTTTACCTCGTCGTTGGCTAATACGGTCCCCAACGCCGGGCACCAGTTTACCGTGCTTTCGCGCAGGTAGGTTAATCGGTATTTTAATAATTCGTCTTGTTGTTCGTTATTAGTTTTGGATTTCCATTCTTCAGCCGAAAAAACCAGAATATCCTCATCGCAAACCGCATTTATACCAGCCGATCCATTTTGCTCAAAGCGTTTGACCAGTTTATCAATTGATTCTGCTTTATCTGCGTCTTTATTATACCAGCTGTTGAACAGCTGCATAAAAATCCACTGTGTCCATTTGTAATAATCGGGCGAACTGGTGCGCACTTCGCGGCTCCAGTCGAAAGAAAAGCCTATCTGATCCAGTTGCCGGCGGTAAGTAGCAATGTTAGCCTCGGTTGTTACCGCAGGGTGCTGTCCGGTTTGTATAGCATACTGCTCGGCCGGTAAACCAAACGAGTCATAACCCATAGGGTGCAATACATTAAAACCTTTAAGGCGTTTATAGCGCGCAAAGATATCTGAGGCAATATAGCCCAGCGGATGGCCAACATGCAAGCCCGCGCCTGATGGGTACGGAAACATATCAAGTACATAGTACTTGGGTTTGCTGCTTTTGTCCTGGGCTTTAAAAGTTTGGTTGTCGGCCCAAAACTGCTGCCACTTCTGCTCTATATCCTTAAATTGATAGTCCATTTCCTGAATTATTCGTAATGAAACGCGAAATTAAAAAAATCCCTATGATTTGAGCAGGTAATTATAAGTCTCTTCCTTAAACATCAATGTTTATGAGCCAACTTATAATACATACGTACTACCAGTGTTTTGAATTCAAAGCACTAACTTATAAGTCAGTATTATAATATTTTTTTGAGTTGATAAAAAAGTTAAAGTATATTCGTTCAACCTTATAAGTCAGCAACTATGAAAAATTTGTCACAATTATAATACGCCTTTCCATACCTTAAAACACTATGTTAATTTAACATCGAAGGCCAATGGCAGCCAGGCAGTTGCTTACATATCCTTGATGTTTTATCAAATACATTTTGCAAAAGCTATATCATACAGTTAACAACCATCACATTATACAAACCAAACAATAACAAAATGAAAAAAATTTTTACCACACTTTTAATCTTGACCGGAATTTATTCAGCATCGCACGCACAAAAGAAAGGGCAAACGGCCTTTGGTGCAAGTATAGGCTTAAACAGTTCCTACATCGTGTCGAATGCCGACTACTCAAGCGGTACCGGGGCTCTTGTTGAACCCAATTTTGCTTTTCATGCCGAATATTATGTTGCCGACCATTGGAGCATCAAAGCCGAGGCTATATATGATAAAAAGGGCTGGGGCAACGGTATTTATTCAGACGGCACCAAGCAGGTAATCAACGTTAACTTCAACATGAACTATTTAACCATACCTGTTTTAGCTACCTGGCATATCGGCGTTGAAAAACTTTGGTATGTAAACGTAGGCCCATACATCGGTATTTTAATGAACGCGAGTAATGACTACAATAATAACGATGAGAAAAGCCGTTTTACCAGCACAGATGCCGGCGTCAATGCAGGCCTGGGTATACAATTTCCGCTTTCATACAAACACGACAGGCTGAAATTCTTTGTTGAATATAACTGGCAATTCGGTACTGCAAACGTATTAGCAGATCAATCAAATGGTTCGGCCACTTTGATGAGACAAGCAGTGGGTGCAGGTATAAGATTCTAAACCTTAACATAAATGTAAACAAAAGAGCCACGGATAATTCTGTGGCTCTTTTTGTTTTAATCACTTAAAATATCCAGACAGTTTTTGGCCAGTACGGTCAACCGCTTACCAAGCGATTGCAAACCGGCCTCGTCATGAATATTAGTATAAAGCTTTTTAATAAGCGCTAAGGTTTCGTCGCTTGGGTCGCAAGCTTCGGCTTTTTCCAGGTGTGGCATGGCTTTTAATACAGCCGCCTTATAAAGCGAGGCAGTTTCGGTATCGCCGGTGCCCGACTCCAATCTGGCATACAACTCATCGGCGGGCCTTAAATACAAATAGCCCAGGGCGCGGTGTGCAACATAGTAGTTGGGCTGGGCAGCAACTACTTTTTCATAAAGCGGTATAGCCTCTGCCGATTGGCTGTCATCCTCATACAACTTAGCCAAACCATTAAAAAAACTTATCTGACTTTTAGCAGGCAGTTGGCCGGCATCGGATAGTATGTCCTCTCCTATTTTAAGTGCGTCAGCAGCTTTGCCTTCAAATCGTTTTAAATTAAAATCAAGGTATTTATTGTAAACGGCATCCGCCCTGGTCTGGGCCCGCGCAAAACCAGTAATAACAACAATTATAAATAATAAAAAAAATCTCCTTAGCATAAGTCAAATATAGGCAAACAACCCTACGGTATCTTTATTAATAACAATCTGTATTTAGAAAAATGTTAACTTTGTTTAAACTTATTTGTCACAATTATGAAAAAAATCTTAATCACATTTATCGCTGTTGTCGCGTGTTTACAATTTGCAAAAGCACAAAATTATTCTGCTACTGAATTCTCAGCAGGTGTAGGCTTCAATGGCTCATCCGTCTCTAATACAAACAACGATCATACCGATGCCAAACTTGGCTTCAATGCCGGCATAGCAATTGATCAATATTTTTCAAGAAGCTGGAGCCTGCATGTAGGTGCAAACTATCAGCAAAAAGGCTGGGCCAACGGTTTTATTACTTTTGACGACGGAAGCGAAATTGATAATGTTGATTACAAACTGAGCTATTTAACTGTACCGGTTTTAGCCAATTGGCATTTTGGCCGTACCAAAAATTGGTATCTAAACTTTGGTCCGTACGTAGGTTTCCTGCTTGGTGCTTCTGAAAGTTCAAACACGCTTATTAACACCAAAAGCTATTTTAACAATTCAGACGCCGGCCTGGCTATAGGCATAGGTGTTAAGTTACCTTTGTCTCAACAAACCCAACTGTTTATTGAATATGGCGAACAAGGCGGCATTTCTAACGTTTCCAAAAACTCAACCGAATCACTTCATAACAATACCAGCAGCTTTAATATCGGTATCTGTTTTTAGTAATATCGTTTAATATGATAAGCCTCGCTGTGAAAACGGTGAGGCTTTTTTATTGAAGGCGTTTTCTCAATTCTCTTCCTCACATCTCAATTCAAAATCCTATCTTTGCCCATGCAAGAAAAAATCCTCATTCTTGACTTCGGCTCACAGTTTACCCAATTGATAGCACGCCGGGTAAGAGAACTCAACATTTACTGCGAAATCCATCCGTTTAATAAAATTCCTGAAATCGACGGCTCCGTTAAAGGCGTGATCCTGTCTGGCAGCCCGTATTCAGTACGCCAGGAAGATGCGCTGCATGTCGATTTTATGCAATTTCACGGCAAGCTGCCTTTATTGGGCGTATGCTATGGCGCACAATACCTGGCACATTTTAATGGCGGCGAGGTACTGCCGTCAAGCACCCGCGAGTATGGCCGTGCTAACCTGCAATATATCAAGGATGGGAATCCACTGTTCAGAGGCGTGCCTTCAGGTTCGCAGGTCTGGATGTCGCATGGGGACACTATTGCTACCCTGGCCAGCAACTTTGAGATCATCGCCAGTACCGACAGCGTGCGTGTTGCCGCTTACCAGGTTACCGGTACTCAAACTTATGGCATACAATTTCATCCTGAAGTTACCCATAGTTTAGACGGCAAGCAATTGCTCGAAAACTTTTTGGTTGATATATGCGGCTGCTCACAAAACTGGACCGCCGACTCGTTCGTTGAAACTACCGTTGCAGAATTAAAAGAAAAACTGGGCGACGACAAAGTAGTGTTAGGTCTTTCGGGAGGTGTAGATTCATCGGTTGCAGCTGTATTGCTGCACCATGCCATCGGCAAAAATCTGTATTGTATTTTTGTTGATAACGGCCTGTTGCGTAAAGGCGAATACGAATCTGTATTAGACTCATATAAACATATGGGCCTTAACGTTCGCGGTATTGACGCCAAACAACGTTTTTATGATGCTTTGGCCGGCTTGTCAGATCCTGAGCAAAAACGTAAGGCCATAGGCCGCGTATTTATTGAGGTATTTGACGATGCTGCACATGAGGTACAGGATGTAAAATGGCTGGGACAAGGCACTATCTATCCTGACGTTATTGAGTCGCTATCAGTTAAAGGACCATCGGCTACCATTAAATCGCACCATAACGTAGGCGGCCTGCCCGACTTTATGAAGCTTAAAGTTGTTGAGCCGTTAAATACCCTGTTTAAAGACGAAGTTCGCCGTGTAGGTAAATCGTTGCATATTTCTGACAATATTTTGGGCCGCCACCCCTTCCCCGGCCCCGGTCTGGCTATCAGGATATTGGGTGAAGTTACTCCTGAAAAAGTCGCTATTTTACAGGAGGCTGACGCCATTTTTATCAACAATTTGCGCAGCGCCGGTGTTTATGATAAAGTATGGCAGGCCGGTACTATATTTTTACCGGTACAGTCGGTAGGTGTTATGGGCGATGAACGTACTTACGAGCACGTAGTGAGCCTGCGCGCGGTCGAGTCGGTTGACGGTATGACTGCAGATTGGTGCCATTTACCTTATGACTTACTGGCCAATATCTCGAACGAGATTATTAATAATGTAAAAGGAATAAACCGGGTAGTATATGATATCAGTTCGAAACCACCTGCCACCATCGAGTGGGAATAAGTGGTTAATATTTTTAGGGATAGCCTTGTTAGCGGCCGCCTGTTCACCAAAGGTGCGGCCGGTAGTGGCACCCCCTAAAACCGAAACTGAGAAACCTGTAAATAAACCCCAGCAGCCAAAACCCAAACCGGTAGCAGCAAGGCAATCAAGCATTGCGCTGCTGTTGCCGTTTGGGCTGGATCATTTAAACCCGGGGGCAAGTTATACTAACACAACCTTAAAACAGGCCAATATTGCGCTTGATTATTATCAGGGTTTTAAACTGGCACTCGACTCGCTCACTTCATTGGGTTACAACTATAAGTTGAGGGTTTTTGATACCCAGGGCATCAGTAACGAGTCTCGCAAGCTGGCTTTTAACCCCAATATCTGGGGCAGCGACCTGATTATAGGCCCTATTTTCCCGGATGATATGAAAGCTTTTGCGCAGGCATTAAGCGGCCCGCGCAAACCCATAGTTTCGCCATTATCGCCGGCTGCGCCGGCCACCATTGGCAATCAAAACCTGGTTACCATTATGCCTCCGCTGGCTCAACATGCTGCCACGGCTGCTAAATACATTCAGAACCGGCTACAGCCGCAAAAAGTATTTGTGTTAAAGTCTGGCTACTCTGAGGAGAATGATTACATTATACCGTTTAAAAATACTATTGACAGTGTGAGCGGGCACCGCATCAAGGTTATTCAGACCGTTGTTGTAAGGGGGCGTCTCGATGCTCTTTTACCGCAGCTCTCAGCAACCTCGCCAAACATTTTTATTATTCCATCTACTAACCAGTCTTTTATCACCATTACGATGCACTCGCTGGACACTTTAGCCAGTCGCTACCCGGTTGTACTGTTTGGCCACCCCAACTGGCAGAAATACAGTTTTTTACATAGTGATATTTTGCAACGGTTACGCACGCATATTACCTCTGCCGACTGCGTAGATTACAAGGCACGCGCGACGGCTAATTTCATCAGTCAATACCGCAAAACTTTTCATGCCGAAGCGAGCGGGTATGCTATTAAAGGATTTGATCAGGGCCTTTATTTTGGTAAGTTATTAGGCGAAAACAATGGCGACGTCAGAAACATGACCAAAGCTGATTTTTCAGGCATCCACAACGATTTTCATTTAGTGAAGAAACCGGGCGTAGGGTATGTCAATACGCATGTTAACGTAATGGACTATCGGTATTACGAACTAAGGAAGGTAGAATGAAAGCCATCAATCAGCTTAAAACATTTCAGCGCATTTTAGCCGGGTATCCGGCAGAGACGCCTTTAAGCAAATTCTTGCCCGGCTTTTATCGCCAGAATAAACAAATGGGCTCAAGCGACCGCAAGGTAGCCAACCGTTTGGTATATAATTATTTCAGACTGGGGAAAGCGCTGGCTAATCGGCCCGCCGACGAACGGTTGCTGGTTGCGGAGTTTTTATGCAATACGCAAACCAACTCCTTTCTGCACCACTTTAAACCCGATTGGGCTGCCTGCGTGGCCTTCGATATTGAAGAAAAGATCGACCTGATAAAAAAAACTTATGCTGATTTTAAGCTTGACGACGTTTTCCCCTGGGCAGACCGCATTTCGGGCGATATTGATAAGCAAGCTTTTCTGAAATCATTCTTTGTACAGCCTGATCTGTTTATCCATGTTCACAATGGTTATGACCACCTGGTTAAAGCCGAGCTAAACAAAGCGCAGATAGCTTTTAAAGACGAGGGTGATGGCTGCTTCTCGCTACCTAACGGCACCCGGCTTGAGGCTATCTTTCCTACCCAGCACTGGTTTGAGGTGCAGGACTATTCGTCACAGCAAACAGCCAAATATTTTAAGCCTGAGAAGTGGGATGCCTGGTGGGATGCCTGCGCGGCCAGTGGAGGTAAATCATTATTACTGCATGAGCAGGAGCCGGACATAAAGCTGGTAGTATCCGACATCCGCGAATCTATCCTGGCTAATCTGGATGAACGTTTCCGCTCCGCGGGATTATTGAAATACCAGCGCAAGCAACTGGATCTGACCCAAAACGTAGATCAGGAACTGCACGATTATGCTTTCGATGGTATTATCCTCGATGCCCCATGCAGCGGCTCAGGCACCTGGGGCCGTACACCCGAAATGATCTCGCAGTTTGAAACCCAAAAGATCGATTTCTTTCAGCGCCTGCAAAAAACCATAGCTGGCAACGTTATCAAATTCCTGAAACCCGGCAAGCCGCTTATTTATATTACCTGTTCTGTTTTTAAAGCCGAGAATGAAGAAGTGGTTGATTATTTAACCAAAGAGTGCAACTTGAAGCTTGAAAGTGTTAAGGTGCTAAAAGGCTATGGGCATAAGGCGGATAGTATGTTTGTAGCGAGGTTGAGCCCGGTTGCTTAGATTCAAGAATCAAAAGGCAAACTTCGGCCCAAAAAAAAAGGGAAGCATGCTGCCTGGAATAGACCTATTAGCATTATCGCGCAAAAAAACAATCCCACTACCTTATCAATGTCACGTAACCACTTTTCTCTAGTGACCGGCGTCCATTATCGACATAAGTGGCTGTCCAATAATAAACTCCTACCGGAACAGGCTTACCTTTGGATTTACCATCCCAGCCTACATGCGAATTGACGGAACTAAATACCAACACGCCATACCTATTGTATATCCTGAACTTAAAATTATCGGGCGTGTCGCCGGCTTCTAATTTGAATATGTCATTAATGCCATCGCCATTGGGCGTAAAAGTGTTTGGAAGAAACAGGTCATCGCAAGCTTCGGAAGTTATCGTTACCGTGTACAAATTTAGCAGGCAGCCATCGGGTTTAATAACAGTAAAGCTATATGTACCTCCGTATAATTTAAATTCATGCAAAAAAGGATAAACCTGTCCATCAAGCTTAATAGTGTATCCTGTAGCGTCGCCCGTTAAGTTAAATTTCACACTGCCGGTTGTTTCACAATTAGCCTTAGTGGCGTTGTAAGAGATAACCGGCGATAATGCCGCATAATCGGGTATAATAACATCCATCTGCGTTGTATCATCGGCCGAGGTTATCGTAACTTTATAGTTCCCCTTATCTAAACCATTAAAAATACCGGTTTGATTTGTCGTATCACCCAGTTTGTACGTATAAACTGCGGTAGCCTTTGTCTTTATTTGAACGCTTCCCTTAAATATTAAATTGCACTCCTGCTGTACGTCGGCTCCATCAAGTTGAATTGCACATTTGTGTAACAGCACATTTATCGTATCAATCTCGCATCCCGCTTTATTTAAAACTATAAACTGGTGGTTACCGGCTTTAAGGTTAGTGTAACTGTGGTTTACGCTGTAAATTGCGTTATTATATTTTATACTATACGATGTATCATTAGCAGCATCAGTGGTTAATGTAATTTGCCCCGGCGCCACACACAAATCATCAGAGGTTGTAATATTTATCGGCGGTTTTAACCTCATAAATCTGGGCACCGTGATCACCGTATCCTTCTCTTCTGCACTTGACCTCACTTTGATTTGGAAAGTGCCGGGGCTTAGCCCCGTAAATATGCCGGTGTTGTTAGTTACACCGTTAAGTTCGAAGGTATAATCTGGTAGTTTATTTTCGCATATTACTTCAATTGTTCCTTTCCCAGTATACGGGCAATCGGGATATTGGCGTATGCTATCGATCTGGATTTTAAGAAACTCACCATCCTCGACAGCGCTGGCACCGTCAACAACATCTACATCAATCTCAATTGGTTGGCTCACCACTTTATAATTATCCAGGTCAATTTCAACAGCAGTCACGCCCACAAGCGCATATACTTTATTTTTTGAACCACTATATGCTGCCGATACCAGTCCAGATGCATTCCGTGCCTCTGGTATAACTATACGGCTTTGAGAAGGATCGGCTAAATTTACCTTAACAATGCCGCCATATGAAGCCATATAGAGTTCATCTTTATAAAACAGCAGATCTCCGCCACTATAAGGCATCGTACCGATCTTGATCTGGCTTTTGGCCGCAAGATCTATTTTATAAAGGTTGTAGCCATTTGCAACATATAGTATACCATTCTGATCAACAGTAAGCGCCTCTCCCCCGACATAGCCTTTACCCAAATTTTCACAATTTGTTAACTCATTGCCAACTATGGTGGCCCTGATAAGTCCGTTGAAATCAAAATAATAAAAATAGTTTTTGTAAATGGCTATACTGTAGACTGTACGGAACTCACTCAGGCAAGGATTTGTGATGATCTGTTGGGTATAGGTTGAGTTTTTAAGCGTAAGTCTACTTATTACACCGACGGGATTAACCACGTAAAAGCTCTGTGCAAAAAGATGCGAACTGAAAAAAACACCCATAACTATGGCCGTATATTTAAACAGTCGTAATAAGCGCCGTAATGATACTAACTTACAAAGTTGAGGCATTTAGGTTGCAGGTTTAAATAAGCATGCAGCATTAAAATTAATGAAATTTAATACTGTATTATAATTAGCTGGCCGATTTTACCGATATAGATATAGTCACAGACAAACAGTGTAACCAACCCATCAACAAGGACAAAGGTAAACCCTCAAGTTTGTGATATCTAAAAGCCTTGAGCAATCGGGGCCTTTTTTACATTTAATTTCGCGCGTCATTGCGAGGAACGAAGCAATCTCTACACAGGTTATCAATAGCAAATTGTAACCGGCAAGCAGAGATTGCCAGGCTTCGCTTGTAATGACGGGGCAAAAATCAGCTGATCCAAAAATGACTTAAAAGTCATAAAAAGTGATCCAAAGTGATCCACTTTTCGAAAACAAAAAATACAATATATTAATAATCAATAAGTTAATTTTACATACTAATCCAAATGATCCAAATTGATACACATTCGCGCGTGGATCACTCGCCGTTGCTGGCGACAAACTCAACAACGGTCATACTATTTTCAACACATTGGTACCTTTCAGATGAGAACCTTGTTTCATTCTGTTTCACATTCACGCAAAACAATACTCGTCATGCCTCCCCTTGTGAGGTCCGGGGGGTTACAAGTGCGTATTACTTCTGAACAGCTTAATCGCTATCGCTAATAAAATAACCCCGAACGCTTTACGTAATATTTCAATACCCGTTTTGCCAAACAACTTCTCTAACCATTGCACGTTTTTTAGCACCAGGTAGACAAACAGCGTGTTAATGACAATGCCCACCAGGATATCCTGCGTCTGGTATTGCGACTTGAGGGATAACAGCGTGGTCATGGTGCCCGCCCCGGCTATAAGCGGGAAAGCCAGCGGCACAATGGATACGGTATTAGATAGCTCGTCGCTGCTTTTAAACAAGTGTATGCCCAGTATCATTTCCATGGCGATAAAGAAGATGACCAGCGAACCGGCAATGGCAAATGACGCTATATCCAGGCCGATGAGCTCGAGCAGCTTATCGCCCACAAACAAAAACACCACCATCAGCACCAGCACCACCACACTCGCCTTTTCCGACTGGATATGCCCCGCGCGCTGGCGCAGCTGAATGATAACCGGTATAGCGCCCAAAATATCAATAATAGCAAATAGGATCATGGTTACCGACACGATCTCTCTTAAATTGAATGGAAGCATGGCTTATGAGTTAGGTGTTATACAAAGCTATAAAACTAATATCAACAAAAAAGGTTCCGGCGCAACTGCCGGAACCCTTTACTTTATAAATTGATGATAATTACTCAACAAATTTAGGGTTCGGCGGGTCGTTGGCTTTAGTGGGCTTACCGTGGCGCACATGTGAATGCTTGATACTATAACCGAAATAAATACAGATACCTATAGCCATCCAAATAAATAAACGCAGCCAGTTCTCCAGGCCCTCGCTCCCCATCATACACAGACAGATCGCAGCACCTAAAGGACAAACCAACAAATAAGCCGGAGTTTTAAACGGACGGGTAATTCCCGGATCGGTTCTCCGCAGAATGAAGATACCGATACATACCAACACGAAGGCGAACAGTGTACCGATACTCACCATATCGCCCACAATACTGTCGGGAATAAAGCCGGCAAATAAAGATACCATCACAAAGAAAAACCACTGTGATTTATAAGGCGTGCGGAACTTGGCGTGCAATTTTGAGAATATAGGCCATATCAAACCGTCAGTACTCATGGTGTAGAACACCCGGGTTTGGCCCAACAGCATCACCAGGATAACTGACGAAAAGCCGGCCAGAATAGCTACGGTAACAAATTTAGACAACCAGCCGTAAGCCGCAGGCATGTGGGTTTGAATGGCATAAGTTACTGACGACTCTTTACCCTGTACCAGGAACTCTTTATACGGCGCCAAGCCTGTTAACACATGCGAGAACAGGACATACAGAATAGTACAAAACACCAGTGAGATCAGGATACCTTTTGGCATGTCTTTCTGCGGGTTCTTAGCTTCCTGAGCTGCAGTTGATACAGCATCGAAACCAATGAATGCAAAGAACACTACGCTTGCCCCGCGTAACACGCCCAGCCACCCATGATTAAAGGTATCAGCATAATTTACCGAGCCTGTATTGGTTTTAACAATACCTGCGTTTTCAGGGATCAGGTATGGCGTATGGTTTGCAGGGTTGATAAACCCCCAACCGCAACCAATGATCATTAATACAATAGCAACTTTAATAATAACGATGACATTGTTTACCGCTGCCGACTCGGCTGTACCCTTTATCAACAGCAAGGTAAGCATTAACAGGATAAATATGGCAGGCAGGTTAATTAGCCCATGAGTGCCTAACTCTGGCGCATACATACCGGTGGTGGTAGTTGATACCTCAAACGGCGAATGTGATAGCGCAAACGGAATGTGTACGTTGAAAAACGTGTCTAAAAAGGTATTGAAGTATTGCGACCAACCTATAGCTACAGTTGCAGCACCCAATGCATATTCAAGCACCAAATCCCAACCGATTATCCAAGCTATAAACTCGCCCATGGTGGCGTAAGAGTAAGTATAAGCAGATCCGGCAATGGGTATCATACTGGCAAACTCAGCATAGCACAAGCCTGCAAGCGCACAGCCTGCCGCTGCAATTAAAAATGAGATGGTAACGGCCGGACCGGCATGCTCGCCTGCCGCAGCAGCTGTACGCACAAAAATACCCGCGCCAATAATAGCGCCGATACCTAAGGCAATCAATGAGCCAACGCCTAGCGTACGCTTTAATGTCGCCTCACCTTCTTTTGAGGCGGCTAACAACTGCGCCAAAGGTTTTCTAATAAATAGCTTCATGTTTAGTTAAAAGTCAGTTAATGTTATTCCCAAACATAATTAATTTTTATGAGAAAAAACGTCGCCGGAAAACAGCTAAAAAAGTTCGGGATTTGTTATATCGGTTAATTGAATTAAGATCGGTATTCTAAAGGCTTAATTAAATAGGTTTAAAAGGTCCAGTTTTATCTCTTCCCACGAGCGTGCAGTTGTTTCGCCTTCGGCAGGCACTGTCGCTTCGGTTCGGTCGGCCGTTTCAGGTTGGGTTTGATACTCGTATCCTAAACTGTCCAGAAAGGCAAGCAGCACCCTTTCCTCTTCGCTGTTTTGCAAATTCACCACAAGCTTCATATCTCGAATCTTTAAATCGGGCAGCAATATTAAACAAAAAAGAGATATGTGCTAGTCCGATTTACAATCAGTTTTTAGTATACCATGAAGTAAATACCTTCTGTGGAGATAGTGACCAGCTTGCACCGTTTAGAATCACAGGTAGGTGCGGTTCCAGTGCTATCCGCCCGGCTTCTTATCTAAAAACAGAATCAAACTCTGCGTAACAAAACAAAAAAAGGGATACCATCACCGGCATCCCCTTCTCTAATCTATATTTAAGCTTACTATGCTTTTTTCTCAACCTTGATGACATGCGTAGTCATTGATTGCAGTTTGATCTGTTTTTGCAGACGGGCGCTGTTATTAACCGCGTGGTTTAAGTGCGGCGCAATAACCAATGATACGATCGACATCAGTTTGATCAATATATTCATTGACGGACCAGAGGTATCTTTGAATGGATCGCCTACAGTGTCGCCTGTTACTGATGCTTTATGCGGATCTGATTTTTTAAAGTGCATTTCGCCATTGATCTCCACACCTTTCTCAAATGATTTTTTGGCATTGTCCCAGGCACCACCGGCATTGCTTTGGAAAATACCCATCAACACGCCTGATACCGTAACGCCGGCCAATAAACCACCCAATACTTCGGGGCCAAATACAAAGCCTATTACAACCGGGGTTATTAAAGCAATGAGGCCCGGGGCCACCATCTCGCGGATAGAAGCCTGGGTGGATATAGCCACGCATTTTTCGTATTCTGGCTTCGCTTTATACTCCATAATGCCCGGGATTTCACGGAACTGGCGACGAACCTCTTCAACCATCGCCATTGCAGCGCGGCCTACAGCCGAGATACACAATGCAGAGAAGATGAATGGTATCATACCACCCACAAATAAACCGGCCAATACGTTGGCTTTATAAATATCGATATGCTCGATACCAGCTACACCTACAAATGCCGCGAAAAGCGCCAACGAGGTTAAAGCCGCCGATGCAATAGCGAAACCTTTACCGGTAGCTGCAGTAGTATTGCCCACAGCATCCAGGTTATCTGTACGGTGGCGCACTTCGGGCGGCAATTGGCTCATTTCGGCAATACCACCGGCGTTATCAGCAATCGGGCCAAAAGCGTCAATAGCTAATTGCATAGCAGTGGTAGCCATCATACCTGCGGCAGCAATAGCCACGCCATATAAACCGGCAAAGAAATATGAACCATAAATACCTGCAGCCAATACCAGTATCGGCAACACGGTTGATTCCATACCAATAGCTAAACCACCGATAATATTGGTAGCATGACCGGTTGATGACTGACGGATAATGCTCAACACCGGGCGTTTACCCATTGCGGTGTAATACTCGGTAATGATAGACATCAATGTACCTACCACTAAACCTACCAGGATAGAACCGAAAACGCCGTTTTTGGTGAACACCAGCGAACCTTCTTTCAGGACACCGTTAGCATCCAGGTCGCGGGTTAAGTGCATGGTATCGGCAGGCAACATCCATTGTACTACAAAATAAGTAGCAATGGCAGTAAGTACAATGGATGCCCAGTTACCTACGTTTAATGCTGCTTGTACGCTTGAGTTTTCGTCTTTAATTCTTACTAACGAGGCGCCTACTATCGAGAAGATCAGCCCTAAACCTGCAATCACCATAGGTAATAAAACCGGGGCAATGCCACCCATGTTATCGTGCGATACGATCTCACGGCCCAATACCATAGTGGCCAGCATGGTCGCTACGTACGATCCGAATAAATCGGCACCCATACCTGCTACGTCACCTACGTTATCGCCCACATTGTCGGCAATGGTAGCGGGGTTACGCACATCATCCTCTGGGATGCCTGCTTCTACTTTACCCACAAGGTCGGCACCTACGTCGGCAGCTTTGGTGTATATACCGCCACCAACACGGGCAAACAGCGCTATCGACTCGGCACCTAACGAGAAACCAGCCAGTACGTCAAGCGCTTTGGCCATAGCCTCACCGTTAACATCAGCACCCGCAACATTTTTAACATAGATGCTGTAAAACACAATGAATAATGAACCCAAACCAATAATAGCCAAACCTGCAACGCCCAAACCCATAACAGTACCACCTGTAAATGACACTTTTAATGCTTGCGCCAAACTGGTTTTAGCAGCTTGTGTGGTACGTACGTTTGATTTGGTAGCAATGCGCATACCCAGATATCCCGCAAAAGCGGATAAGAAAGCGCCGATAAAAAATGATATGGCAATAACAGGGCTCGAAGTAGCTACTGTTGTACCAGACCAGGCCAGTAGTATGCCGGCAATTATTACAAAGTAGCTAAGTATTTTCCATTCGGCGCGTAAAAATGCCATAGCACCATCGGCAATATAGCCAGCCAGTGTAGTCATCGACTCATCGCCCGCGGGTTGGCTGCTTACCCACGACGATTTAATGATCATAAATAAGATTCCGATTAAGCCTAATACCGGAATCAGGTAAAGTAAATAAGTGTTCAAAAAATCCATATAAGTTAGTAGTGTTTATTATTTAGTTTGCTATATATAAGCGCGATTTACGTAATTGGTTTTGCAAGTTAAACAAATTAATTTCTTTACAATAGCCTGTCAATTATAAAGTTTTTTAAATAGCTTAGAAGTTTAAAACCCACGCCTCACAATGAGTAAAAACACCGAACCCAACAAACTTAAAGCGTCTTTAGGCCTGTTAGACGGCACTATGATCGTAGCCGGATCCATGATAGGATCAGGTATATTTATTGTCAGTGCCGATATTATCCGCAACGTGGGCTCGTCGGGCTGGTTAATTGCGGTTTGGCTCATTACCGGTTTCATGACACTTACCGCCGCGGTTAGTTATGGCGAGCTGAGCGCCATGTTCCCCAAAGCAGGTGGCCAGTATGTTTATTTAAAAGAGGCTTACAATAAATTGATTGCCTTTTTATATGGATGGAGCTTTTTTGCAGTTATACAGACCGGTACAATTGCTGCGGTGGGTGTCGCTTTTTCTAAATTTACCGCTTACCTTATACCTGCTGTGAGCGAGGATAATATCCTGTTCTCGACCATGCTTGGTTCGTACCACTTTACTATTAGCGCCGCGCAATGTGTATCTATCGTATTGATCATCTGCCTTACTTATATTAATACCAGGGGTATTAAAAGCGGCAAGATCATCCAAAATTTGTTTACAATTACCAAACTGGCCAGCTTATTCGGACTGATTATTTTTGGATTGATCATGATCAAGGGCAATGTATGGCACGCCAACTGGACCAACGCCTGGAATATCCATAAGCTTGACGGCACATCGTCTTATACCATGGCTGCTGCCTTAGGGGCAATAGCCGCGGCGATGGTGGGTTCTATTTTTAGTAGCGATGCCTGGAACAACGTAACTTTTATTGCGGGCGAGGTGCGCAATCCGCAGCGTAATATTGGTTTGAGCTTGTTTTTGGGGACACTGGTTGTAACCATCATCTACGTAAGCATCAATTTTGTGTATACCGGTGTTTTGCCCTTACATGATATCGCGACAGCAGAAAAAGACCGGGTAGCAGTAGCCGCTTCCCAGGTTATTTTTGGGCCGGTAGGAACGTATGTTATCGCGGTGATGATCATGATATCCACTTTTGGTTGTAATAACGGACTGATACTGGCAGGCGCCCGCGTATATTATACTATGGCTAAAGATGGTTTATTTTTTAAACGTACCGGCACTTTAAATAAATTTGCAGTACCAAGCTTCGGTTTGTGGATTCAGTGCATTGTGGCAAGTATATTGTGTCTTAGCGGCAGGTATGGAGACCTGCTGGACATGATATCCTTCGTAGTAGTGATATTTTATGTACTCACCATTCTGGGCATCTACATCCTGCGTAAACAGCGCCCAAATATGCCGCGACCATATAAAGCATTTGGTTACCCGGTATTGCCGGCCATTTATATGCTGATGGGGATTGCCTTTTGTATACTGCTAATCATTTACAAACCGCAATTTACCTGGCCGGGCCTGATTATTGTGCTGATAGGCATACCTATTTATTATATAACAAAAAGTAATACCCATGATGAAGAACCGGCTGAAAGCCCTGTTTAGTCTGCTATTAATAACTGTTACCCAATCATGGGCGCAAAACACTTTACAACAAAAACTAAGCACAGCATTTAACCGCTTACAGGCCAGTGAACAGTGTCGTTACGGCACTGTATCATTAACCGTGCTGGACGCTAAAACCGGCGAACGGGTGTTTACTGCCAATGCGGATGCAGGCCTGGCACCAGGCTCAACTTTGAAAACAGTTACCACTATAACCGCCTTCAATTTATTAGGTAAGGATTTCAGGTATCAAACACCCTTTGGCTACAATGGTACAATAAACAACGGCACGCTAAATGGTGATATCATTATTAAAGGCAGCGGCGACCCTACCCTGGGCAGTTGGCGCTGGGAAAACACTACCCAAACTTATGTACTCAACGCTTTTGTAGCTGCGCTGAAAAAGGCAGGCATCAGAAAAATAAATGGCCGTATTATTGGCGATGACAGCGCGTACGGTACCCAATCCATCCCAGATGGCTGGATATGGCAGGATCTGGGCACTTATTACGGCGCCGGAGCTACCGCGCTTTGCTGGCATGAGAATCAGTTTGATATCAACTTAAAGACCGGGCCGGTTGGTACGCCGATAAAAGTTAGCGGCACTACGCCGGCTGTCCCTTACCTGACGTTTAAAAGCGAGCTCACCAACGGCGTAGCGGGCACCGGCGATAATGCTTATCCCTATTTGCCTGCGGGTTTAACTAATATCGTGTACCTGCGTGGCACTTACGCTGTCGATCAAACTAAGAAACTGGTGGCTGCTGCCTACCCTGATCCGGCTTACGATGCCGCCTTCAGGTTATTGGATACTTTAAGACGATTAGGCATAACCGTAACCGGCACTGCCGAGTCAAGCTTGAGCCTGACGGCAAAAAACCAGCAGACCCCGGCTATTACAACCACGCTGACTATACACCCATCTCCAACCTTAAGCCAGATTGTTTACTGGACCAACCGCAAAAGCTTAAACCTGTATGCCGAGGAATTACTAAAAGCCCTTGTAGCTAAAACAGGCGGTAAAGAGGTGACCACACCAAACGGCATTACTATTCTGCAAAACTTCTGGAAGGCGCGTGGTATTGACGTCAACTCGATGGACATGGTTGATGGCTGTGGCTTATCGCCAGAGGACCGGATCACTACTATGACAGTAGCTACCATTATGCAATCGGCCAGAAAAGAGGCGTGGTACGCCGATTTTTATGAGAGCCTGCCCATTTATAACGACATGCATATGAAAAGCGGCAGCATCCATAACGTGCAAGCCTATACCGGCTACCAAACCCACCAGGGGCGTGAACTGGTTTTCAGCATCATGGTAAACAACTACAATGGCCCCGGCAAAAACATCAGGGAGGAAATTTTTAGGGTTCTGGATGAATTGAAGTAATTATTTGGTTTATAGGTTCATTTGGCTGGTGGTTAATGTAGTTTCATTATAGCGGGTGATCCACGTGCGGATGTGTATCACTTGGATCACATCAAAAAATCAACTCATTGATAATAAGTAAATTACAGGTTTCGACCGCAAAATTTGGATCACTTTGGATCACTTTTTATAACTTTTAAGTCTGACCCGTCCTGAAAAAAGTTTACAGATTTGGTTGTTAATACTTAATTGAATTTACACTTTTAATTTAGTACTGAAATAAGTTTACACTATTTATCTGTCGATAGCTACCTTCATTTCGCTAGTGG